>CAZTHA010000031.1:0-20853 GCA_964613435.1 uncultured bacterium
TCATATTTTAAGTGTTAACACACCTATTTAAAAGCAAAAAAAATCTGCCGGCGGGCTCATTAGAGCCCGGGCAGATCTTAGAGCGAAAAATAGACCGTCAGTGATTACTGACCAAGAAGCGAAAGAACACTCTGCGGCAGCATGTTTGCCTGTGCCAGCATAGCGGTTCCCGACTGAGCCACGATCTGGTTGCGGGTGAACTCGATCATTTCCATAGCAATATCGGCGTCTCTGATTCGAGCTTCAGCTGAAGTCAGGTTACTTGAAGTGTTTCTGATGTTGTTGATGGCGTATTCAAGGCGATTCTGGAAAGCGCCGAGTTTGGATCTTTCTGCCGAAATCATGTCAAGACCTTTGTTGATTCTTACCAGAGCTTCCTGGGCACCCTTGACTGTTGTCATATCGAGGTTGTCGATTCCCAGAGCATTGGATGACATATCACCCATCGATACCTGCATGTTCTGACCAGGATCGGCACCGATCTGGAACTGGGGTTTGTTATCAACCACATGCAGCCTGAAGTTGGTATCGCCACTACCATAGGCCGTACCATTTTTGAGACCGAACTGAGTTTCGGCAAATGGCTGGTTAACTGCCAAAGTAACCCGGCTTGCAACCGGTGACGCACCATTCTGATTTTCCTGACCAACTCTGGTAGCGGTGAAGGCCAGTGAACCATTTACCATGTCGGCCCGAATCTGCACATCATCGGCATCAAAGGTTGCGTTAGCACTGGCAAGGAATTCTTTGATCTCCTTCATGTCGGCAACTTCGGGATCATCGGTTGTTGAATATGAGTTCAGGACCGAAGCATCTCCATCGCCGTCAGTCAGAGTGAACGTAACCGCCGTGCCGTTTGCAACGTCATCGCGATAGGTGCCAAGACCTTGAACGACGAAATCGGTATCCTTGTTGGCATCGACAAATCCGCCGTAAGAACCGTCAACGACTCCCAAGGGATTGTCGGCAGTAGCCGCAGAAACATCGATGATGCTGGAAGACACTGATGCGAGCTGTGGTTCATAGGCAATCCTGATTTCACCATCGACGACAGAAGCTTTCAAGCCCAGCAGAGCTTCATCGGCACCACCTGCCGCAGCAGCGATTTCATCTTCGATCTGCTGATTGATGGAGCGAGCAATACCTTCCATTGTCCAGTTTCCTGTGGCAACTGTGATGTCAACGCTTCCTCCACCAGCATCGAGAGTGAAGTCGATACCGCCCGCCACCGAAACATGCAAACCGCTTTCAATTCCGCCAAAGCCTGCAACTTGCGCAGCTTGAGACTGGAACTGAACATCGATGCCGTTCAACAGGCCATAAGCTCGATCACTACTGGTTCTGGTGGTTCTTGAGTTGCCTTGCGCATCAGTAAGAGTGACTTCTACCAGAGAATTCTCAGATTCTCTTACGACAGAAAGTCCAAGAGAGTCGATAAGATCCTGGGGTCCAGCAATCGAGAAATCACCACGATCTCCGGCAGAACCAGAAACGAGCTGCAGATAGCCACCCATGCCACTAACGCCGGTCTGGGCCGTGCCAATTACCTGGGCAGATGAATTATCGATATCGAGACCATTACTGCCGCTCAGAGCATTCTGCAAGGCTGCTGCCAGCTGATCGAGAGACATTTTGCCATCGACGGTTATTTCGACTGATTCAGAATTACCTGAAATTGTCAGCTTCTGCGGACTGGACAATGAAGAAACACCTTCTTCGTTGAAGAACTGAGCAATGTCTTCAAGCTTGGTGTTTCCCTGGGCAAGATCACCGGTTGAAGCATCGGTAAAGATCTGTGATCTCTGCATCTGAGAAATTCCGCCGCCGACAAGAGCAATGCTTGCCTCATAGTCACCGCCGCCATTCGTGTTCCCAACTACGATTCCCCGGACATATCTTGAGCTTGAACTGATTGAAGAAGACTGACTGCCATCGAGAAGTTTTTTAGTATTGAACTCGGTGGCATTGGCGATGCGGTCGATTTCATCGCGCAACTGGTTGACCTCTTTTTGAATTTCGAGGCGATCGTTACTGGTAAGTGTATCGTTGGAAGCCTGAATTGCAAGTTCGCGCATTCGCTGCATGATACTCTGTGATTCGTTCAGCGCACCTTCTGCTGTCTGGATCATGGAAATACCATCCTGAGCATTAAGCGCGGCGCGGTTCAAGCCTCTGATTTGCCGACGCATTTTTTCGCTGATTGCCAGCCCGGCTGCATCGTCGGCGGCTGTGTTGATTCGAAGTCCTGAACTGAGTTTCGAAATCGATTTTTCGAGCCGGTTGTTAGTTTGAGTAAGATTTGAGTAGGTTTTAATTGAAAGAACGTTTTGATTGATTCGCAACGACATACATTTCCTCCTTGATTGTCGTCTTTCAGCGCATCCTTGCGCTAAAACTCCTTAAATTTTCAGACCGGAATTCTATTTATTTAATTCTTGCCTTTGCCTCCTTTCTTTCTGCTTCGGTCAAAACAGGCCTATTTTTCCTTATCTACTAGGTCTATCGACATTAACCCGCACATCCTTTCGGGCGATTTTTAGCGTTTAAAGTTAAATTTTGCTATTTTTCTCGAATTTAATCGATTTTTAAAGTGCATTTAGCTCATTTTCACTTTTTCTATTATTTTCAGATTTTTTTCATGAGGAGCCTGCTGTTCATGAAATGCCTTTAAAAACAGGAAAAGCGGTCACCTTTACCTGGTCGAGCCAGGCCTAGTGACCGCCTACAAAAGTATTTTCTACCAGACTAGATAAACAAACCAGAATTACTCTTGCTTAGTTCGTCTATGTACATTGCTACTCCACCGATCTCGACGCCATCAATAAGCTCTGAATCTTTGATTCCCATGACATCCATACTCATCGAGCAGGCAACCAGTTTTACCTTGTTGTCTATCGCACTCTTGAGAAGATCTTTTAAAGATGTAACGTGTTTGTCGGCCATAACCTTGTGCATCATGGCCGTACCCATGCCGCCCATATGCATTTTTGAAAGCTTAAGGCCGCTTACCCCCTTTGGTAGCATCATGCCAAACATCTTTTCTACCAGATTTTTTTCAACGGGTTTTTCTGGCTCCTTGCGCAATAAACTCAAGCCCCAGAAGGTAAAAAACAGAGTCGTTTCATAGCCGGCCGCCGCCGCACCATTAGCGATAATAAGAGCAGCCATAGCCTTGTCGAGGTCATTGCTGAAAATTACATTGGTCATTTTCTTCTGGCAGGTGGTGATAGCCGAACATTCAACTTTTCCAAGTTTTTTAACCACCGCCTTAAATTTTCCGCCTGGTATTTTCTCAATATTTACGCATTGATTACCGGTCGATCTGCACCAAGCCGGAACATCGGCAGCAAAACCTGGGTCAGTAGCTATCACTTCAATAGCCTGTCCCTTTTCGATTTCATCAACCGCTGCCCGCAGCTTGCTTATCGGACCCGGACACTGCAAGCCGGAAACATCGATCTGCCTGATTATTTTCAGATCGCCGTCTTCCTGGCCTGCCGACATTTCCATTTCACCGCCTGCGTCGTCGGTCATTTCACTCTTGTCATAAAGGGCATTTTTATTGACCATGCAATAGGTTTTGTAACCGCCATCCAGATTGGATGCTTTAAAACCTTTCTGCTTAAGGACCCGGTATACAAGATAACCGCGCAAACCAGCCTGACAGTAAATCATATATTCTTTTTCTTTGGACAGTTCGCCGATTCTTTCCCGAATTTCATGCAAGGGAATATGCATTGCACCAGGAATTGCGCCGGCCAGAACTTCTTCGCGAGTTCTGACATCGATCAATTTCTTGTTTGAATCGAATTTTTCAATATCGGCAACATGAAAGTGCTCGGCGGCCCCACGAAGTATGTTTGCAGCAACCATACCGGCATAGTTGACCGGATCTTTTGCCGAACCGTATGGCGGGGCATAGCATAATTCAAGTTCTTCGAGATCATATACGGTTAAACCGGCCCTTATCGCCACAGCCAGCACATCGATGCGCTTATCAACACCTTCAAGACCCACTGCCTGAGCACCGAGCACCCTGCCATTTTCAGGATCAAACAGTACTTTGAGAGAAATTGATGTAGCACCGGGGTAATAGCTTGCGTGATTTGCCGGGTGAACAAAGACCTTGTCGAATTTAATTGAATTTTTGACTGCTTGCTTTTCACTCAAGCCAGTCATGGCGAAGGTAAGGTCAAAAACCTTGCAAACCGCAGAACCTTGCGTATTACGATATTCTCTTTTTAGACCGAAAATATTATCAGCTGCGATGCGGCCCTGTCGATTCGCAGGCCCGGCAAGAGGTATCAGAGCCGGTTGCCCAGACATCAGGTCGATAACTTCAACAGCATCGCCAACCGCATAGATGTCAGGATCACTGGTCTGCATAAAATTATTAACCTTGATACCCCCGGTTACGCCTATATCCAGGCCGGCATCCTTGGCCAGCTTGTTTTCAGGCCGCACGCCGATTGCCATTATCGCCAGGTCAACCTCATGCTTCTCACCAGAACTCAATGTAACTTTCAAACGTTCGCCAACTGGCTCAAATGAAGTCACCGATTGCCCCAATTTTAACTTCACACCATTCATTTCAATTTCAGCATGAAGCATGGAAGCCATCTCTGGGTCAGAGGGTCCCATTACC
Source organism: uncultured bacterium (assembly GCA_964613435.1). Lineage (GTDB taxonomy): Bacteria > Muiribacteriota > Ozemobacteria > Ozemobacterales > Ozemobacteraceae > DYKG01. The sequence goes on from CAZTHA010000031.1 coordinate 4,646, forward strand.
TGGGGAGCAAGCTCGACAAGCACTACATTTATACCCATGTGGCGAAGCGATTCGGTCATTTCCAGACCGATATAACCACCGCCAATAACAACGGCGTCCTTACTGCCTTCGGCGACCTTCTTGATCCGATCCATATCGTCGAGATTGCGCAGAGAAAAAATATTCTTACTGTCGACACCTGTAATGGGTGGTTTGAATGGAGCAGCCCCAGGGCTTAGAATCAAATGATCGTAAGTCTCGGTATAGTCCTCGTTTTTTAAAAGATTACGAACAAGAATCTGCTTCTTTTCACGATTGATTTCGAGAACCTCGTTATGGGTCCGAACATCTATGGCAAACTTTTCTTTCATTATCTCCGGCGTGGTTACCAATAGCTTATCCCTGCTGTCAATGACTCCGCTGACATGGTAGGGCAAGCCACAGTTGGCAAATGATATATGCTCGCCACGCTCAAAAAGGATTATTTCTGCTTCTTCGTTCAGTCTTCTGGCCCTGGCGGCGGCACTCGCGCCCCCGGCCACTCCCCCTACTATCAATATCTTCATTATCTGCTCCTTATGATACTGCGTTAACTAATGTATCTTCGGTCTGCAACCCCTGAAATACCTTAACCGGTTGTCCTTCTTTGAAAACAATCAACGTAGGAATCGAATATATGTTAAACTTTGATGCCACATCGGGGCTTTCTTCGACATTCAACTTCGCGATCTTTGCCTTTTCACCAACCCTTTGGGCAACTTTTTCCAGAATGGGCAGCTGCATCTGGCATGGCCCGCACCAGGGGGCCCAGAAATCTACCAGCACAGTTCCTTTTCCTGTGACTTCATTAAAGTTTACCGAATTGATCTTTTCAACTGTTGAGCTCATTACAAATCTCCTTAAATAAAAATTTGTAAACTTATGAGCATTTTCTATGCCAACTTTAAAAGAAGTTAAATAAAAGTAAGGTGCTGGCAGCTCTAGAGATTTTTTTCACAACAGCAACCGGCCGACATATCGCAACAGGTTGCGCAACCATCCAAAAAGTTGCGCAACCGCCAATCTCTCCAAACAATAGTTGTGTTGATTTAATCTTTTTTGAAAAATTCAGGATATGAAGAAATTTTTCTTTTAAACTAAAAAAGCTTCTAATATACTGTTGGGTATTAAAAAATATTACAATATAAGGAAAATGACATGCAGAAAATTCTAGTTATCGGCGGTTCGGCCGCAGGTCCAAAAACCGCAGCCCGCGCCCGAAGGTTTGATGAAAAGGCAGAAATCACAATAATCCAGAAATCGCCCGATCTTTCAATGGCATCATGCGGTTACCCGTATTATGTCGGTGGTTTTTTCGATGATCGCAACCAGCTTATCTGCACGCCCACAGGCGTGGTTCGGGGCCCCAAATTTTTCCTCAACGCCAAGGGCATAAATGCCAGAACTTCAACTGAAGCAATTTCAATCGACAGAAAAAATAAAAAGGTCAAGATCAGAAATATTGAGAATCAACAAACAGAAGATCTCGATTATGACAAACTTGTCATTGCAACTGGCGCAAAACCACGCATGCCTAACGTACCAGGCATAGACCTGGAAGGAATTACAACTTTGCAAAGCATGCGTGATGCGGATTTTCTCAGAAAGATTGCCGATGAGAAGAAGATTCGTAAGGCAGTAGTCATCGGTGGTGGTTTAATAGGTATTGAAACCTGTGAAGCCCTGCATCTGGCCGGAATTGAAATCACCATCATCGAGATGTTGCCCCAGCTACTGTCATTTCTCGATGAAGAAATGGCAAAACTGGTAGAAAACCACATTCGGAGCAAAAACGCCAATGTGATCTGCAACAATGGCCTGGCGGAATTTCTAGGCAAAGACGGCAAGCTAACCGGAGTAAAATTACACAACGGCACTGAGCTTGATTGTCAATTGGCAATTGTTGCCATAGGCGTAATTCCAAATACTGAACTGGCCAAAAATGCCGGCATTGAGATTGGCCAAACCGGCGGCATAGCAGTAAACAAATATCTGCAAACCTCAGACCCGGATATCTATGCAGTTGGCGATTGCATCGAGATAACTCAACGCCTTACCGGCAAAAAAGTCCTCGCTCCGTATGGCGATCTGGCAAATCTTGAAGGCAGGGTTGCCGGTGAAAACCTGATCATGAATAACCGCAAGGAATATCCCGGAACAATCCAGACTGGGATCTGCAAAGTTTTTGATTTCTCTGCGGGAACAACTGGAATTAATGAAAGAAATGCTGGCAAAGCAGGTTTTGCTGACATTGAAACAGTTATCAACGCAAGCCCGGACAAACCTGGTTTTATGAAAGGACAATTGCTGGTAACCAAACTCATTGCTGATCGTAAAACGAGAAAAATTCTTGGCGCACAGTGCGTAGGGCCCGGCGATGTTTCCAAACAGATTGCCGAATGGGCAACTGCTATTCTTGGCGGACTGACCATAGACGATTACTGTAATGCCGACCTTCCCTATGCCCCCCCCTTCAGCCTGGCAATAGACCACTCGATTGCTACCGCCCACATCATGCAAAACAAACTCGATGGACTAATGAAAGGCATTTCAGCTTATCAGCTCAAAGCGTTGCTTGATAAGGGAGAAAAACCGTTTATTCTCGATGTTCGAGGCTCAGACGAATTCGAAGTCATGCGACTTGGAATTGGCGAAAAACTCATGCCACTTGGCTCAATTCGCAATCGTTTGAATGAGCTGCCCGAAGACAAGAGTTCGCAGATTTTCTGCTATTGCAAGATTTCATTGCGTGGCTATGAAGCAGCCAGACTCCTCAACGGTCATGGCTATGACAATGTCTGGGTTGTTGAAGGCGGAATAATGGCCTGGCCATTCCCAAGGGAAAAATAAGCAGCAATTCAGGTAAAAGAAAAGGGGTTGCCCGCGGGCAACCCCTGTGCAAACCTATGTATTTATTTTGTTAATTACCTGAGCAAGTCAAGCACGGCCTGGGCTGAAACGTTGGCCTGGCCGACCATGGCGTTACTTGCCTGCTGGAGAATCTGCGACTGAGTCATTTCGATAACTTCAGCAGCCATATCTACGTCTCTGATGCGTGATTCAGATGCAGTCATGTTCTGCAGTGCTACACGCAAGCTGTTGTTGGTGTAGGTCATGCGGTTCTCGATCGCACCAAGTTTGGCGCGTTCAGAAGAAATGCGCAGCAGAGCCTTATCGATAAGACCGATGGCGATTTCAGAAGATTTAACTGTAGTAAGATCAAGGTCTTCAATACCAAGAGCCTTGCAGTCGGTTCTAATAATGTTCGCCTTGGCTGTATGACCTTGATTCGGCCCAATCTGGAACTGGATCGAAGTATCTTTAACGTGCATGGTAAAGGCATACTGTCCGACGCCGTTTTCATAGGCCACCGGATCAATATCAAATACCTTTTTCAAAGTATTGGAAGAATCCGGACTGCCAAGCTCTGTTAAAACAACCTTACCGTCTTTTCCGGGTATGGTTGAAAACATTCTGATGGTATTGGTAGCAGTGTTGATTTCAGCGTTAACCTTAACACCAGTATTCCATGCCTGCTGATTAATTGTGTTGGCAACATCAGTAATGGTTCTGAAGGATGTCCCCGCAGCTGCATCGCCAAATGATATGGAAATTTCCATACCATTGCCATCCAGATCAGCAATAAAGAACGAAAGATTATCAGCACCGCCAACACCATCATCAGCAATAACCCATCCAAAGAACGAAGATGCCTGGTCATAAGCAAAGTTCTGCTCAGCCGGATTACCATCGAAACCAGAAGTGGTCGTCTGATTATTCATGCGCAAACCAGTAAAAATGCTTTGTGCGCCAGCTCCGGTATCGTAAATGTCAAAGTTTGAACCAACGCCTGTTTCAAGAGATCTGAAAGACAGCGTTCCGTTATTAGCTTCCGCAATTATTCGCACATTTGTTGTTGCAAGCTCATTGTTAATGGCTTCAACCAGAGAATTCAAGCCTCCAGCTGAGTAGTTTCCATTAAGGGTAATTGGTCCGGTAGCTACTCCATGGCTGTCATTTATACTGAAAACAACATTGTTAACAGAGAAATCAAACACGGATATAAGCTGATAGGAATTAGCAACACCAGGATTTCCGCCAGTACCAGTATATCGGCCATTGGCAATTCCAAGTTCATTGCCTATAGTGCTACCGGTAATACTCAAATATCCAGCAGAACCGGTGTCTTTGGTATAGAATTCAAGCGCATAATGATCGTTTACCCTGCTAAGAACTCTACTGCCAGCAACGGAAAGCGTGTCATTAACGATTGAAGAGATCTGATTCATACTAAATTGGCCTGCTGGAATATTAATCACAGCGTTAGTCTGAATAGAGTCATCAACGTTGAAAGTTATCGGTCCGGCGAGCGAAATCCCAAGTTCTGCTGGTGCAGTGTCAACATGTGCAGACAATGGTGGTTCGAAACAAAGGTCAATTCCTTCAATCAAACCAGGAGCGCGATGACCGGCGATCTGAGTAGTGAGGGTCTGGCGTTCGCCATAGGGAACACCAAGGTTGGTCACTGCAATTGAATAAACCGGAGCTTCAGGAGCAACGACCTGCTGAAAACCAAGGGCTTTTACCAGGCTTTCTTCGCCGGTAAAGTTGATGCGGCCAAGCTCACCGTTACGACCGGAAGTTACAACCATCTGACCATTGTGTTCACCGGAAACGTTCAATTCAGCAGTAGAACCTTCAAAATGAAGACCCTTGCCAAGCTGATCTTCGGTCATAGCATCTTCAATTCGCTGAGTCAACTGAGCCAGTGTCAGATCTTTGCTGACAACTATTTCGCCCTGACTGTTATCACCCTGCAGGAAAAGAGTCTGCGGCAAATCAAGAATGAAGTGACCGTTGCTGTCGTAGAAATTTGACAATGATTGCAGAGTGGTGCTCGAAGAAGCTATCTCACCTTCGACAGTGGTAAAAATGTTTGAGTGCTGCTGCTCTGGTTGACCGTCAAAGACTTTCCAGCCATCGGCGGGCGTATACTCGGATTTAGGCCACACAACTACAGAGAAATCAGAAAAAGTAAGAACCTCGCCGACAACAACTGGGTCGAGGTTTTTGGGATCGCTGGTTGAGACCTGGGCAGTGCCACTGCCGTCCAACAGTTTTCTGGTATTGAATTCAGTACCGTAAGAAATTCTGTTGATGTCTTCTTTGAGTTGAGCGATTTCTTTCTGAATTTCGAGTCTGTCAGTGGTGGTAAGAGTATCGTTACCTGACTGCAGAGCAAGTTCACGCATGCGCTGGAGCATGCTGTGGATTTCATTCAGCGCGCCTTCGGCTGTTTGAATGAGACTGATTCCATCCTGGACGTTCATGATGGCCCGATTAATTCCACGCACCTGGGTGCGAAGTTTCTCGGAGATCGTCAGACCAGCCGCATCATCGGATGCTCTGTTGATTCTCAAGCCTGACGAAAGGCGTTCGATTGAGCTAGACAATCTGCTATCATTTTTTACCAGATTGCTATGCGCATTTAGAGCCGTTATATTTGTGTTAATACGCAGGGCCATAGGTTTGCCTCCATGACTTATTGGGGTAAAATCCGTTTTTTATTCGCTTCGAAGCTTTATTTTTCCCCGTTCTACATACTCCATCGGAATTTCAACCCAACGAACATTAGCTCGATTTCCGACGGTTATAGCCAATTACAATTCCTTATCTCCGTTTTTCATCGCTTTTCTTTGTTTTTAGCTTTAATATCTTTTTTCCCAAAGTTTTTAAGAATATCCTGAGGCAGGCTCTTGAGCGGATCAAGAGAGGTGATCTTAGCAGCTTCCCTGTTTTCTTTCTGGATTTCTTCGTAAACTTCCCATCGGTGCACTTTGACGCTTTTTGGAGCGTTAATGCCGATCTTGACCTGGTCTTTTCCTATATCGACCAACACTATCTCGACATCATCACCGATAATGATCTTTTCATTGATCTTTCTGGTCAGTACCAGCATTATCCCTCACCATCCTTTTGATCGGATTCGAGAGAGTCCTGGACTTCTTTGAGTTTGGCCGCACGCTTTTCCATTTCATCAAGAATTCGCGCCTTGACCGAGTGACGACTGTTGCTGGAAATAATCTGCCGGCCATGTCGGTTGGCAGCATTGATTACCAGCGGGCCCTGAAGATTGGCAGTCATATCTTTCGGATTCTGGGGAATCGAAACAATGACATACAACACCGCATCTTCAGCACGCTTAAGAGCGATAAATTCAGCATCTGAGTCTGAAATTTCAAGATCATACTCGAACATGAAGCTCAGCGGCTCAATGATTACGAACGCCAGATTCCCATCATCAACACATTGCAACCAACGGAACGGGCTTCCGTCATCCGTATTGAGAACAACATATCGATGGTAATCCTCAAAGCCAAGCAAGCCTTCATCGAAGGTTATGATCTCTTCATCAGCAATGCTTATTTTTCCAAATCTTGATGTGGAAAGATTCATACTTAACGCTTATTTCCTTCGCTTATCTGAGAAATTCCATCAAGGTTGTCTGCATCACCCTTGCTCCTGTCTGTAAAGCTGCCTGATAGGCAGTTTCCAGTTCAGTCATCCGGACAATAGCTTCAGCCATATCTATATCTTCGACACTTGACAGCATTTTCTTTAGGTTTAATGTTATATTTTCTTGCTTTTCTTTTGTTGCCGTCACACGATTGCTTTTGGTGCCGACCTCAGCATGCAATTTAAGTATTCGATTTAAATCTTCATCAATGAATTTCAGGCTTTCTTCTGAAATCGCCTTGGCATCATTTCTTAGAAGATTGTCGCGAAGATCCATAAGAGTGGTAAATACAGAGGGTGAATTGCCCAGACCGAAAGATGAGGCGACATTAGGATTGCCCTCGGCCAGGTCGCGTACTTTTATATATGGCTCACCCTTGGTATTGGTAAGGTTTATACGTTTACCATCATCAGATATCCAGGCCTGGATATTGAAATTCGCATCGGTGTTTGAAAACTTGTCGATCATTTCACCAACTGTTTTCACGTCACTAAGATCAATTTCACCTGAGAATTCGCCACTTTGAACGTAAACTTTTCCGGTAACGACACCACCGTCGTTAACACGCAGGGCACTGATCGGTGTGGTTGAAGTCATACCCGGGTCGATGTCTTTGCCAACCCAGTTATGATCTACAGTTTGCCCAACAATGCCAAGGTCGAATGCGCTGGTGCTATCGATGTCGATTATCTCCATCTTTCCAGTTGCGCCATGATTTTTGTCGATGATTTCAAGACCGTTCTGATCGGCGTTGATTCTTGCTTCAATGTATAATCCGTTGGCAGGGTCGTTGATTTTGTCGAGAACATCGCCAATGGTTGTCGAGCCGCGCAGATCGATTGCCTTGAAATGCCCGGCTTTGTCAGTGATACGAATATAACCAAGGTTGACCCCTGAGTTGAATGTTCTATTTGAATTCAAGGCCTTCAGCTCGGTCTCGCGCGTCACAGCCGGGTTCATATCTAGAGAACCGGTCAATGTCGGCAAAGCCTTAACGACAATCGGCGCGCCGGTCAAGGTTGTCTGGGTGTGATTGCTGGTATTCTGGATAAATCCAAGATCACGACCAGGATTGGAAGTCTCTTCGATAGTAATGCCGAAATTTCCGTTCACTGCATTCGGATCAGAAACGACGAAACGGTTGGCGGTTGTATCCCAGGTAGCCGTGAATTTGCCAGTGTTGTTAATGGCATTAACGACATCACCAATGGTTGCTGCGCCGGTAAGATCAACATCGACCGGCTCATCATCGGCACCGCGAATGACCATAAAACCGGTTTCCGGAGGCGGCACAAGGTTCGCCAGCGGGTCAGCAAGAGTTAAACCGGCCGGCACCAGTGAATCGCCCACGATGGTATTTCCCTGCGATGATTTGAGCAGACCCAGATTCTTGGTAACCGTGGTAATTTCTTTAACCGAAACCGGATTAGCACCAAAAACCTCTTCAATGCGAAAATCTTCTGGTCCGATAGTATTATCAGTTATAACAATACGTTTACTGACCGGATCAAAACTGGCTGTCTGTGAAGGGAAAGCACCATTCAAAGGGTCATTTATGGCATCGATGACATCTTGAGGAGTCCCAGCAGTGGTAAGATCTATTGTTCGAGTGATCCCATCGTGGCCGGTAATGTCTATGAATCCAGGCTCAACCCCGTCTCCACCATTGAGAAAGCTCAATGGTGTAGCTTCTGATTCCATGTCTTCATCATAGGTTGAGAAAATCTGATTTCCAGCGCCGACATTGTTGAGTAAACCAAGATCTGCGGCAACATGAGGATCTAGATCTTTTATAAAAAGCTGGGTTCTGGTTGAATCAACCGAAAAGTCACCACTACCGCCCGTAATATCTTTGAGATCAATTCTTTTATGAATCATGTCGAAGGTTGCTTCGACTGCGGTACCACCTTCGATGGCGTTGATTCTGGCAACGACATCGCCGACGGTGACCGTGCCGGTCAAATCAACCCGATGATTGCGACCATCCCGAGTGTTGATGTTCAGATAACCTTCTGGAACTCCCAAACCATTGTTCAAATCTGTAAGATTGGTAAATTCGGAAAGCATTTTCGGATCAGACAGTCCAATCAAAGTGCTCGTTTGTCCGGCATTGCGATATAGCCCGAGTGCTGCAGCCGTATCCGATGGCACTTCTTCGATTCCGGCTTCAAATGAGCGGCTGTCATTGATGATTCCGATCACATCATCGAGAGTATGGGCAGTTGAAAGATCTATTTTGTGCTCGACATTGTTCTGATCGGTAACGATTATGGTTCCTTCCTGCACACCTTTGCCCGAATTCAAGGCATCGAGAGGCAAGCTCTTTTCAAGCGGCGGATAGGTATAGGTAAATCCCGGAGTAGGAGTGATAACGCTTGATCCAAAAAAAATTTCATGGCCGGTTACACTCTTTTCAACGATAGTGCCACGATCTATTTCTGATGTTATCCTCTTGTTATCACCATTGTAAGAAATGCTCATCGGACTGTTAAGATTGATATCATCTCTTACATCGCCCAGAGAAAATGTAACCATGTTGGGGTTGGCACCTGAATCAATACCGTTTAAATAACTGAACGGCCTTTTATCAACATCATGTCCGGCAAAAATGTATTGACCGGCAACATTGGTATTGCCGACATCGACCAGGTGTAACAACAGTTCATTTATTTCTTTGGCAATCGCATCGCGGTCTTCCTGCACCAGAGTATCGTTAGCTCCCTGAACCGCAAGTTCACGAACCCGCTGTATTGCGGTTTCAACCGTTGTCAGCGAAGCATCGATGTTTTCATACCATTGGTTGGCATTGTCAACATTGGCTGAATATTGCTTGTTCTCAGCAATCTCGGTTTTATAAAGCATGGAAAGAGCGTTCGCGGTAGGGCTTTCAGACGGGCGAATATAGTTTTTTCCTGAGCTGACTTTAATCTGAGTATTGCTTAGCGCCGTATTGTTACGGTTTATCTGGTTTACGAACGAGTTTATTATATATTGGTTGGTTACTCGCATTCAGGTTGCCTCCTGATTATCTTTCTGTAAACGCCTAAATCATTCCGTTGATGATTTTGTCGAGCATTTCATCAACCGTAGTAATTACTTTTGCAGCTGCATTGTAGGCATGTTGAAACTTGATTAGGTTTGCCAATTCTTCATCGAGAGAAACCCCGGACAGTTCAGCACGTTTGGCATCGAGCTGGGTCATCAGACTGTTGCTATATTCAGCTTCGTGTTCGTAACGTTCGCTGATCGTCGCGACTTCGGTGATCATTTCATTGTAATAATCGTTGAAATTCGACTTGCCCTCATTGAAAAAACTTTCAAATTTCAATTGGGCAATTTTGATAGCATTCGAGCCATCACCATCACCATTATAGGTGCGCAGTCTGTCGGTCGGATGCTCGATGGTGCCACCAGCGGCTGCGATTTTCTCAATATTATTCGCAACAGAATCGCTGAGCGACATGCTCTGAATGTAATCCTTATAGGGATTGTTCACATCAACGGAAGTGAATGCGGCAAAATAATTGCGGCCGGTTTCCCCATCCAGTCCATAACCGGTTCGATGAATCTGGTTTGTTTCAGTGGCCAGAGTATATGCAAGCTTATTCAAGTCGGCCAAAGTTGCATCGATAACTCCATCTCTTACTTCGAGCAGCCCCTTCAAAGTACCGCTGGTAACGATTGGCCGCAGATCGAGGTTGGCTACGCCAGTATCGTTCAGATAAAGAGTTACACCTTCAATAGCATCGGTAACCACATTCTTGGAAGAATAGTATTCCTGACCACCGAAATTGAATCTGGCATCCTGAGCCGCCTTGTTGGTCTGCAGATTCATTACCGTTATCAGATTGCTGGTGCCGTCTGATGAGGTAATCTGATATTCACTTCCAGTGTGGGTAGACTTGAGTTCGAGCTGACCCGCCTCATTGATAAAAGCGTCGATATTCAGATTGGCTTCATCGAGCATATTGGCCAGACCGTTCATATCGGTATTTTCTGCGTCGATGAAGAATTCGCGGCCATTAACGTAGAAACTGCCACTGGTGACGCCAAAATTGGAAAGCGGACCATTCAGTGGATGAAAGGTCAGAAAGGAATACTGTTCGTGAGCCTGCGCTAATTGCGAAACAGTGAGAGTAATATTTCTTTGCTCAGCTGTATATTGCAAAGAGGCCGTGGCAACTTCGGCATTGTCGGAAAGTTCTGGATAAGTGGCTGATCCAGCAATGCTGCTGGCGCTTTCGCCGTTTTTAACCACCACACTCAGTTCATTAACGCTAATATCCTGAACCAGAGTATGCGCACCAACATTGATTGTCAGAACATCATTCTCGTTATAAAAAGAGTCGACATTGACCAGAGCCGCCAACTTTTCCAAGGCCAGCTGCCTTTGATCACGCAGATCATTGGCGTTGTTCACATTCGATTCCGAGCGCCCGATCTGGCGATTGAGATCGGCAATCAGATTGGCCAGATTGTTTATTTCTTTAACCGTGTCCTGAACCTGATTTTCGATACTGCCAGTCGCACAATAACCGGGAGTGCCTTTCAGATAGCGCAATTGCGAATCTATTTCCTTGAAGCTCTCGATAAGAGTCTGCGTTTCTTCGAGAAGATTCCTTCTCAAAGCTGTATTTGAAGCGTCAGTAGATAGCGTTTCCCAGGCGGCCCAGTATTTGTCGAGCTGGTCACGCAAAGTTGCATCTCCAGGCTCGTTGATAATGGCTTCTATTTCCTTCAGAAGGCTGTCGGCTGTGGTATTCCAGTTCAGTGCCGATGTTTCATCGGTAATTTTCGCATCGATGAATTCGTCGCGAAACTGCTGAATTTTGGCAACCGTCGAGCCGGTACCAATCTGCTGGGCTGAAACTGGCGTCACCAAACTGGAAATCATGTATGGTCGAGACGCTTCGATTACCGCGCGCTGCCTTGAATAGCCTTCTGTATTGGCATTGGCAATGTTGTGCGACGTTACATCCATCGCCTTGCGCTGGGTGAAAATTGCAGATTTGCCAATCTGTAGCCCGAAAAATGAACCAGTCATCGCCGGCCTCCTTATAGTTGATGGCTTATATGCTTTTTGATGCCATCTGGAAAAAATATTTTTTCCCTACTATCTTTATCGGCGATTACTGCAGCTTAATTTAGCTAAAATAAAAACCTTCTACCAAACCCTGCCGCTTTAAGCAGCAACAGGCCTGGTAAAAGGCTTTTACAAACTCAGGCTTTTCGATCGATCAGAGAAAAGCCTTTTTTGGTTGTCTGAGTTCCGGTCGCTCCATAGGTGACATCTTTCGGAGCACGGGTAATAAGTTTGATCGAGTATTGGGTCAATTCCAGAGCCTGCTCGAGCAAACGCTGGTTTTCGTCATTAGCCTTTTTGATCTGGGCAACGACATCACGCAGCTGCGATCCGGTCATCCACAGGTCTGATTTGCCATCGTCCTCACTGACGATTTCAACGGCCTCATCGAGACTGGCTTCATGGCTTCCGGTAATCTTTTGGACACATTCGCGACGCTGAGGTTCAAGTTCGATCAAACGCTGCACAAGAATTTCTTCCTGACTGACGATAGTTTGCAGCTCGGTCGAAAACTTCTCCAGCAGTAGCTTCTTCTTTTCGCCGGCAAGGCGCAAAAGCTGCTGATAGACGTTCAGCTCTTCTTCGAGAATGAGTTTCAGCTGGTCAACGGTTACCTTCAAAAGGAGGTCATCCCTCCCATGAGCTGGTTATGACGCCACTGGCCCACAATCGTTCAGCTACTGCTTCAGCGGGGACATTATACTGTCCTGCTTCAAACAGTTTTTTGATTCGATCGACTTTCTCTGCTCGAACATCCGGTTCACCGGCTACGACTTCAGCAGCGAATTTAACCGTTTCAACCGGGTCAGCCTGCGCTACTGGCGCACCTGACAAAATCGGGTTGTTTGGGTTGATGCCGCTGGGTGGGTGGAAAACCTTGGCCTGGTTCTCGGTCTTTCCTGCGGAATCCTGCATCATTTTGCCGAATTCGCCGTCGACCTTTTCGCCTTTGGCTTTCTTAACCTGGTCCTGATAGATACTAGTTACATTGATATTGGAAACCTTCATGGTTCCTCCTGACTCCCTTGAACGTCTCCCCCATTTTGTTTGTCTTTTGAAAGCGGGGGACGCCTCCAAAATTGAATATCGGACGATCAAGCGGGTTCATTTAGCTAAATTTACAAAGTTATTCTAAATCTCTTTGCGTCTCTTGTCAAATGCACAAGCGTTATCAGGGATATCTTTCTTTTTAAAAGAATGAGAAAGCACCAGCGCACAAATGCCTGACGGCTTAAGATTACGGAGTTTGAGCCAGCATTGTCGCAGAGTTGTGCCGGTGGTTGCAACATCGTCAACGATCACAAGGTTCTTTCCGGCAAAGCTATGCAAATTTAACCCTCTGGCTAGCTCGATTGCCTGATCGAGATTGCTCAGACGCTCTTCTTCTTTACAGCTGGCCTGGGGAATTGTGGCCCGCAACCTTTCCAGGGCCGGGGAAAAATGTGCCTGCGCAGCCGCCGCCATTGTCTGGGCAAGTATTTCTGCCTGGTTGAATCCCCGTTCCTGCAAGCGACTTTTATGCATTGGAACGGGAATAAAGATCTTTTCCCCGGGATAGAAATCCTGTAAGAGTTTTCTCTCGCTGATAATGCGAGCAAAATAGTCTGGTAACTTTTTCGAAGGCCGATACTTTATCAGCTTGATAACATCGGCAACGAATGAATCGTATTCACTCAGGGTAAAAACCCGAAATTCGCAAATTGTGTCGAAAACCTCAAAAGGTTTGCTTAAAGATTTATTCAGTCTTGAATAACATTTCTGACAAAGCACTATACCCGCTGATGTCGACTCAGCGCAGACGTGACAGCGAAAAGGCAGAAACGCAGAAATCAGATCAGATATTATTCCCATCAAAAAAACCTCTGCCGCAATTTTAGCATAAAAAAACTGCCGCCGGCACTTTTGCCGGCGGCAGTCCTTAGTCAGGTCAATCTTCTGAAGATCCGCCTGATTTTCTTGTCCGTTTATAAACTCCGCGTTTTGAGTTTTCGATGAAAGCCCGGAACTTTTTTACCTGTTCATCACTGGCATCAACAAGTGAATCCCATTTTTCGATTACCTGGGATACGTTCATGTCAGATCTGAAGAAAACCTTGAAAAGCTGGCGAATATTCGCAATAGATTCTTTTGAAACATCATTGCGGCGCAGGCCAACAGCGTTGAGGCCAATAACTCGCGCCGGATTCCCGTCGATCTTGATAAATGGCGGAACGTCCTTAACGATTTTGCTCATGCCACCAACCATTACCATACAACCAACCTTGCAAAACTGATGAATTCCGGTAAATCCGCCGAGAACCGCACGGTCACCGACTTCTACGTGACCGGCCAAAGTGGCGCAATTCGACATGATGGTGTTGCTGCCAACCTTACAGTTGTGGGCAATGTGTACATAAGCCATGAAAAGGTTGTTATCACCGATTATCGTTGAATTTCCCTCACCTTCAGCCAGGTGAACGGTGACGCATTCACGGAAATGATTGCCATCACCAATTTTTACAAAAGACTTTTCGCCCTTGAATTTAAGGTCCTGGGGGGGTTGGCCAATATTTACAGACGGCGATAAAACATTGTTTTTGCCAATAGTAGTATGTCCGTCAATGGTGCAATTGGGACCAATAATGGTATTTTCACCAATTTCAACATTTGGGCCAATGACTGTAAAAGGACCAACTTTTACTGTGGGGTGTAACTTTGCTTCTGGAGCGACTACGGCCATAGGATGTACAGACATTGTTTTCTCCCTTCGGATTCTTGTCAGACCAGTTGAAACATCAGTTCGCCGCCGGTAACCAGCTCGCCATCAACCCTGGCCTCAGCCTCTACCTTACCGGTATTTCCCCGAACTTTCAAAACTTTTATCGTGAATTCAAGACGATCTCCGGGCACAACCGGGCGTCGGAATCTGACTTTATCAATTCCACAAAAGAAAGGCACTTTCCCCTTGTTTTCGGGCTGTGACAAGAAAAGGACTCCTGCCACCTGGGCCATGGCTTCAACGATCAACACCCCTGGCATTACCGGCTTTTGCGGAAAATGTCCATTGAAGAATTCTTCGTTGGCGGTGACATTTTTGATGCCGACAATGGATTCGCCAGGCACAACCGACAAAATTCGATCGACGAGAAGAAACGGGTAACGATGCGGCAAAACTTCTTTTATATCTTGGATATACATCATACTGGAATCCTTTCTTGACTGGCTCTGGCAGAATTTTTCCCGAAGCATTCGAGCAAATTTCACATTGAAACCATGCCCGGTTTTTTCTGCGATAAAATGCCCGGTAACTCTTTTGCCGAGAAGTGAAAAATCTCCGACAAAGTCTAAAATTTTGTGCAAAACAAATTCCTGCGGATCTCTTAATCCGCCTTCATTCTGAATTTTACCATCATTGCCGATAACGATCGCGTTTTCGAGACTGCCGCCGCGAGCCAGATTATTGGCCGCCAGCATCTCAAATTCATATTCGAATCCGAAGGTTCGGGCGCGCCCTATTCTCGTAGTGAAAGTCTGCTGATCGATCTCGACCCTGGTGCTCTGTGGATCAAGCAAACCGTTGTTATAATCGAGATAAAAGCTTATTTCCAGCTTGTCTGAAGGCAAATAAGCCATGAATTTATCGCCATCTTTGTGCCAGAAAGATTGGTCGAGTCTTATTACTTCTCTGGCCTCTGAAAGGGGTCTTTTGCCGGCAGTTTTGAGCAAATCGATGAAAAGGCTCGCGCTGCCGTCTCCAGCCGGCGGTTCTTCACTGGATAATTCGATCTCAATATTATCGATGCCACTACCCGAAACCGCGGCGAGCACATGCTCAACCGTATGGACCTGAGCTTCATTTTGCCGCAAAACAGTGCCACGATTTGTAGCGACAACATTATCAAGGCAGGCTTTGATAAAAGGCTTTCCCGGCAAATCAGTACGAACGAAAGAAATACCGGAGTTTGCATCAGCCGGTTTGAACGAGAGAACTACCGGTTTGCCGGTATGAAGGCCTATGCCTTCAAGTTTGACCGGTTCAGCAATGGTATACTGATTTTCACGCATGGACTAATATGACCTGAAATAATTGAGGTTGTAAATCTCTTCTTTTCGATCTCTTTGAGCAATTTCAAGGCTTAAGCCAGGATACGGGCTCAGCTTGATTCCAAAGGTATCGATATCATCGTTTCTTTCTGCACCAACAGTCACCAACGGAAAAACCATTTTTTCGAAAGCAAAAAAGTTCTTTCGTTCAGTAGTAACGGGATCTTTATAAACACCCGCATGCAAGGTGACTCCGAAAGTTTCGATCGACTTTGAGGCGGCAAAATAAAAGATTTTTGAACCAAGCTGGGTGTTTACGTCAGAAACTCCCCAAACGATACTTGGAATTACCAGATCTTCTTCGATTGCCTTGACTTTGAAATTCAATACATTTTTTCCCTTTTCAGCGTCATTCATGTGCCTTAGCATCGAAACTTCAATGAAGTTAGCCATCAGCGCCTGGGAAAACAAAGCTGCCGAATGACCACTATCGTTGATGTAACACATGGTTGATCTGGTAAAGCCTGTCGGCATGTTGAATACAGAAGTTCCCATGTAATGAAAGCG
>CAZTHA010000032.1:0-20496 GCA_964613435.1 uncultured bacterium
CGCTGATGTCGTTGAGAGCATAAAGATTGCTGCCGTCCACTTCGGTGCGAACCTTGCCATCTACGGTATTTACGCTTACAGAAATGCCGGCTCCAGCCGCCCCGGCACCCACTGAGCCTACGTCAGAGTTAAGGTTGAGGTCGTTTTCAGCTTCGATATCGATGTTCAAGGCTCTAAAATCTGCAGAGCCGATATCTGAACCATTGATTCCGGCTGTTATGGTATTCTCAAGGTAATTAACCGCCACATTGCCCGCGGCTCCTACCACACCACCGCCGATGCCTTCGGCGACAGCATTGAAATCTGTGTAGTTGTCGGCTTTAACGGAAACTTCACCCGAACCATTGGAATTAAGATCGATGTCACTGTTATCTACCAAGGCCGAGACCTCGTGTTTGTCGGTGCCAACCGCTACTGAGCCACCGACTCCGACATAAGATATGCCGGCTGTCGAGTTATTGACTTTTGAGCGGGCAAACTGGGTGGCTTCGACGCCAAGGCTGTCAACCGAGAGATCAGAGTTGGAAATTCTTGCTTCCGTTTTACCGGAAAAATCGGTTGTCGATACCGTTCCAGCGATGCCCGCGGTGCCAGAAACGCCGATTCCGGCAGCTATGGAAGAAATGCCCTGCTTGCCAGTTGCGGCGACTGTAAGATTTTTGGCTTTGGAGGTCGGCGCAGCATTGTCAATGTAAGCCGAAGTGTTGCGGTCAGTTTTGTTGGTGTTAACCGCCATGCCGATTCCGACTGTTCCAGCGCCACCAACCGAGCCGATGTATGAAGAGTAATTGGTGTAATCGGCTGCATTAACCGTTACATCGCCATTGTCGGCATCCGGGTTGATGCTTGAATCTACGATGTAGGCCGATGTTTCGCCTTCGATCGCATTTACCCCGACGGTGCCAGCCAGGCCTACAGTGCCACCACCGGCGGCATTGGCAACAAAAGATTTGAAGGTATGGGTTGCGGAACTGTCGACAACAATGCCGGCGTGCCCATTGCCTTCACGCTGGTCAGAAAGTTTGTAGTCAAGGTTCAGGGACTGATCATCGATGAACGCATCGTTCATGCTGTCGTCATCGAGCTGACTGTGGGTATTAACCTGGCCGACCTGACCTTTGGCGCTGACCGAAGAATTGTCGATGTAGGCGGTGGTATCGCCTTCGATGGTATTGCCTGAGAAAGCAGCACCAATACCGGCTGTTCCGCCAAGCGACAAAAGGCCACCGTAATTCAGCAGACGATCATCGGTCTGGGCAACAACACCAAGATTGTTACCGGCATCAACGCTGGAGTTTTCTATAAATGCACTGTTTGTTGTTCTGATGCGGTTGTAGCCAACAGAACCGGAAATGCCGGCGCTGCCGCCGGCTGACCCGGCAACACCGGTTGCGCCTATTTCCTGTTCTGATGTCGATCTCATGTATAGATCATAAATATTCAGATTGCTGTCGCGAACCTCGGCGCTGATTTCATCGGTAATACGATTAACGGCGATTCCCGCTCCGATTGCCGCCTGACCTGCGCCATTGGCAACGGTGGCGCTGGTGTCGGAAGATCCTTTGCTGTAGCTGCTTACAAAAAGCTGGGTCAATGAGTTGTTCGCGGTTACGTTGTCGACCTGGGATTTTACAGTGCGATTGAGATCGGCGTTGGCAAGCGCCCCTTGGGCGGCAACGGTACCCGCTCCGCCTATTCCGGCTGCCCATGAGAAAATAGACGATTCATTGGTGGCATCAACATCTATTTCCCGAGCCGAAATCGTTGCATCGATGAGATTAGCAGATGTTTCACCGTCGATTTTACTGTGTGACACAGAGCCACCAAGGCCACAGGTCCCGCCACCAGCAACATTTCCAGCAAGAGAGAGAAGGCGGGCATCATCGGAAGACTTAACTTCTGCCTTGGACAGATTGTTTAAATTCATTCCGTTAAGAACTATTTCGTTATCGTCTTCGTCGGTATAAGAATTATCGACTTTGGCAGTGGTATTATCGGTTATCTCATTAACCGAAATTGAGCCACCAATGCCAACTTTCTGACTGATTCCAAATGAAGCGGCAATGTTCAAAAGCTCAGAGTTGTTGGTGGCTTCAACCAGTAACTCTGAGGTATTGTTGTCGGTTCCGGTAATATGCGTTGCCAGGCTATATGCGTGGGTGTCATCGGTAATGTTGTTGTAGCCGGCGGCAAGGCCTACGGCTGCATTCCCGGCTCCAGCGGAGATAATGCCGGAAATACTTGTGAAGTCTGCACCGTTACGTGCCTGACTGCGAATCAGATCGCCGGTAAGGTCTGAGCTGAGGAATCCGGCATTTACCAAATTATTGATGTCATTGAAAACAAAAGAGCCGGCTCCGCCACCATTGCCAAGGCTGACAGCTACCCCGGCCGCAACCGAAATCAATTTTGAGTTAACCGAGGCGTTCGCATCGATTTGATCGGCGGTAATCGTGCTATTGACAATTTCTGATTTAAAATCATTGCTTAAATCGTTGATGACGGCAGATGCGCCCAAAGGTAGATCAGAAAGGGTTACAACCATGCCACCTGAAACAATCAATGAGCCATCTATATCCTGGTCCGCCAGGGGTTCATTGGTGCCATCGACATCGTTTGAGGTATCTATGTTGTAATAGTCTTCGCCAGAGGTTGAAACAAATTCATCAACATCTTCATCGACTGGATCCAGAAGAGCTTCAAAATCACTGACTGCGGCATCGCCATGCTTATAATCACGGGTGTTAACAGCTACACTTCCATTGGTGGTAAAGTTTGCGCCGTCAATCTTTGCATGGGCAATATTGTCGGTCTGGTTATAGATCATAGTGCCCATGATTGTGCAGGTATCTGGTGTTCCAAAAATAGCGCCGACGGTAAGGGCACCGTTAATCTGGGTAAGAGCCTGCATTGCAGAAACAGTCACATCACCAATATTGCTGTAGATTCCATTCTCTATTGATGCATCAGTCGTGTTGTTAACATTGATAACATTTACTGCTGCTCCGAATGCGCCCTTTTCCTGACCTACAGAAATAATTGCTCCGCCGGTGATTGTTCTGTCGCCCTCATACGCTGCCACATTGAGATCGGTTTTCTCGCCGGCGGTGCCATTAACTGTATTGTTTTTCATTCGGGCGGTAATAATGTTGTCGATATTGGTTACAGAAACCGAGCTGCCGATTGAAAAGGCTCCTTCTGCGTTGCCGTTATTTACAGCCACCTGTAAACCAAGCCCCATCGCAATATCCTGGCCGCCATCAACAGCGAAAACCTGGACTTTATCCGCGTAATTGATCGTATTGTTTTCGACGATCGCTTCGGTGTTGTTTTCGATGCTGTTAATACCAACTGCGCCGGCGATGCCCACTGTTTTTCCGCCCTGCGATTCCGCGAGTTTCGCTGTCTGGAACATTATGCCTGCGGCACCGGCCCAGGACTTGTTTTCAGAAGAATTGATCGCGGTTGCGTTCAGATTTGAGTCGGCAACCGCGCCAAGTTCGAGGTTTGCGCCACTGATATCTACTTTGGTGGTGTTTTTTATGAAATTGATGCCCAGACTGCCTGCAGCGGTGAGAGAAAAATCAGGATTGGCGTGCGAGCCTGAAGAGCCCGTTTTTGAGTTGGTGTCAGTAATCTTGTTTCCGAATTTGCTGCCGAGAGAATCTATAGTGCTCTTAACTTTTACCACGCCACCATCAAGCTTGTTGGTAAGTCTGGAAACAAAGCCTTCGTCTCCGGAATCGTCATTCTTGGCAACTCCACCAGCAACACCAACTGATGTGGCGTCGCCAGTGCTTTTGGTTTCTGCATTGATATTTTCAGTCACAGCTACTTTGCCGTCGCTGCGGCTCATCTCGCTGTTCGTTGTAGAGTCGGGGTCTTCATCGAACAGCTCATCTCTGCGATCCTGAAATTCTTCATCTATATCGCCGATCTTTACCACATTCTCTTTGGTGTAATCGGTAATCGCCATGCCAACACCAGCTCCAACGCCGCTGTTTACCATTACAGCTCCGCCGATGTTAAGAATGTCGGTGTTGTCAGTTGCTCTGAAAGTGGCGTTTCTGGCATTCAGAATCGCTTCATCATCGAAGAAAACTTTAGAAGTGCTTTGCCCTTCCTGTCTGGAGACCATGCCTTCTATACCCAGCTTGGCCATAGCCGAGGATACTCCGATAGCGGTAGTTTTCAATTTATTATTTGAAAAAAGGTCCGCATCCTTGCCGTTGGTAATCAGATTCGCACCTTCAGCAACATATACTTCCGCATTCGAAAAGAAGTCCTGAGAGAGAAATGTGCCACCGAAAGACTTTGCTCCTGTAGAGGGCAGAAGGTGACCCGCTCCACTGATATTTTCAATGTCAGTATCGGCAGTAATAGAAATGGAAGTATCTGAGGTTGATCCGGTGGTTTCAATTACGGCATTTCGCCCAATGAGAACTTCGCTTTCTGCAGTGAAATCGTTGAATGCAAAAGCACCAGACAGCCCGATAGTGCTTGCAGTATCATCATTAGCGCCCTTTATCGCGCTTGAGACATACATGTTAAGGTAGTTCTGATAGAAAAGAAAGTCTGCAGCGTTGGTTACAACCTGGGCGGCTGAACTTACGATGGCGGTGCCGCCGGTGATCAGATCCAAAATTTCCGATGGGATTGCCGGAAGAGCCGATAAGGCATCGAAGAAAACCTTGATATTTTCTTCGCCGGAAACTTCGTCTGAGCCTAGAGCAGCAAAGCGATCGGTTACGATGTCCCATTTGGCTTTGAAATCAGCAAGGTAGCCGTTCCATGTTTCGTTTGAGACGTTGCCTTCAAGGGTTGCCCAGGCATCCTGAACCGCCTGAATCATTCTGGCGATGCGGTTGTATTCAACTTTGGTGAGGGTGGCAATAGTTACTTTCTTGCCGGTTATTGCCGCATTGCTGATATCCAGGGTGCGATTTGAGTCTTGAACTTCAATCATCGATCGCTGTTCAAGGTCAATAGACATAACTGCAGCGCTTGCCCCAACCTGAGCGCCTTCAGGGTTGTCGATCTTCGAAACTGCCTTGCTGTCAGTTTGAATGCAATAATCTTCAATAACGGAATTCGCAGTAATATTAACTTCATTGCCGGCTTCGATTTTTACATCTGGGCCGATGGTGATTTTTGAATTGTTGGTGCCCTTGTTGAAATGAATCGCGCCAGCTGCCTTGAACTTTGAACCCTGGCTTGAACCAAGGTTGTCGGTAAATTTTCCGGTAAAGCTGCTCATGGTAAAGAGCTTTGATACAAGATTCGATTCAGCGTTGGCAATCGCCTGGGCAATGAGAGTGTAGCCTATAGTGCTGTTGGCAACCGAACGATATTGCAGATAGCGGTTTTCTGCCTCGATGTTTATATCTCCGTTATTGGCTTTAATGTCTGAATTAATAACGACATCAGCGTTTGATTCAAAGTCGGTAACATTAACCGCTACACCGAATTTCGATGAATTGCCGGTCTGGGCCACAGCCTCAGTGCTGACGTCGCTGATGGCCTTGGCGGTAATGGAAACGTCTTTTTCGGCATAAACGGTGGCATTTTGATCGATAGTGACTTTAGCATTGTTGCTACCCTTGGCGACCACAGTGGCGAAAGCAATAAAAGCGTTATCATTAGCGGTTTTAGTTGCGCCGGTCAACTCCAGGTTATTTTTGGATAGTGCCGTTATTTCTATGTTGCCTTTGTCGGTAACGCCAGATTCGCCGGCGGTTACGCTTCCGTCAATGGAAATGTTCGCTTCGCTGTTAACGTCGGCATAAACCGCGCCAACAGATAAACCGCCCCCGGTTTTTCTAATTTTCGCAAGAGCTGTGCTTGCTCCAACACTGACATCTGTTTCGCTGTCGGCGGTAATTTTAACGTCTTCGCTGGCGTAAAGTGTGGCACCAGTGTCTACGATAACTTCAGCCTTGCTGCTTTCAACGGCGACTTCCGCGCCAAGATTTATTGGTGAAGTCATACCCAGGACATCGAGGCCAAGGTCGAGCAGGTTTACTGAGGAAGGAGAATAAAAATTTCGGGCAATGGCATTTACAATCAGATTCCGGTTTGCATCAATGTTTGCCGAACTGCCAAATTCAACCTTGGATGTAATTTTGGAAACGAATTTGGTTGAACTATACTTTTCAAGGTTTCGGGTTTCGCCATATTCGTGAAAATTTTCATCTATTTCGCTCAATTCACCATTGACAGCTACCGCTTCGATAACCGCATCGCGTTTTGCATCAACCGTTCCGTTAACGTAGACCTCAGCGTTGGCTTCGGCTTTGGTGAAAGCCGTGAACTCATTGGCAACATAGCCGCTTACTGCAGACATGCCGCTCTTATTGTCGGCGATGGCGACCAGTTCGATGTTGCCATCGTCATCTGGTGAGGTCATTTCCAGGTCGTTGACCTGACAACCGATTGGCAGGTTATCAGTATTTACCAGTCCCGAGAAATCGGTGAGGCCGGTTTTTAACGCTCCAGAAGAATTTAGTGTTACTTTGCCTGAAGTCAGGCCGATATTGTCAATTGCATTGATCTGGCCATCGATGACGATGCTGGCGTCGCTATTGATGGGTATTCCTTCGCTGGAAGCCACCTGTTTATGGTTAACGAATTTTCGCCCGATAATCATGTTGATTTCTGCAGTTTTGCCTTCAACAATTAGACTGTCACCGCTGACAAAGTTGTCCATGAAGCCTTCGGTGGGGGTAATGGCATAGAATGCACCACAGTTGACGATGCCGCCGCTGCCAACTATAAGGCCTTGTGAACTTAGAAAGAAAAGGCTGCCACCGATTTTATTGTCTTTGATGGCATTAAGTGTCCCATGGATCTCGATATTGTCTTTGACAAAATTGATCAGATTATCGGTTCCGGCTGGCAGATGGAGATTGGCATTGTCACCGGTAGACAGATTGAATTTGCTGAATGCGTTGAAGGCGTTGGTTCCAACAATTTTGTGGGAATTTATGTCGAACTTGCTGCCGTCCTGGCTGACCGATGTCGACCCGTCAGTGTTCGTTACCGAATCATAGGCATCTAATGCGACGATTTCAGAGCCGAGGGCAAGATTGCCGGTCGCCAGAAAGCCAAGACCGGCAAGGCCAGTGGCAATCTTTCTCAAGAATTTTTTATACCCGGATTTTTGTTTTTCTTTTTCTCTCTGGTTTAATCTCTTCCAGGATTTTGCGAAACTCATAGTTGCCCCCTCACTCACTTATTAAGAACAGTGTATAGTAAAGTAGGGTAGAAGGCAATCCTGGGTAATACAAAAAAATACGGAAGAAAATCTTTATTAAAGGGGCTTAACGGGAGAAACGCGCCTCAACTTAAAAAAAACTAATTTTTTTTTCTGAAGAGCAGGCAGGGTTGTCCGGAGTTGGCGAAAACAACCATTGATGGTAGTTGGGCGGACTTAAAACCATGGGCTTTGCAGCCGTAGGGCGTTGCTTTTTCCCAAGTGATCTGGAAAAAAACACAATCATGGCAGTTAACTCGGGATTTTTGTGTCTGTTTTCTGCCAGTTTCGTTTTTGCCCGGCAGGCGTGTGGTTGCAGGCCGGGCCTGTTGCTTGAGAGTTCGCTCAAAAAGTTTTTTCGTCTGCGGATCGGGTTTTTTCATTTTGTTTTTAAAGCAGTGCACGAATTTTCGTTAGAAGTGTAGCGCAAACATGGCCTGCAAAGCAAAGACAATTTGTGTCTTTTTCACGAAAATTACTCGGAAAATATAGCTGTTTAAGAGCTTACAATAATAATTATTGATGGCTGATTGCAAATGCCGGGCAGATGAAATACATTAACCTTATGACGGCAGAAAAAATAGAGAAAATGTTTTGGGTTTTATTGATCGCATGGGCTTTGTTGCGTGCTTTGCTCATGGGGGCGCAACTCTACGGCAATACCGATCCGGGCTATAATGCCAGGGTTTTGCAGTTCTTTACTGCTGAGCAGGTCGCTGCCGGCAAAGAATACGCCTTGAGCGGATTCTGGGTAAAATTTGTGTATGGCTTCGTTTACGTTGGAATCTTGCTGTTTCTGGTAAAAACAGGGTTTTTCAGCAAAGTCTTTGCTCGAATTTCCAATTTTGTCGGCGAAGGTATTTTAAGAACTGATCTTTTGTTTGTTCTTGCCTTTTTGATGGTCTTGCAGCTGATTTCTTTGCCATATTCCTATTATATGGGGCACGTGCGTGAAACCAGCATGGGTTTTTCCAATCTTGATACCATGGGTTGGCTGATCAGATATGTTAAATCTGCTTTTATCGGAATTGGTCTTGAGACTGTCGGAATTTTGCTGCTGCTGACAGTTATTCGAAAATTCGATCAGGGCTGGGTTTACATCGTGCCACTGGTAATGGGTGGGTTTAGTCTGGCGATAACTTTGCTCTTTCCGGTATTGATAACGCCGCTGTTCTATGAACAAAAGCCTTTGGCGGCCGGCGAATTTCGCGACCGACTGCTGGAGATAGCCGCCAAAGCCGGCATGGAAACGGAAGAGATTTATGTCATCGATGAAAGCAAATATTCAAAACATACCAATGCTTATTTTACCGGGGTTGGCAAACACCGACGCATTGTGTTATACGACAACCTTATCAACAGCCATACTCCTGAAGAGGCGGCACTGATATTTGCCCATGAAGCCGGTCATTGGCGGCACAATCATGTTGCAAAGGGGCTTTCACTCGGCTTTCTCGCGATGATTTTTCTGGGCTTTTTATACAGGATGGTTTTTCCTTATCTGGCCTCTGTTTCATGGTTCGGTTTCAGGGAACTTTCCAGTTCCGCGAATATTCCGATGCTGATGCTGCTGATAACCCTGGCCCAGCTTTTTGTCGCGCCGATAGAAAGCCAGATCAGCCAGTATATGGAGGTGCAGGCTGATACGGCAGCTCTTGAATTGACCGGATTGAAAGATGTTTATATTTCTGCGCAAAAAAGGCTTTCGGTTGACAATCGCTCTGACTTGACCCCTTCGCCGCTAAGGGTTTTCTGGCTTTACAGCCACCCGCCAGCCCTCGAAAGAATAGAGCTTGCCCTAGAACCGAACCCCCAACAGTAGATTGAAATATAAATTTAAAAAGAATCGCGATGGTGATGGTTTTTTAGGAATGCGACAATCATTTATGCCCGATTAATGAAGTTGGCTTCTGAGGAACCAAACCGGGGATAACTCCACCAATCTGGCAAGTCAAAATGGTCCACATCGGGTAATTTTTCTTTGCTGACAAGGCCATAAGGTGGTCATAGGCACCTCTAGGGAATACCGTGCGAATGGACATAAGAGAATTTACCAGAGCCCTAATTTTGCTTGGGTTTCTGGTTCCAAAAGGAGTTTCGATGAATTCTTTCCAATTTCCCTGGGCAGTGCCGAAACTGGTTATGGTTTTTTCAACGTCGCGGCCAAGTGTCTTAAGAACCTGAAACCTCTCGGCATCTGCCGAGCCAGCTTTTTGCCAGGCAATAATGTCAGGTTGTTTGCCAAGGCCATTTATAAGCAGGTCAAGACCACTGTTCAAGGCGCAGTGAGAATCCTGAACACAGGAAACATCGGGTCTTACCATGGAACAGCCTGATCCTGAACCGACTCGATATTTGGCCATCATTTTTTCAAGCTCACGGGCCAGGCCCCGCATCGGGTTTATGGTTCTGCCGTTAATCTTGTATGGCTGAAGCTCCGGGATGTCAATGATGGTGTCGGCCACCGGAATCGAGTACATCCAGCCACGTCGCAGGTTTCCCATATAAGCGTGCCATTTAAGCGAGCCAGAAACAACTTCTTCGCGGTTATGCCCATAGACCTGTTTATACTCTATATCCCAGCGAGGCTCTCCGGTAAACCGGTCTTTCACAATCTCGGCAAATCCGAAGGCAAAATGGCTGGTCATCAGCGCATAGCGTTGTCCTGTACATGCCGGGTCTAAGGTCATCAAAAACTCTTTTTGTTGCATAATCCTTTATTGCGGGGACATCGCTGATGCATACGGTTGGTCTTACCAGCAATGGCAGTCGAGGTTCGAGGGCCTTTACCAAAAATGTCTTTTTTAACTTTTTGCCATACAGATACCAGCCACCAGTATTCAAGCCTGATTTTTCGATAAGTTCAACTGATGTATTGGGGGCATCTTCACCTGGGTGTGCTTTTCTGGGCATGATGGTTACAATCTCTTCCGGCCCGTCAAATTTTCTTGTTGCGGGATTATAATGTACAATCCTGCGCAAATTACCCTCAGCTTTGCCTATGAATTTGGCGAGACAGACCAGCGCCCCATTAACCTGGGCTGGTTCTTGAGAAATGTAAATAGTTGAGCCCTTTAAAACCGGATTTTTCAGCACAACTTCAATGGTGCCCTCGCTGCGGTTTGCTGCCAATGATTCAAGCGGGCTCACTTTTTTCCAGCCATCGAGAACAGTTGGAAAACGGCACCCGGCTTTTTCCCCAATTGCTTTATAGTAGCTGGCAAATTGGGAGGGTTGCTGGGCATTGAGGTTTTCAAACAGGCTTGCCTGTGATGCGAAAGATGTCAGAACAAAGGCAAGAACCAGCAATGAAAGAATTTTTCTGGGCATAAAGTTCTCCAGTTTCAATTTTTTCTCGGTAACGTTTAAGGCTAACTCACAAATATTAGCATAAGGTTTCTCGGTATTGTTTTGCGATAAAGCAAAAATTGGTAACGTTCAGAATACGTTTCAGCGGTTACTATTGCTGGTTAAAAGTTGCTTTTGTTATAAAAAATCTACAAGGAACCTAAGGAAACCGAAAAAAGTCCGCAAATAGGCTGTTGTAGCCATGTCGTTTGCCAAATACTTCGCTTTTTTTATGTAGCAATGCCGCTCCAGGTTATTGTTCTCGTTCCGTTGACCGGCACTGGGAGTGTATTCTGGCTTTACCGCCACTCACCCGCGCTTGAAAGAATAAAGCTGGCCGAAAAATGATTCCGGCCAGCTGAAATTGATTTTGCTGGTTGTTACTAGACGACGCTTTCCTGGCCGTTGAGTGAAAGAATGACCTTGTCGAGAGAAAACTCTTTTTTGAAGCGGTTGGAAAAGTCGATTACCTTTACCACGTCATGGTTGAGTTCCCATTTTGAGCTGCGGCCGGTAAGCAGGTGGCAAACGGTGCCATTGCGGGTAACCGGACCTTTGGCTTCAACGGCCTGCAGAGACTTGGCAAATTCATCAACTCCACTTTCAATCCAGCGTTTGGCCAGATCAGCCCGGGCCGGATCATCTTCAAAGGTCGGAAGAAACAGGCCGATTGTCTGGTCGAACAGCATGGCTTCTGCCTGATCAGTGCTAATTTGTGCCAATGGGTGCTCAGGGGCAGTTTGCACGATAAGCTGGGTTTCTGGGTCGCGCTTCCCTTGAAGCTCTTTGCAAAAAGGAATTTCGAAAGAAATTCGTTCGCGGTCTTTTTCAGTTATCAGGCTTTCCTGGGTTGGGTCGTCGGTCATGTGGTTGACGCCAAAAATGATCTTTTCCGGTTTGACCTTCCAGCCACGGCGGGTTTCGTCGAAGTGATCCATGAGGCCGGCGATAGAAACGTTTTTGCTGGAAATCAGATAAACGATTTTATCGCAGCTTTGCACTATTTCTTTGGTAACCTTGGTAAACATCGAGCTGGAGTCGACGACGATGTATTCATAGTTTTCCATGACTGTCTGCATCAGTGAAAAAGTGTGGAATTCCTTGAGGCGGATATCGGTCAGGCCGTTTTCCTGTGGCTTGAGAGTCAGCAGGCCGCAATCGGTTTTTACGACATACTTCTTGATATCACTGATTTTTTCCCGGTCAACGAGTTCATCGATGATATTTGAGCGCTCATTTACGCCGAGAAGTCTGGCAACACGGTCGTCGCGCAGATTTGGGTCATAAAGCAGAACTTCCTGACCAAGAATGTTCTGCATGGCCAAAGCCAGGTTTCGAGCATAGAGGCTTTTTCCCGAACTGGTGTCAGGGCCAAGAACCGCATAAACATTGTATTTTTTTGTCTGCGGCGCGCCAAGATTGGTTCTTGAAAGGCGTGCACAGAGAGTTTTAATAATACTTAAACAGACGGCTGGATTGGTTTTGAGGAGATCGCGAAAACTGTCTTTTTTGATCTTGATACATTCGGTCTCGGCAAGAGCTATGGCCGAGGCATTGCGGGGTTCATCGGTCAACAGGGCCATTTCACCGAAATATTCGCCGAGCTTGAGGTGGGTAAGAATTTTGCGGCCGCCTTTACCATCATCGCAGAAGATCTGCACGATACCTGATTTGATGATGAACATTGAATCTGCCTGCTGACCTTCTTTGCAAATGAAGGCGTCGCGGACGAATTCAACTTCTTCAATCTGTTTACTGACGTTTTTGAGTTCTTCGTCGTTCAAATCTGAAAAAAGTGAAACACCCTTGAGAAAATCAGTCTGTATCATGTTATCTCCTCTGCAAACTTTTGCTAAATGCTACAAACCTGTTGAAATATTGTCAACAACAACTGATCAATTGTTTTGTCCGAATATGTCCTGGGTTCTGAATTGCAACGCTTCAGCAACATGGGTTGGAAGAATGTCGCGTTTATTGTCCAGATCAGCGATAGTTCTTGCCACGCGAATAATCTTATCGTAACCTCTTGCCGAAAGCCCGAATTTGCGGGCAGCGGCAAGGAGTATGGCAGTTGCATCAGGGCACAGTCGGCAGATTTCGCCAAGCTTTCGTGAAGGAATCTGTGAGTTGAGAATAAAGCCAAGTTTTTGATTTCTTTTAATCTGGATCTTTCTTGCTTTTTCAACTCTTTTTCGAACTTTCGCAGAAGGTTCGCCGGTTTTTTTGCCGACTAACTCTTCCGGGGCAAGGCGCGGCACATGTACATGCAGGTCGATTCGATCGAGCAGCGGCCCACTAAGTTTCTGACGATATTGTTGCTGTTGGCGGGCGGTGCAGGTGCAATTCTTGAGTGGATCGGTGCTGAAGCCACAAGGGCAGGGGTTCATTGCCGCGACAAACATGAACTGGGCCGGAAAAACACTGGTCTGATTAGCTCTGGATATGGAAACATGGCCGGTCGTAAGAGGTTCGCGCAAAACCTCGATGACCGATTTGGGAAATTCGGGTAGTTCATCGAGAAAGAGCACTCCATGGTGGGCCAGGGAAACTTCGCCCGGGGTCGGTAGTCGGCCGCCGCCGATCATGGCAATATCGGAAATTGTGTGGTGCGGGTCTCTGAACGGGCGGGTTCTGATCAGTCCGCTGCCTGGAGGCAAAAGACCTTTGATGCTGTAGATTCTGGTAACATCGAGAGCCTCTTCAAAACTTAACGGCGGCAAAATTGTCGGTAGAGCGCGGGCCAGCAATGTTTTTCCGGCACCGGGCGGCCCGGAAAAAATTAGATTGTGACCGGCGGCGGCAGCAATCTCAAGGGCTCGCCGGGCAAAAGCCTGACCTTTGATCGTTTCAAGATCTACATGTGAGAAGGTTGCCAGATCAGTCTCGGCCTCGGGTGCAGCACCGCGAAGTGGCAGGGGCGCGCTGGACCCATCTGAAAAGGCCGCGACAAGCTCGGCGAGGGTGGAAAAGGCAAAAACCGCTATTCCTGGCACTACCAGAGCCTCGTCGCAATTCCCATTGGGAATGACGATACCCTTTAGCTTGTGCTGACAGGCCATCAGAGCGATCGGTAAAACGCCGCGAGTATGACGGATTTCACCGTTAAGACTAAGTTCGCCGACGATTACCAGTCCGTCAACTTTCTGGGGGGCAATCACGCCATCGGCGACCAGTAGAGAGACGGCAATGGCAAGATCGAGGCCCGAGCCTTCCTTGCGTAAATCAGCCGGTGCGAGATTGATGGTGATGCGTCCGGCTGGGAGCGGGGATCCGCTGTTTTTCAATGCGGCCCGCAGGCGCTCTCGCGACTCGTTAACCGAGGTGTCGGGAAGCCCGACCAGAGTCATGCCTGGCAAGCCGCCGCTGATATCGGTTTCCACCTGAATCGGCGCGGCATCGAATCCGGTTATTGTTGCTGAAAGTATTTTGGCGAACATGTATCTCTCTTTTATCTATTCGACAGAATAGCGCATAAACACGGATGATGCAACATTCAATCTTGAAGCTCATGGTTTGGTAAAAACTTGTCGATTATAAATTGAAATGTGTTATCTTAAAATTTAGAACAAATATTTTTTGATTGAGGATTTTGATGTTAGCTGAACCTGGAACAGGCAAAGAGAGCTTCAAGGACGAAGAATTTTTCACCGATGCTCAGGTGGACTTCGACACTTCGTTCGAAGATGCGCTAATATTGGAAAAATTCGAGGTGGCCCGTCGCCAGCTCGATGATTTCAAAAACCGCTATGGCGAAACAGCTTCTTATCTACATCGCCTTGGGCGCCTGAGAGAAAAACAGGGCAAAACAAAAGAAGCCTATGAGATTTACAAGAAACTCTATTACGAAGTTCCCGTTTTCATGCGTGACAAAAAAGAACTCGAGCAGATTCAGAGAGAGGTCATTCATGAGACGATCAATAAGGCCAAGGCGCAGTGGAACCAGATTGTCGCCCGGGCATCACGCTTTCTTGAAGAGAACCCCGAAAATCATGGCCGCGATAACAGCCAGCCATATGTAAGAATTTTCTGGGAAAAGCATCTGGCCGATATCGAAGCGGTTGCGCAAAGTTTCTTGAGTATTCTAAATCTTGAAGAGCACGAGCTTTCGGCAATTATGGGCCTGGTTCAGTGCTATTCTGAGCTGAATCTTAAAGAAAAAACGAGCTTTTACAAAACTCGGGCTTCCGAGGCGCAAAAATACTGGAAGGCTATGGTTCTGCGCAGATCAGAAGCAGTTTTAAAGGCTGCCGAAAAACAGGAAGCCGGAAACAACTACGACAATGTCATTACCGTGGTCAATCTTGGTCTTGAAACTGATCCGGCTAATTCTGAACTACTTATTCTGAAAGCTGAGGCTTTGCAGAAACTTGGGCATTTTCAGGATGCGCTTGCCTGTGTTTACGTGGTTTTGCGTGGGAATCCGAATAATGGCCGTGCCTTGCGCCTGAAAAAATCCATCGAAGGGCAACAGTTTGAGTATAACCTCAAAGAGGGATTAGAATACCTTTTCAGGGCTGAACAGGAAAAACCAAACAGTCCGGCCCAGGCTTCAAGAATTGAAACGGCATTGAGTTTCTTTCTCGACGCTTTAACTTTCGATCCGCAGAATTTAAGTGCTCTGGCCGGGGTTTACCGCTGTCATATCAGAACTGGCCAGCCCTTGAAGGCGCAAAAGACTTTAGAGCGCATTCGTGAAATAGATTCCAGTTTCGATGTTTATTCTATTTTCCGCGACAAAGGTGAAAAAGGCGGTGAGGCCGAAGCCTGTTTCATCGCAACACGTCTTTATGGCGAGGTTCATCCAATAACTGTGCAGCTTAGGGCTTTTCGCAGCGCATATTTGCTACCTTCTTTTTTGGGTAGAGTTTTCATTCGCCTGTACAAAAGAATCGGGCCCGCGCTGGCTGAACTGCCAGGTCGGGGCCCGCTTTATCCGCTTTTAAGGGCTATGATCACACGCTTCGCCGCTTTGATTAAGCCTTGATTAAGGATTCTTAAGCCTTAGTCGGGGTTTCCGGCAGCCAGCGCCAATTTTATCGAATTTATCCGGGTCTGCTTGTCATCGGATCTTGAAAGCATTATTACCGGGCATTTCGCGCCGATGATCATTCCGCCGGCCTGAACATTGCCAAAGTAAAGCAGCGATTTGCCAAGAATATT
This sequence comes from uncultured bacterium, assembly GCA_964613435.1. Taxonomy (GTDB): domain Bacteria; phylum Muiribacteriota; class Ozemobacteria; order Ozemobacterales; family Ozemobacteraceae; genus DYKG01. Next base: position 15,761 of record CAZTHA010000032.1, read on the forward strand.
GCCGGTATCGATGTCGGGAGCAACAAGGATATCAGCTTTGCCAACCACTTCGTTGAACAGGCCCTTGTGGTGGGCAGATTCCAGGGAAATGGCGTTGTCGAGGGCCAGAGGTCCTTTAACGATGCAGTCTTTGCCAAACTGCTTGCGTTCGCCCATCTTGGCAAGAACAGCCGCATCGAGCGTGCTTGGCATTTTCGGGTTAACTTTTTCAACAGCCGATAAAACCGCAATTCTGGGCATGTCGATGCCCAGGCTTTTGGCAAGAATCTTGGCATTGTTGATGATTTCAATTTTTTCTTCCAAGCTGGGGTGGGTGACCATGCCACCATCGGTAAGAAACCTCAGGCTGCCTTCCCATTCGTAAACCAGCACATGGGAAAGAACGCTGGAGCGCTTGATGCCGGTTTCGGAATTTAAAACGGCCTTGAGAAGAATAGGAGTAGAAATGTTGCCTTTCATCAGGGCTCTGGCCTTTTTATTGCGCACCAGCTCAACTGATTTAAAAGCTGCTTCTTCAGGGGTTTCACAATGAATGATCTCGGGCTTGAAGCCGGGCGCAACCTTGTCGATAAAGGTTTTTATTATTTTTTCATTGCCGACGAAAATGCAATCGACAAAGCCGAGATTGGCTGCTTCGTATGCCGCAGAAACCGTATCAGCTTCTTCCGGCATGCAGACTGCAAGAGGAACGCGGCCACTGCTCAATTTTTTGTCGAGTTCGCTGAAATTCATAGTATTCTCCTGTCCTTGGCTGATCAATATTTCTTTACTATTTCCGGATTGGCAAGCGCATTCACTGCATGCGCAGCCAGGGCTTTGAGCTCGTTCTGGCCAGGCTTAACGATAACCGGAGCAATGAACTCGACCCTTTCCCTGATCCATGATACTACATATTTATTGTTGGCAACACCACCGGTCAGAACAATGGCATCGACCTCGCCTTTCATGACCGTTGCCATTGCGCCTATTTCTTTGGCAATCTGATAAGCCATCGCTTCGAGCACGAGTTTGGCTTTTGCGTCGCCTGCCTCGATGCGCTTTGAAATTTCGCGACAATCGGGTGTGCCGAGATGACCGATAAGGCCGCTTTTGCCGATAAGGGTCTTTTTCAAAGTTGCTAGATCATATTTGCCGGAAAAACACATTTTCATCAGGCCGGCCAGTGGCAAAGTTCCGCATCTTTCCGGGGAAAATGGGCCGGCATCGTTGGCATTGTTGACGTCGATCTGTCGGCCCTTGCGATGGGCGGCAATCGAAAAACCGCCGCCAAGATGCGCCACGACATAGTTAACTTCTTCTGGCTTTTTGCCGTTTTCGGCGGCGACCTGGGCAACGACAGCCTTTATATTAAGGGCATGCGAAAGAGAAATGCGCGGCAAGTCGGGGTGACCGCTGATTCGGGCAATGTCTTCAAATTCATCTACGGAAACCGGGTCGGCAATGTACGCGGGTATGCCAGCTTTTTCAGCAATGCGGCAGGCAATCAGACCGCCGAGGATCGAGGCGTGATCGACGAGTTTGCCGGATTGAAGATCACTGATCAGATTTTCGCCAACTTTGTAAACGCCGCCTTCGAGAGGCTTCAATGGTCCACCGCGACCGATGGCGGCATCAAGTTCGGTTGGGCTGACGTTCCAGCTTTGCATCGCATTTTCAACGGTTTTGAATCGATAATCGAGCTGTTCAAGGTTGGATTTAAAATTAGCCAGTTCGTCGGCCGGATGACTGATTTCAAGTTCCTGTTGCTGGTCAAGGCCGTTGAACAGGGCGATCTTGGTCGAAGTCGATCCCGGGTTGATTACCAGGATTTTTTTTGTTTCACTCATTTCTTTTCCTCGGTTTTTATTATTTTTTGCCAGGGTAATTTCCCTGCAGCTATTTTATCAGCTGGGCAGAAGTCTGCAAGTGGAAATTCTGCGGGGGCGAACCAGTCGGCACTCGGATTGGCAATTGTCTTGTCCAGACAGGTTGCATGCTCATCAGTCAGTGTGCAGGCGACAAAATGAAGTCGGACCAGCTTGTCAGGATACTGGTGTTCGAGCACCAGCAAGGTTTCTCCGGCAAGAATGCGAATGTCGAGTTCTTCGGCCAGTTCTCGTTCAGCCGCATGGGCGGCGGTTTCATTTCTTTCAAGTTTGCCACCGGGGAATTCCCAGAGCTCATGCAGGTCGCCCCCTTCGCGGCGGGCGAGAAGAACCTTGTTGTCGTGCACCACTACGGCGGCAGCGACCTCGATGGCCTGTATACGGTTGTTATGCATCAGAATAACCTCAGCAGCAGGCCTTTGAGATAGCGACCTTCAGGATGGGCAAGAGCAGTGGGATGATCGACGGCATGATAGCTTTCACCGATAATCTGAGCCTGACGTCCACTTTTAGCTGCAGCCTCACGAACGGCGCCGACGAATTCTTCGCGGCCGACCTGACTGGTGCATGAGGCGGTAAAAAGCATTCCGCCTGGTTTTACTACCTTCATTCCGGCAAAATTAAGCTTCTGGTAGGCTCTGATTGCTTTTTCTGAATCTTTGCGGCTTTTCGCCATAGAGGGCGGATCGAGGACGACAAGTTCAAACTGCTGCTTTTCATTTTTTAAATACTCATACATATCAGCGCAGACGAGCCGGTGGTTTTTCGTCGAAAAGCCGTTGAGCTTAAGGTTGGCTTCAGCCTCAACCAAGGCCGGGCGGGCAATATCGACGGTTATCGATTCCGTGGCGCCGCCGGCGGCAGCGGCAACGGTAAAAGCGCCGGTATAACCGCAGACGTTCAAAAAACTTTTGCCGTTCGCCAGGGTTCTGATCAGCTGTCGGTTATCGCGCTGATCAAGAAAAAAACCGGTTTTCTGCCCGTTTACCAGATCGGTTGAGTATTTTAGCGAATTTTCATTAAAGATTATTTTTTCGGGCAGATTTTTGCCGAAAACCAGTTGCGAAGATTCCTGTTTGGCTAAGCGGATCTGGTTGCGTTGCCATATCCAGCGAATTTCGGGAAGCTGTCTGGTTATTTCATTGATTATGCATTTCAGCCATGGTAAAAGCCCAAGTGAATAAGTCTGCATCGATACTGCATTGGCATAGCGGTCGACAATCAGACCGGGCAAAAAATCGCCTTCGCCATTGATCAGCCGGCAAGAGTCTGTTTGCTGGCCGGCAAAAAACTGTTTGCGCAAAGAGATGGCGCGATCGACGAGGCGGGCGAGGCCCTTTTCCGGACTCTCATTTTGTTGCAGAGGAAGCGCCCTGACAAGAATTTTCGATTCGGTATCGATATAGCCTTTGCCGAGCCATTGCTGTTTGTGCGAAAAAAGGTCGACGATGTCGCCGGTTTTGAGATGGGGCGGCAACTCTTTAACGGCTTCCTGGTAAAGCCAGGGGTGCCCTTTCATTAAAGAAAATTCACGGTTTTTTTTCAGCTGCAGCTCTTTTTTTTTCATGGTTGATTGTCCGTTCAAAGTTGATTCGGAATATTTTAAGCAAAAGTCGCCGATTAATCAATTTTTCTCTGGCAGGCGGCGAATGACGATCATGGAAATGTCGTCTTCCGGGGGCAGGTGACCAGTTTCAAGATCGAAGCGGGCAAACATCGTTTCAACCGATTCTTTTGCCGGCAGGTCGCCTGTTTGAGTAAACCATTTCCGTGACAAATCATAGCCAATTTGCTCCTGGCGAACGGTGTTGGTTTCGATCAGGCCATCGGTGTACATCAGCACTTTATCGCCAGCAGCCAGGGTGAAGCTGGCGGCCCGGTATTTCGATTTAGCTCTTATCCCAAGGGGAAATGAATCCATTTCGATGCTGCAAATTTCATTTCGCCCAGCGCTCAGATGAAAAGGCGGATTATGTCCGGCGTTCGCATATTCAAGCTCATAGGTTTCGGTATTGATTGAATAAAGAAACATGGTCATCATCTTTTTGCGCTTGATGTTCGAGAGCAGAAAGAGGTTGAATGCACTCAAAGTATCGGTAAGGGGCCGCCTGGCGGCCTCAGAAGTCGTGAAAGCATATTTGGCCATTCCCATGATCAGGGCGGCGCTGACCCCATGGCCGGAAACATCGCCGACAAGGCCAATTATGCGGTTTTCATCGGCAACGAAAAAGTCGAAGTAGTCACCGCCAATGTCAGTCATGGCGCGGCTGTGTCCGAAGATTTCGATGCCTTTTTCGAAGAGTGGTTCGGCCGGAAAAAGGCTTGTCTGAACGATGCTGGCGACCTGAAGATCTTTCATGCCCTCGAGAACCGAGTTGAGCAAAGTTGACAGCTGGCCAAGCTCATCTCTTGAAAGAACGGGAATTTTCAGGTCAAACTGGCGTTTTTCGATGGCTTTGACCCCTTCGGTCAGGTTTTCAATGGGGGTGAGAAATTGGGTCGACAGGGTGAAACCAAGCAGGGTCGCGACGATAAAGAGGGCGGTGGCCAAAAGCAACAAATAAAACCATTTGAGGCGTATCTGCTGTTTTAGTGGCTCCAATGATGTATTGGCCACCAGGGCAAAGTCGGCAAGATGAGCGCCGCGCTGGCAGTACCAAAGTGTTTCAGCGCTTCCCGATGCCTGTATTTCAAGCACCGGAGCATTCCTGGCCAGCAATGTTTTCGAAAGAAGCTGTATTCTCGGCAGCTGATGCGGAGTGGTTATAACTTTCCCGGCAAGATTGTTGAGGCCATAGGCATTGACCTGCCAGCTGAAATCCTGTTGCGAAGAAAGTGATTGGATATTGCCGGAAATGAATTTGCGGGCCA
>CAZTHA010000033.1:0-20482 GCA_964613435.1 uncultured bacterium
GCCCAATTATCACTGTATGCTGGGCAAGGGTAAATTTTGCATTGTCGACCTGGGCAGCGTCATCTTCCATTTTTTTAACGATCTGCCGGCATTCGCGGCCAATAACCTGCAGATCTTTCAAACTGATCAATTGGCGCAAGTCTTTCTGGGCCATAAAACGATTGTTGGCATAATCAAAATAAGCACAAAGCAAATCTTTATCATGGTGATTTTTCAAATATGATCGAAAGCGATAATTCTTCGCAAGTCCGGTCATGTCTAATTTGGAGAAAATGAATAAACTTTCACCATTTGCGCCGAGAAAATGGTCCCAGAAAAACCAGGTCGATCTTTTTTCGAAGTTGTAAATAGAGAATCTCGATGCCCGCAAAATGATCATGTTTAATTTCGCGGTCCGGGCGTCGAGAAACTGCCTCATCAATACTTCGCAGCGCTCAAGATCTATTTTCTTTTCAGGCGAGAGGGCACTGTCGGAAAAAGTTATTCGAAACTCAGCGGCCAGACCGACAAACAACCGCACCATTTCCTGATTGGTCTCACCGGCCAGATTGGCAAACTCAAGCAAATTTCCCCTTTTATCGGCGCGGGCAATCGCCAGAGTATGTGGCGGCATGTTTTCTATAAGATAATCGGGTTGTTCCTTAGTCGTGAAAAAATGTTTATTTTGTTTGCTAATGCTCTCGCGGAAACGACTCAACCAGCTTTGCATCTGAAAATCGGTGCCGGCTTTGAAGCGCATTTCTTTAACGAGTCGAAAAGCTTTAATCAAGCGATTATCAGAGTCTTCGACATTTTTAACAATTTGCGACTCAAGCTCAACAACAACAACAAGAATCAGAGCAAAAACGGCCATTAATGCCAGACAGCGAGACAGGCTCATAACTTGCCTCCTGGTAAGAAGACTTCCCAGTTAGTGCCGTCAGAAAGGTGTTTAAACTCGAATTCCTCAACGAGCTCTTTAACCTGAGCTGAACAAACAATCCGCGAAAAACGCCCCAATTTCGATTTTCCCTCGAGCATTTCAGCCTGACTGCGGCATTGCCCGATAAGAACGTATTCATTCTTTTCTCGAACATCGATTACCCCGGAAAGCACCTGCCCAACCTCGATACCCACGCCGATCTGATAGCTGAATCGACCTTCCTTTTTTCGGTTGCGATTTAGCCTGGCATGAGCTTTCACCATACCAACTCCGGCTCTAACAGCATTCACAGATGCTTCTTCGTCAGTTTCTGCATAAAAAACTGCAAGAACAGCATCACCGATAAACTGTTCGATCATGCCACCATTGCCGGTAATGACTTCCGACATTACTGCCAAATGCTCATTCAGCATCATAACTACATCTCTGACCGGATAAGTTTCACTGAGTGTTGTAAAACCTCTTATATCCGAGCATAGAACTGCAGCAAAGCTCTTTTCGAGCTTATCGTGACTCAAAGATTTCTCGCCGGCAACTTTTTGGTCTAGATCTGCCGAAACGAACCGGCCAAGGTTCTTTCTTTCGATGATTCCATCGACCATTTTGTCGAAGGCATCGGAAAGTTGCCCAATCTCATCATCACGTTTCAGTCGAATCGGAACCGAGAAATCATCTTCAGCAACGCGCTTTAGCCCGCCTTCAACTTTTTTAAGGGGTTTTACCAGATAATCGGCAATGAATCTTGAAACGAAAAAAATCGGAACTGCCAGAAAAATCAACAGGGCAGCAAGCTTAATTTCATGCAGGTATACCTGATAATGGAGATTGCGAAAATCCATGACTGCAGTTAAAACGTAGTCACCAGTTTTACGACATGGATAAACGATGGAAATCTGGTGATCGGTCTGTCTGAAGAGTTGCGCCCTGGTTGCAACCGCCAGTTCAATAAGATCACCGGCATTTTTAAGTATGACGCCAAGGTATTTGTCGTCTTTGTTGCGTTCGGGCAAAAGAATTTCCGGTTCAGGAAAACCGAACCTTGACAGGGCAAAATGCATGGTTGAAGAAAGACGGTGCGCATCTGTCCTTAAATAAACGTTCATCCAGTCTTTAACTCTTTCGCGAAGATATTTTTCATATGAAAGATTAAGATTGGCACGCAGAAAAAACCAGTTTTTCATTTTTCCATTTTCGAGAATGTAGTTCTGGTAGAAAAAATGTTTCTGATCTCCCATGTCGACAAGATCGGAATCGGCACGATTGCCCATGAAAAGACGAAGAATTTCGTCCCCTTCTTCGCCGGCAAAAAAATCCATCTGCGGATTTTCAAAGTTTGTAGTGTAAGAGGCTATTTTAAAGTAAGCCTTATCAACCCAGGTTGAGTAGAATCCCGACAAGGCCTCGTCACGGTCTGAATCATTGCCATAGAAAGAGTAGAAAAGGTAGGGCATTCGCTCTTTGGGATTTTCTTTTGATTTTGCGATTGGCGGCGGATAAACGAAGCAACCGGCAAAACGCACTCCGGCAGCCTTGAAAAGCTCACGGGTCTTTTCCAATTCAGCAATCCATACGTCTCTATCCCAGGTTTTAAGGGCTTTTTTCCATGAATCTCTTTTTTCCAGTTCACGACAGAACTCGCGGTATTCACTGAGAATGGCGTCGCCGGAAATATCCACCTCTTCGAATTGTGAGATGATTTCTTTTACCGACTGCTGCTCACGCCTGAACGCTGATGCTTCAAGGTGAAGAGACCCGGCAATATATAAAACCACCAATGGAAGGACGCCGATAACCATGAAAATCAGGGTGAGCCAACTGGCAATGCTCAACCCAAGCGGTCGGCCACTGATAATTACTTTGGTAAAAGTTAGAAACCAGAGCGAGAAAAAAAGCAAACGCATGATGAAAACGAAATATTCGCCGCCAGTAAGCGGTCGATGCAAATCAGGTCGCAAAAGAAGAATTTCATAAGGGAGATGGTAATCGACAAATTCACGAATCAGGTATTGGTTATTCAATTCACGGGAGAGGCCAACCGGCAGAAGTTCATCTCGGGTGACATCTTCATTTTTACGATTTTGAGAGAGTTTTATAAAAATCTCCGGAGACTTACAAATCTGATTAATCATCGATTTCTGACTATTCTCGAGGCGATTTTCAAAAATTGGTTTCAAATTTTTATCAGCCTCTTCAATTGGAATCAAAGCAGAAAAGACATCTGGAAAACGCTTTGCCAGGATCTGCTGAACGCTGGTAACGGATTCTTCCGGAGTTATCCTGCCGTCTTTGAAAAAGACCAGATAGACGATGCGCATGTCGCCTTCTTCCATGTAATCCCACATGAACAGGTTATTTTTCCCGAGATATTTGCTGCCGTTGAACTTGCCCCGACGCAAGGTTTTAAGGAAATCAATGGTGATGTCTTCACCAAGAGCTCCCTGAGAAAAGCGATTGACTTTTTTGACCTCAGATTCTGAAAGCTTCTCTTCTTTGGCAAGCCCCTGCATGATCGTCGAAAAAACCAGTTTATTTTGATTGCTGAAAGGCCGGCCCAGAAACATTTTGAACTTGCCGGTTCGCTTATCAAAGCTGCCGGCGTAAAGATCATCCGGCTTCCATTTTCCTGGAAGTCTTTTACTGATCTCGGAAGCAAAAGCCGCCTGCAAATCACGGCCACGGAAAATTTTTGCGGCATCACGGCGGCGAAAAACGTCCAATCTTCTTCTAAGCTGAAACTCTGGCGACCATAGATTTATAAACAGCTGCAGATAATTGTTTGCCTGCTGTTCCCATAGATAGAGTTCACGCTCCTGTTGAACGATAACCCGCTGTGCCTGGGTGAATTCAAGCAAAAGAAAGGGTAAAAGGGTTAGCAAAAATGCAAAAAACAATGGCAAAACCATTTTGACCCGGCGCAGCATTTTCTCTCCAATCCTTTTTTTTCTGAAGCTAATACTACCTCAGCTCATCCATCTTTTCCAATCCCAATTTTGTGTAAAGTTTTACAGCAATGTCTCAGCTGAGCAGCTTATGGTTTTTATTGTTTACAAAAAGGTAAAAAACCTTTAAATTTTAGGTTAAAGCTTATAAATTGAAAGTTGGCTACATGACCCGTTTTTCAAAAATCAGGTTTGAATTTTTCATAATCGGTGCTCTGCTTTTGTCGGCCTGTCTTTTCACCGGCTGCTGCAGCAAGAAACCGACAATGGAAGACGCAAGCAAGGCTTATCAGAGCGGCGATTTTCAGAAAGCTGCGACAATTTTTGAGCCTGCCGCTGAAAAAGGTGATCCCGAGGCTCAGGTAAACATGGCTTTCATGTATTACTGCGGCATGCATTTTCCCAAAGATCAAAAAAAGGCCGCCGAATGGTATCGTAAAGCGGCGCAGCAGAATCATGCCAATGCTCAATTTAGTCTGGGCACCCTTTATGAAAACGGCGAAGGGGTAAAGCGCGATTTGAAAGAGGCCTATTTCTGGTATTCGCTGGCCGAAAAACAGGGCGACAAAGACGCCCGGCGCCTGCGCCAGGAACTTGAACTGAAACTTGCAGCCAAAGATGTCAACGCCCTGAAAAAGCGTGTAAATTCCTGGAAAGCGGGTAGCTAAAACTCGTGCCAAACGCAACGACAATCATACCCGTACCGGGACTCAATTTGCCCGCAATCTATGCCGGCTCACCCTCATCATCGGAGGTAGTAATCGTTCTGCATGGTTTGGGCGTGAGTAAAGAAACCCAGATTCCCGAGCTTCAGAGGCTCAAAGGGCAGGGATTTTTCGCCGTAGCCGTTGATGCGCCACATCATGGAGAGCGCGAAGACGGTTATCTGGGTGTGATGCAACTTCAGAAAACTCCGTTTGAAAAGCATCTGTTTCTTTTGAAAATAATCTGGCAACAGGCCTGTGAAGTTGCGGCAATGATCAAGTTTTACCGTGATCAGCGTAAAAAGGTTGCAGTTGTCGGTATTTCAATGGGAGGATTTGCCGCGTTTGCATTGTTGAATGGCCCAGTCCTGCCGGATTTCTGTGCCCCATTCCTGGCTTCGCCAGACTTCAGCTGCCCAGAGCGCCCGGCTGATTTGCCGCTTTCATGCCTGGAAAAGTCAGGCCCGGCACACGCGTTGAAAGAAGTTCCCGACTGCGACCTGTTTATGGTCAATGCCGGCAGCGACGAAGTCATTTCCGAAACCGCTACTGCCGATTTTTTTGCAACGCTCAAATCAGCAAAAGGTTTCGATGCCAACCGGATACAATATCACACCTATGCCGAATCTCAACATTTCATGAGACCGGCAGACTGGTATGATGCCTGGGAAAAATTGAACGAACGGCTCAGCCGTCTTTGTTAATCTGAGCGATCAATTCTTTGAGAACCAGTGGGGCTCTTTCATGATCGATCTGACAGGTGCCGGCAGCATGATGACCGCCACCACCGTATTTCAGCATCAATTCACCGACATTGGTTTTTGACGAACGATTAACGATCGATTTACCCACGGCAAAAACGGTGTTCTGCTTCTGAAAGCCCCAAAGCACATGAATGGAAATGTTGCAATCGGGATAGAGGGCATAGATCATGAAACGATTTCCGGCATGAATTATTTCTTCATCGCGCAGGTCAAGCACGATCAGATTTTTATAAATCTTCGAACAGCGCCTAAGCTGGTTTTTAAACATTTCTTCCTGTTCGAAATACAAATCGACCCGCGCCTTGACATCCGGAAGTTCAAGAATCTCTTCGATGGTCATGTCGCGGCAGCAATCGATGAGATCCATCATCAATTGATAATTTGAAATGCGAAAGGTGCGGAAACGACCAAGGCCGGTACGGGGATCCATAAGGTAGTTGAGGAGTTCCCAGCCTTTGGGATGAAGAATTTCTTCGAGAGAAAACTGGGCAGCATCAGCTTTGTCAACCGCATCCATCATTTCGGCACTGACTTTTGGAAAACGTTCTTTGCCACCGTAATAATCATATACAACCCGGGCAGCCGACATGGCTTTCGGATCGATTATATGATTTTCCCGTTGCCCTTCGTTTCTGATAGTTTCGCTCAGATGATGGTCGAATACCAGATGGGCGCCATCAACATAGGGCAGATTGGTAGTTATATCGCGGTCGCTGATCTCAATTTTTCCATCCTGCATATCTTTGGGATGAACGAATTTGATATCATCGATCATTTCCATCTCTTTGAACAGAACCGCACAGACCAGTCCATCAAAATCACTGCGGGTTACCAGACGATACTTCTTTCCCTCTGCCATTTATTTTTCTCCGATTAAAAATTTATTTCTGCCAATTTATCATGCTGAATAGATAATTTCCACTATTAGATTGTCTCTGGTACAAAGCTTGCCTGTAGTATCATTTAATAGTAGACTGAAAAAAGAAGGATCATCGATTATGAGCTATTCTTTTCAAAGGGTTTATGGCTGGAACAGGGGCATAGCAATGTTCTCGGCTATTTTTGTCATGGTCATCATCAGCCTTTTGGCGATCCAGTTTCATTATATGACCAGGCAGGCCCAATCAACAGCCTTTCGCTTTCAGGCGTCCGAGATCGCCAGACAACTGGCTGAGGCAGCCATGGATGAAGCCTTTCTCTTCATTCACAATGAAACTGCCCGAAAAAACAGCGACCTTTTCAAAAAGATCAAGGACCGTTCAGGACAAATAGACTGCTCGACCACTGCCTTGAACAGTCTTGGTAACAAGGGCTACCCGATAACCGTCGATCTTACCCAGGCTCAGGCGGCAAACATTCTCAACGGCAACAAATTTGACATTTCAGCACTGGCCCGCATAATCGATTTTCGCAATACCGACTCGGCCGGCGGCGAGTATTATGAAAAAGAGGGGGTTGGCACCCTGGAAATCAAGGTTTCGGTTACGCCGAAAGACAGTTTTAAAAAGCAAATTCAGGGCGCCTGCATCATCACCCGTCACCACGACTACAAGGTTGTTTCAATCGTTTCCAAACGTGACAACTCAAATCAGCGCAGTTCTTTTGCCCAAAACTACGTTCTCGATTATGCATTGTTCATCAAGAACGGTCAGGAAGAATTCGACTCGACTTTCGGGGTAAGCCTCAACCCACTCAAGCAAAAGCTGGTAGTCGATCAGGCCGGCCTTTCAACTGGCAAATGTGGGAAAGTTTTTTTGGGCAACCGCTCAGGCAGATATGTATATCTGAACATCGACACTGCGAGAAAGAGCTTTCTTCCGGCAGCAGTTGAAAAGAAAAAAATCGTTGAAGCGACTTCAGATCAGGTTTTCGGTCTTCTGCCGACTTTCAATACCATGGTGCGCAATCAGGTTAAAAAAGCGGTTGAAGACGAAGGCGCAAAATTAAAATCTTACGCGATGTATAATCATAAGGCATTTTTTGATTACATCAGACTTCCGATCACCGATGACGGCGTCACGGTCAAAAAAAGAAAAGACTTTCGCGACGCAACCATGGCTGCAGAAGCCAAGTCTGCCAGCGCAAAAGCCGTGCTGGATTTCAGTCCGGGCATCAGAATCGAGCCGGAAAACATGTTGCCAGACATTCTTGAGGGCGATATTCGACAGCGATTCTTTCACTTTGGCTATTTTTGGGTCGACCTTTCCAACGCTTATATCAAGGTCACAGCCGAAAAAAAAGTCGGTTTCAAAAAGAAAAAGAAAACCTTCACCATACCCTTTCCCCAGGAAACGGTTGATAAAATGAAAAACGAAGAGTATCCCTGCTTCAATGCCGATCACTTCGCGGGTTTCCCTGATTTCACCTCGACCATCGATTTGAATTATCTCAAAAGCAATTTTGCCGGAGCCTATCCCTCGATAATCTGCGACATTCATGACAAAAACCGTTTCTTGAAAGGCTCAAACGATGTTTTGCCCCAGCCAATGTTTTACTATTATCGCAATCCGGGCAGCACCTCTGATTCTACTGCGGCGTCTGTTCCCTACGCCCACGTAAATCTTTGGGCTCGCCGTGTTTTAAGCCTCTCGCAAGCCGAAGAATTCGGAATAATCGACAAAACCAATAATAAGCTGAACCTGCGGGGAATCGTTCAAATTAACGAACCGATTACCATCGGCGGCGGCAGCGAGATTACCGTCGAAGGTCAGGGAGTTCTGATCGCAACCGGCATTACTATCAAGTCAGGCATAAAAAAAGCTGACGGCGATGCCCTGTGCATACTGCTGACCCGTGGCTACCCGATCATCGTCGATACCGACCAGACCATCGAAGCATCCCTGATCAGTATTGGCAAGAACAACCGCAATGGCCACATCAAAGCACGTAAAAAGCTGCATCTTAAGGGTGCTCTTGCCGTAGACCTTCTCCGCCTCGATCAATGGGCCGAGAACGTCGAACACAAAATCGAATACGACCCGGCTCTGAAGCCCGACCAGGATTTGTATCAGATCAATATCTCGCGCTGGGTCAGTTTCCAAAGAATGATTGAAAATGAAGACTAAAAGAAGCGCTTTTTCACTACTGGAAATAATCATCGCCATGGCTTTTCTTTCGATAGCCATCTTGTCGGTATTATGGATGAATCGTTCATCCAATCAGGGCTCTATGGACGCCTATTATGAATTTCTGGCGTTTTCGCTGGCCCGCGAACCGATTGAAATCTTTCGTGGGTTTGGCTACGATTGCCTGAAAGACATCGCCGAGGGAAAAGTTTCTGCCCCATCCCGCTACCCGGTCGGCAGCTTCATTGACATCGATTTCGATTCGATGTCCGACCTGCAGTATCCTGCCGAAGCGAGGATGTTCCAGCGCAAAATCGAACTGGATAAAGTGGACCACGGTGATCTCAACGGGGTTAAAATCAAGGTTACCGTGGCCGCAAAAGGTCAGAGTAAAGTCGATGTCTGGATGAGTCGAAAAGCCGTTTCACTGGAATCACTGGTAATGGAGCGGCCAAAATGAAGCAACACAAAGGTTTCACTCTGGTCGAAATCATGATTGTCGCCATTTGTATGGCACTACTGCTGGGCCCCATTTTTCTGGTGCTGCGATCAGGAACGCAAACGTCCTTGAAAGGCATGCTGCGCATCGAAACAACCCTTGAAGCCAGAAGGGTTATCAAGCAAATCCATGCTGACCTGAAAATGGCCTGCTTCCCCCTGCCCTACAGCTCGGTTTATAATTTTGACGACGTCATGAGCGTGTCGGGAACGCCGCCAATGAACATCTACTCCTTTCTCAGCTATCCGGCACACCAGAAAATGGACGCGATTTTCACTAGTCAAAGTTCTGGCGTCAATTTTCGCCAGGTTTCAGAAATTAAATATACCGTCGAAGACAATGGCGACCCTGATAAGCCCGCTTTCAGACTGGTGCGCGAAGAAAATTTCGAGGGCAAAACCAATCGACGCATTCTCAGCAACCGGGTAAATTTCTTTGAAATCAAGCCAATTATGCTTCAGCCCCAGGGCAAGAACCAATATTATTTTATGGTTACCCTGCAATTGATCGATTCGGTTCACCCAAGCGAAATGAAGGGAACCACTCCTGGCAGCAAGGTCAGCATTACCCAGCAGGGCGTCATTCTGGCCGACTTTTATGACGTCGTGTACCCTGAATTTTTCCACTCGATGTGGAATCAGGTACGAGCGAATCCGAACTGGCATACTCCCCTGCGCGCTCCAGGCGGATAAATTTTTTTTTCTTACCTGCAACAAAAAAAAACTTCTACTCGTAAGTTGGTTGAAAGAAATTTTTCACGCAGGAGGAAAATCGATGTTTGCAAAAACATTAAGAGGTTCGGTTTTTTTCACGTTCATGTTGATCGTATCGATGACACTTACCGGCTGTAGTTTCGACATTGGCTCAATTATCAGCGGCATTCAGAATGTAATTGGCGATCTGGGCGGCAAGCTCGGCGGGTTCATCGACAAGGGCCTGAACTTCGCCAAAGACTTCGTCGGCAAGGCCAAAGATTTCATCAGTCCGGTTCTTGATGCGGGCAAGGAAATATTCAAGGACTTTGCTCCGGTCGTCGAAAAGATTCAGGATGGCTTTGGCAAGGTAAACAGCGTTTTTGACGCGGTGGGCAACGTCTCTAATTCAATTAAAGACGTGACCAATGCAATTTCCGGCAACGGACAGGATGCTACCGGCGATAATGTCAATCCGAACGCCCCAACCAACGAAGTGGTCGCCGCACCCGATGATGAAGATGCAGTAATCACGATTACCCCGGAAAACAATAACAATAACAACACCAATAACAATAATAATGCCAACGCCGAGGTCAACACCCAGGATGAAATCAAGGCACAGGCCGCCAAGGTAGCAGAAGGAACCGCCAAAATATCTGACGGTGTCAACGCTCTTGCCGGTCAGCTGCAGCAATTCCAGTTGACCGATGCCCAGAAGAAAGATCTCGAAGCTAAAATCAAGAACATCAAGGAAAACCTGGCAAAAATCAGACAGGATCCGACCTCAAGTGATGCAAAAGCTCTGTTCAACCAGACAAAAAGTGATGTTGATGCAGTTATCGCCGAAGCTAAAAAGTTTGGTGATGTCGCAAAGGGCACCATCGATTCTCTGAAAGCAGTCGTCGATGAAACCAAGAGTGTATTCAACAAATTTACCGACGCAATCAGTTCGATCAAGAATCTTTTCAAATAAGCCGATTTGAAGTTTGCTTAAATCTTGAAAGGTTTATCATGACCAGTCCGGAACACAAAACAAGCTGTGAAAATCAAATAG
Source organism: uncultured bacterium (assembly GCA_964613435.1). Lineage (GTDB taxonomy): Bacteria > Muiribacteriota > Ozemobacteria > Ozemobacterales > Ozemobacteraceae > DYKG01. Next base: position 10,643 of record CAZTHA010000033.1, read on the forward strand.
AGCGGTTTCTCGCCGGCGAGAATCCCGACCGGGATCACCTTGAAAGCTGTGAACAGTGCCGTCAGATGATCGCCACCATTGCTGCGATCAAAAAAGACGCTGCTCCTGCCAATCCCGCGCTGGAGTTTCCGCACCTGAAAGCAGCGGTGATGAAAAGGCTCAAACCTGTTCTCAAGAGCAAGTTCGCCGAAGAACGCTCGGAATCGTTTCTACATAGCTGGTTTTTCAAGCTTGCCCTTGGCGCAGCCGCTTTTGTTCTGCTTCTTTCAATGACACTTCCGGTTTTGCGGCAGAAAGCTCCCGACCAGACTGTTGTCCGAAACTCTTTGCCCATAGTACTTACCCAGAATTTTAAGATTTCAGTCAACGGTCAGGCCGAAAAAGAAGTTTCTCTCGACAACCCGGTATCATTATTCGCAGGTGAAGCGGCACAAATAACCCTTCCAGATGCTTCGACCCTTAAAGTCGATGGTCCGGCACGGCTCAGCATTGCTCCCCGTGGCTTTCACCTGGCATCTGGTTTCCTGACAGCGAGTGTCTGCAAAGGTAAGGGCACATTTGTCGCCACTACCCCGCATGGGCAGATTGAGGTTCTCGGTACTGTTTTTTCGTGCGATTCAACCGCTCAAAAAACAGTCGTAAAGGTTATCGAAGGCAAGGTTAAGGTAAAGCCCGACAAAGGGTCAGAGCAAGTACTTAGCGCAGGTGAAACTGCAGAAATGCATAACGAAGTTTCAACCGGTTCAGAGACTATACCCAGTATCGACAGTGAGTAGGTTGAGTTAATATCCCTGGAGCTGCCCTTGTGGCAGCTTTTTTTTTGCCTTTTTGTCTTGCCTATTTTTCGGCAGACATCGCCTTTTGCGAAGCTAGTCGCAATCGGCCCATCAGGCGAAAAAACCTCGAACGCAAAGTGGTTTCGTTCTCGTTGGTTAATTCGGCTATTTCAGCAAAAGCCAGGCCTTGAAAGATTCGCAGATCAACGAGAAAACGTTCCTGTTGATTGAGGGTCTGCAGCAACTCGCTGGCACTTTGCCTGACCACAACTTCTTCTTCGGGCGTTGCCTGGTGCGGAGGAGTCATCTCAATCTGCCGGTCTTTCTGCCGCGAGTTTTTTCTGCGTTCGTCAAAATAAAGATTTCTGCCGATGGTCATCAACCAGGCGGAAAATTTCTTCTCGGCATCGAAAGAATCGAGTTTGCGCAGCAATCTTTCGAAAGTTTCCTGAACCAGATCATCGATCATAGAATCCGGAACCCGCAAATATCTGAAAAACCCTATCAACTGCGGGATATACTTATCGACAAGCCTTTCAAGACTTGCTTCGTCGCCACTTCTGATTCTGGCGACAAGATAAAGATCTTCAGTTTGTTTTTCGTTATCTTTCATTTACTGTCTAAAGATTCGGAAAAGTTTTCAATCTGCCGCATCGCACGAATTCTCGCCAGGAATACCCCTTGCGGATCGCGGCGATATGGCACGAGAGAAACTCTCAGCCGGGTATTGACCGTTGGCATGCGATATCCTTCCCGCACCGGATGGATGATGAATTTTTCGCCATTACGACTCGAGAATTCAACGGCGGTGCCACTGGTTCTGGTAACTGTTCCTTCGCGCAGATACTGCCCGGTGATTACGGCGCTTCCTCCCTTTGCACCGGTTTCGGCCGATGACCCGGGCATAAATAAAGTATAGAACCCTGCCGCCAGAATGACAAGTATTATCAAAGCGATATACGAACCTCTGGCGGTTGCGAATTCCTTTAAAGTTACAAAAACAGCATGAAGATTTTCTTTGAATCCGCTTGCCGGTTGAGCGATTTTTTCCTTGTAGGCATAGGCTGGCCGAGCTTGTTTCTTACGATTCTGTTCGTCCTGCCAACGCTGCTTAAGCAAATCTTCATTTTCAGGTTCATTGTCAACCGCACCAGTTGGCGAATCAACTTCAACCACCGCATCTTTCAATGACTGCGAGCAGCTTTCACGCAGTTTTCTGGCATATTCGGCAATATTGCCCATCTGAGCCTGTTCAATTTTATAAAGACAGTATACGTTTTCGCTGGCCGGGTTGGCGGCAAAATAGCATAATCCGGACTCAACCAGGCTTTCATTGTCGCATTTTTCGAGAAACTCAGTCAGCTGATCGCGAATCAGAGCGAAGTCAAATTGCTCCATACATTTAAGAGCCATGCGCTGCTGTTCAACGTCTGTAGAACGCAGCATCGCATTCAGCGAAGAGACCGCCTGATTGAAATCGAAATTTTTCAAAATCCCGAGAGCAACCGATTTGATGTGAACATCAGGAACTTTCAAACATTTGCCGAGATATGGAAAAACCCTTTCAGGGTCTATTTCGCCAAGATACTCGAGTGCTGAAGAGGTCAGAGTCAGCTCATTACCGCTAACCAGGCTCTCGGCCTCATTTTCAGCACCGGCAATTTTTAGTCGGGTAAGACAATTCAAACATGCAGATCTAATCTCACTGGCGAGGTTTCGATCGGCAACCAATTTTTGCATTTTTCCAAGATTTGCACTGGCCTGGGCATGGCTGAAAGAAGCAAAGAGTCTGATCAGATCACCCTCGCCCATCGATGCGAAATCTACCTGGGCGGCAACTACCTTTTCTTCATTGCTTTCAGGGTCTTTTTTCTTTTCAATAACTGCGCCAGCCGACTCTGGTGCTTTTTTTTCAGTTTTGCCGGAAGGAATTTCGGCCGGTGATGCTTTTTCTACGGGGGTTTCAGCCTCAGCTTGCGCCTCTTTATTTAGCGCCGTCTTTTCTTCGCAGCTTTTCAAATATGCTGAAATTCGGCCCTTCACCGTTGGTGATACCGGCCAGTTAAGTGCTTCGGTGAAAGCCATTTTCATCTGGGGCTGTTTCAAACGGTTTCTGATGAGTAGGTCGATTTCCTGGGGAATTTCTTCGGCATCGAGTTTCTGGGCGACTTTCTGGGTAAAGCGCAGGGCATTTCTTTTATTGACCCAGGCCTGCAATTGCCGGGTATATTTTTTGAAATCACTGCCGAGAATTCCTGATTTTTCGAGTAGTTTGACCGCGTCATTGAGGATTTTTCTGACCAGCTCTGCCTTTTTGGCCGGAGAACGTTCGGCAATTTCATATAATTTGAACGGCACCTGAATATCAGGGTTCATTTCAAGTATCCAACCGGCACGCACCAGCAGGTCCGGGTGATTTTCCGCAGAAAAATATTTCAGCAAAACCGGCTTAACCATTGGGAAAGGCAGAAAAGGGCAATTCTGAATGCCGGCCAGGCGATCAGAAAGATTTGAAGACAAAAGCAAAGCCTGCAGATGATTCAAAGCCTCTTCCTTATCGATCTTGACCAGGCCTCTTATGGCCAGGGCCTTGATCTGGGGATCATCGGAATTCAGCAAAGTCGGCAGATCATCGATCAGCAGTTCTGGCTTCATGTGAACGATGGTTCGCAGTGAAGCAAGGCGCAGACTTAGACTGCTCGAAGTCAGCTGGTCGGAAATAAGCTTGAACTGGTCTTCGGGCCAACCGCGGCAGAAAATTCGGATAATTCGGGCAGCAATAACCGTTGATTTTTCGGTGACCAACAGGCTTGGGCCAATGGTTTTAATCGCCTGAGGCAGACGAGCGGGCAGGTCGGAAAGAATCTGCATTTTTTCTTTGTCGTCGGCACGATTCCAGGCTTCAGAAAACTCCTGCTGTTCCTTGAGCTTTTTCGCAGCAGGTTTTTTGTTGCCTGGCTCTGCCTTGAGTCGCTCTTCTACGGCTGAAATGGCGTAATTGATCAAAATCTGGCATTCGCCGTCATCTTCTTCTGTTTTCAGCTCCTGAAGCACCTGCAGAACTTCGGGTGAGGCTCCGGTTTTGATCGCTTCTTCGAGCGCAAAAATCCTGAAGGACTTTATCGGAGCCCTCAGATCATTTACCAGATTCTGTTGTTCATTATTCAGCGTCAAATCTTGCGACCAGATCTATCTTGGTGTAACTCAATTTTATGATTTTGAAGTCATTACCCATACCCCATCCCAGTTTTCGCCGGGAGGATGGTCGATGAAGTAGTGACAACGACATACATACAATTTGCACAACTCGTCTTTTCTATTTAATCTAATTGCGCTGTCGAAACATTCTATGGCTTCTTGCCAGCGCTGTTGACGATAAAGATCGATGCCCTGATGGGTAAGGTCGATAACCTGCTCGATACTTGGGAAGGTCTGTTTATCGTGATGATCGAGAATTTCAAATACCTTGACCGGCAAAAGCTTGCCCTTTACCCTTATCAGATCAACTTCCCGAACAAAATAACGGTATTTGAGCAGCTCACAGGTTTTTTCACTGATCAGTATGTCGGCATGATAAAACTTGGTGGCACCTTCAAGGCGCGAAGCCAGATTCACCCCATCGCCAATGACCGTGTAATCCATTCTTTTGATTGAACCGATGTTGCCGACCAGAACATTGTCGGTGGCAATTCCGATGCCAATGTTGATCGTTTCCTGATTTTTAAGCATTCGCCCGGCATTAAACTGTTTCAGCGCTTTCATCATATCAATGGCGGTGCAAACAGCCTTATCGGCATCTTCATCGGTTGAAAACGGCGCGCCAAAAACCCCGAGCATCGCATCACCGATAAATTTATCGAGAATTCCGCCATGATGGAAAACGATATCGACCATTGTAGAAAAATATTCGTTGAGCATCGCCACTGTTTCTTGTGGTCCAAGTTTTTCCGAGATGGTAGTGAAGTTTCTGATATCGGAAAAAAGTATCGAAAGCTCCTTGATCTGGCCGCCAAGCTCGGCTCCGTCAGAGTCCATCAGCTGATCGGCAATCTCTTTGGTCATGTATCTGGCAAGAGTTCCCTTCATTCTTTTCTCGATTGAAAGATCTTCCATGATCAACAGGCCGCCCATGGGCTCGTCGGAAATGCTTCGCAAAGGCACGACCGACATATTGACCGAAATCTTCTTGCCTTGCATATTGGTTATTTCAGCATCGATAAAGCTGTCTGAGTCATTGGTGGCGATTACCCGGCGCAAACTATCAACGATCCAGTGATTGTCTCCGGTAAAAGTTATATCGGCAAACCGACCGACCATCTGATTTTCCTCGGCACCGAGAATTCGGCAAGCAATGGCGTTGCATTTTTCAATCTTGCGCATGTGGTTAAGGCTGACAACACCGTTGGACAGAGATCGCAGAATGCTTTCACTGTAGTTTTTCATGTTCAGCACTTCGTTGAAGAGCTTGGCGTTTTCTATGGCAATTGATGCCTGGGCCGAAAAGCTGCGCAGCTTTTTCTCGTCAGTGCGGTTGAAACAACCGCCGCGTTTGTTCAAAACCTGGGTAACGCCAATGATGGTGCCGTATTTGTTGATCAACGGCATGCACAAAATATTATGGGTCCGATAACCGGTTTTCAGATCGATCTGCTGATTGAAGCGGGCGTCTGCATAGGCATCGGGAATGTTAACGGTATTTCCGGTGGTGAAAACTTCACCGGCAATGCCGCGATTGGCGGGAAATCTGATTTCCTGGTTGTTAAGGCCTAGTGCAACCTGCGACCAGAGTTCATCAGTCTTTTCGTCATGAAGAAAAATGGTGGCGCGATCACAGTTGAGGATCATGATCACCGCTTCCATGATTTTTTCAAGCAAAGGTTTGAGCTGCAATTCTGATGAAATGACTGAAGCCAACTCTAGCAGGTGAGACTCATTCTCGCGGGCCTGCTGAATCTGCTCGAACTGGTGCGCATTTTTGAGAACCCGGCCGGAATTGGCGGTCACTTTTTCAAGAATGCTCATTGTTGCTGCATCTAACGGCAGTGTTTTCAGGTTAAGCAATTCGAGGATGCCGATTACCGTGCCGCCCTGACCTAGCCTTACTGGAATACAAAGCATATTGCGGGTCTGAAAACCGGTTTTTTTATCGATTTCAGCATTGAAACGCGGATCGGCATAGGCATCGGTTACCGCCAAAATCTCCTGAGTTTCAAGAACTGAACCGGCGATACCTAAAAATTGCGGAAACCTGATTTCTTCGACTTCAGTGCCTTTGAAAACCCGCGAAAAGAGCTCATCGGTTTCTGAATCTACCAGAAAAAGAGTGCCGCGTTCGGCGCCGGCAATATCGGAAGTGATTTCGACGAGTAGCAGCAACAGGTTGTCGAGCAATCTTTCCGAGACATTGAGGAGGTTGGCGACCCGGTCAAGTATCGAGGCCAAAGCTTCCGAATAATTAGACGATTCGCCGGTTTTCACCCGACTGACGATTTGCCTGATATCCTCGTTGGTTAGATTCCCGGTGAGAATCTGTTGTATGATACTTGCGGTCTTTTCCATGGGGACATACCCTTCTCAATATCTGATAATTCTAGCCCAAACCACCGTCTACATTCAAGAAACAAATTTCCCGGTTCATGGAGTTTGTGAATTTTTATAAAGTCTGTAGAAATTATTGCGAGTTGCTGATATGCTAACGGGTAACTCAAAAGATAGAACAGGAAAGGTAGAAAAATGCAAAAAGTAGACAAACTTTTTAAAAACGCTACAGTTTTAACTGTAGATGAAAAATTCAACCAGTATTTACCCGGCGCAGTTGCCGTATCTGGCGACAGTATCGTTGCCGTCGGCCCGGAAAAAGATATCTGCAGCCAGTATGAAGGTGCTGAAACCATAGATTGCCAGCAAAAGGTTCTCATGCCCGGTCTTATCAATGGGCACACCCATGTGCCAATGACCCTTCTGCGCGGTCTGTCTGACGATTTACGTCTTGACGTCTGGCTGATGGGCTACATTATGCCGGTAGAGCGTGAATTCGTATCTCCTGATTTCTGTGTTCTCGGCACCAAGCTTGCCTGTGCAGAAATGATTCGCGGCGGAACAACGACCTTTTGCGACATGTACTATTTCGAAGACGATATAGCACAAGCCACGGCCGAAGCAGGTATGCGCGGCGTTCTCGGGCAGACGGTTCTCAAATTTCCCGCGCCCGATGCCAAATTTTACGAAGAAGCTCTGACACGCACCCGCGCTTTTGTCGAAAAATGGAAAAATCATCCGTTGGTCGTGCCGGCAATTTCACCCCACGCCCCTTACACCTGCACTCCTGAAATACTGCAGGCATGTGCGTCAATTGCCAGAGAATTCGATGTTCCTCTGGTAACCCATCTGGCGGAAACAGCTTTTGAAGTAGACCAGCTGCGCGAAGAACACGGCGTGCCGGTCATACCGTATATCAAGCGTCAACACCTGCTTGACACCAAACTTGTCGGTGCGCATCTTGTGCACATTGATGAAGGTGAAATCAGAGATCTTGCCAAACACGGCTGCGGCGGCGTGCATAATCCGACCTCAAACCTCAAGTTGGCTTCAGGTGCGGCACCAGTCGCCAAAATGGTTGAACTGAACATGAACGTCGGTATCGGTACCGATGGCCCCGCTTCTAACAATGATCTCGACATGTTTGAAGAAATGCGCCTGACCTCGTTCCTGGCCAAACTTAAAACTGGCGACCCCACAGCTTTGCCGGCCAAACAGGTAGTTTACATGGCTACCCGCGGTGGAGCCAAAGCCCTGCACATAGAAGACATCACCGGATCGATCACCCCCGGTAAAAGGGCTGACCTGATACTGGTCGACATCAGCCCGGTCCATAATGCGCCCCGCTTCATGCGTGATCCGGATGGCACCTATGCCCAGATCGTTTACGCTACCAAGGCAACCGACGTCAGCGACGTTTTGGTCAACGGCAAATGGCTGCTGAAAGATCGTGAACTGACAACTATCGATGAAAAATCTCTGCTCGAACAGGGACGCGTGTTTGCGGCCAAGGTTGACAAGTTCCTGAGTGAACGTGAAGAATCGCTGATGAACAAGCTCGTGGCCATTGGCGGTGCAACCCAGGAAGAAAGCTTCGAAATCCAGATCAAGGTCAAGGTCGATGACACCGGTGCAATTATCGAAAAACTCAACTCACCCGATGTCATAATCGAAGTTAAGAAGCATTACAAACAGTTCGACACCTACTTCCAGTTCGGCAGAACCAAAGAAATGATCCGCTACCGTGAAGACGAACTGATCGACGAAAAGGGCAACATCAAGAGCGTTCGCTCACGCCTGACCATGATCGGCGATGCCCGTGAAGATTTCAAAACCGACACCAACGTTCTGCTTTCACGCAGTCGCTACATTGCCCCGGCCAGCAATTCTCTGCGCTTCTACAAAGAGTATTTCAAACCGGATTCAATTCTTGAAGTGCAGAAAGATCGCCAGCGGTTCCACGTCATGTACAAAGGAATCAAGTTCTTCGTCAACGTCGACACCATGGTTTCGCCGGAATTGGGTAAATTCGTCGAAATCAAGAGCAAGACCTGGAGCCTCATCGATGCGGAGCAGAAAACCAAACTCGCCGCCGCATTGCTTGATTTCCTCGGCTTGACCAGTGCCAAAGCGGTAAACGACGACTATCACAAGCTGGTTTGATTCCCACAACTCGACCAGACTAAACTCGGATCGACTTAGATTAAGAATTGAGGCTGTCCCACACGGGGCAGCCTCTTTCTTTTCCGGCACATTTTGCCAGCAGCGAAAAACCGGTTATATTTATGTTAACCCCATATAAAAGTTGAGAAGGATAATGGCAGGCACAAATTGGTTTACCGGCTCTATTCGCGCAATGACAGTAATTATTCTGCTTTTATCGCTGTCGTTTTCGGCCGACGTCGAACTGGCCTATGCCCAGGGCGACAGCAGCCTGAAAACACAATTTGAAAGCAAGCTTTCCGAATTCATCGGAGTTCCGGTGTCGGTAGATGATTACCGGCTTGAATACACAACGGTCAGGCTTTCCGGAATAAGGATCGGCGATCGGAAAAAACCTGAATTGCCAAATGGCCGGATAGAGGAGCTGTCGGCCACCTGTGATTTTATGAGTCTTCTCGGCGGGCAGCTTATCCTGACCGATATTAGTCTGGCAACAACGACTCTTTCGCTCACCAGAAATGAGAAAGGTAGTTTTCTGCCCTTAAAATCCCGAAAAACAGGCAACGAAGGCGCAGAAAAAACCTTTGCCGACCTGCCATTCGTAAATCTCAGCGGCCAATCGATTCTGATAAAGATATCCGACCATGGCAGCAGGCGTTTCTTCGATCTCAAACTGCCTGAAATAAAGCTTAGTCATGGCAAGGGCACAAATCAACTCGGGGTAAGCTTTTCAGCATCGGTGGAAACCGGTGTCGCAGGCAAAAAGGCTGATGCAAACAGCTATTTCAGCGGCAAACTGGACTTGACCGGAACACTTAGCCAGCCAGTGGTCAACGGAATAGCCAGCATCGACAGGCTAAAAATTGAAAATCGGGTTTTAAAACAGCCAGTCAACCTCAACCGCGGCAAGTTCAAAATAGTTGCCAACCGGCTGAGCACCGAAGATTTGCGTGGCAGTTGGGGCCATTCTCAGGTCAGCATTTCAGCGCAACTAGAGAACTTCGACAATTTTGACTTCAGTCTTTCGTTCAAAGCTGATCCGATCATTCTCGAGGATTTCAGTCAGGCTTTCGTCAATGAGCGAGGGGTTACTTTCAGCGGCCGCGGATCGACTTCCGGCACCATCTCCGGTAGCAAGAAAGGCTTCAATCTTAATGGCTCATTGAAATGGCCTTCATGTAAAATAACCGCGCCGATTTCTGAAAAGAGCAAAGAAAAATTCGTTTTTCCTTTCAGTGAGGTTTTCTCCGACTATGCTTACGATGGTCGCGAAATCGTCTTCAACAATGCCGCAGCAAAAATTTTTGCCGGTCAGGTGCGGGGCTCAGGTCGGGTAAATTACCACGCGAGTCAGATCAATTTT
>CAZTHA010000034.1:0-19919 GCA_964613435.1 uncultured bacterium
TAATGTGGCTTGAAGTTACTTTATCCCAGGCAACGTATACAGCTTCAGTGGAAGCTCTTGCCTTGAGGTTGACCACCCGTGGCGGTCTCTCTTCAACCGGCAGTCCGGCTCTGATCTGAACAGCATTGGTTCTGGACAGGTCAGATTCTTTGCCCTGGGTATCGAAAGCGCTAACCTTGTAGTAATAGTACTGGTCGTTCACCAGACCATTCTGCTGGTCATCGTCAAGATACGAAGGGGCCGGCTGGGTGCCGACGGTCGCAATAAGGGTGAAGGGGCCACCTGAGTTGTTCGATCGATAAACACGATAACCAACCAGATCAGCCTCGGTATTCGAGCTCCAATTGATGAGAATTGCACGCTCTTTACCGACACCGGTAATGTTCTGGGGAATTGTGGGCGCTTCATAGTCGGTTAAACCCGGGTCTTTCTGCACCCCTGTAGTACAGCCAAACAGGGAGAACAGCATGAGCAGCAGCGCTGCAGCCATGATATTCCGCCCGGTTTTTCTGAGCACAACCTTTTTCCACATAAGGGTTCTCCTTTTATAGGTTGACTTGACAAAGTTTCTCATTAAACATCGTCAATCACTGGCAAAGTCTTTATGATTAATTGCATTTAATTTGTGCCTCTTCTTATCACGAAAGAGAACATACTGCCGTTTCGCCGCTTCTGGCGCCTAAAAGAAAAAAAATCTCCTTCATGGCAAAAAGTACACTTGTGATGAATGCTGATATTCTCTGGTTTGACCCCAGCGCCGGTCAGCTGAAAATGATTCAAGGCGACCAGATCCAGGTGCCACTTTCTTTTGCGCTTGAAAAACTGCTGATAGGAAGGGTCGGCTTCGATAAACTGCCAGAAAACCTCTTCTCCCATCTCAAGACAGCATTGGCCAATACAGGGGCCAATTGCCACTTTAACCTGCGCTGGCGAGATCGACATCTTTTCGGAAAATGCAGCAATGGTGGCCGCAGAAATATTCTGGCAGGTGCCGCGCCAGCCGGCATGTACTGCAGCCACAGCCTGCGGATGCCAGAAGAGCACCGGCAGGCAGTCAGCACTGAAAACTCCAACCGGCAGGCCGGGTAAGCTGGTAAACAATGCATCGGCGCTTCCCAAACAAAGGCTTTCCGGAACCCGATCGACCACGAGAATCTCTTTGCCATGCACCTGGCCGGCAAAAACCGGCTTAGGCAAGTTGAATTTTCTTACTATTTCAAGATTCTGCCAGGTTGTCGTTGCCTGAGCATCGTCAGTTTGGTAAAGGGCCAGATCGCCGTCGTTCCTGTCGGAAAAACATGCGAGAATATTGTCGTCTTCAAGACACAGCATGGTCAGTATCCGCTGGAAAGTTCGGCGATCATTTTGTCGGCAAGTTCGTCAACTGCGTCATTGGTGTTGGAAACTTCTCGAACCATTTTCAGGGTTCTGATTGCATCATCTTTTCTGCCTTTTTTTGCATAAAGAGAGCCGAGAACCACGTAAGCCTCTTTCTTGGTGCGATCGAGGGCAATGGCGCGCTTGCTTGCCTCATAGGCTTCTTTTAAATTGCCCCGGTTGTAGTGTAACAGGGCCATATCCTTGTATACTTCCGAGTTCTCCGGATCAAGTTCGAGCGCTTTGCCAAATTCGTTTTCGGCCATTTCATACTGTCCTGATCTGAAGAAATCCTTGCCCATATCGATGTGGGTTGCGGCCCGGGCGTCAGATTTTTCTTCAAGCATCTTTTTGACCTTCAAGAGCAGGCTGCGGGCCTGGCGATTCACCGTAGAGCCACCAGGAGCGGTGCGAATGATAAGATTTAGTTCTTTTTCCGCTTCTCCGACCAGACCGCGATCAATGTAGGACTTGCTCAGGGAATACTTTCTTTCCAATTCTCTTTCCTGATCGACACTAAGCTGTGCTCTGTCGTTATTTACCGGATAAACCGATGCAGAAGAATAGGAAGATGACCAGGTGTCTTCGGCTGCAGCCCTTGCCGGTGCCGGAGCTAATGATGGGCGAACGACCGGGGAATATTCGGGCGTAGCCTGATAAGAGGACTGAGGCAATTGGGCAAAAGATGTTGACTGCTGGGCTATGGCTGATGAAGAAAGGCTTACCGGGGTGAAAGAACCGGTTGATTCCAGCGGGTTGGCAGCAGGCGTGTAACGTGCGGTGAGACTGTCACGATTCTTGCGATTCATGAATTCCTGCAGCTTGGAGCTACCCTGTCCCTGCCCTTGTCCCTGCATTTGCTTGACGTTGCTGAAATAGTATTTTTTTGTTTCGCTTGAGAGCGACTTCACCTTTTTTTCAATATGCTTTCTGATTGGCTGGGATTCGGGCGCAAGGTTCATCGCCTGACGATAGACATAAAGAGCTTTGGCATCGTCATTGAGTTTTTCGTAGCAGTCAGCGAGGGAAACATAGGCTTTGAGATAGTTTCTCTGTAACCTGATAACATTCTTGAACATCTCTGCGGCTGACTGGAAATTATTGCGGGTGAGTTCGACCAGCCCGATATTGAAAAAAGATTTGAAAAATGAAGGATCGATTTTCAATGCCGCCTGAAAATGGGCAACGGCCTCATTGCTGCGGCCGGCTTTATAAAGGGCCCAGCCAAGAGAATCGCGAAAACTGGCTGAATCAGGCTTCAATTCTACGGCGCGCTGACACAATGAAACAGCTTTATTAGCGTCTGTTTCGGTTGTTGCCAGCAGAAACCCAAGGTTGTTTAGCGCCGATGGATAATTCGGTTTCAGGATCAGCGCTTTCTCATATGCCTTGGCAGCGGTTCTCAAATCTCCGGTTCGTTCGAGAGCGAAACCCAGGTTGTGAAAGGCTTCGGCCAGGTCAGGTCGCAATCTGACCGCCTGACGCAGATCGTTGATCGCATCGACATAGTTTCTTTCCTGAATTTTCCCGGTGCCTCTGATATACATTTTCATCCCTTCGTCCTGATAGTTGGGCAGGGAATCAAAAGTTAAAGAGTAGGCAGGAAACCCGAGAAAAAGCAGCAGAAAGACTGCAGCGACGAGCTTTTTCATAATTTGCCTCCTGAAACAGTTCTGTTTTGTATATTTTTTCCCTACGTATATCGACAACTTTTAGAGATTTATGTAGTGCCGACCTGCTTTTTTTGGTTGCAACCCATTACTGCCACGGGTTATCTTGCAGACAATGAAATAAGTCATGAGGGAGTCTGAAAAATGCAAAAAAGAACAAGAATCGTCGCAACTCTGGGTCCGGCATCCTGCGAACAAACAATTATCGAAGAGCTTATCCGCGCCGGAGTAAACGTTTTCAGACTTAATTTTTCCCATGGAACCCATACAAGTCACCTTGAATACATACAAAAAATAAGGCTGGCTGCGACTAACACCGGCATCGAAGTCGGTATTCTCGGTGACCTGTGCGGCCCAAAAATCAGAGTTGGAAAATTCCCCGAAGGCCCGGTAGAACTTGTTAAAGGCGCGACCTTCTTTTTGAGCAATGACCCCAATTTTCCCGGAAGTGTCGAAGGAGTAGGTACCTCTTACCCCTATCTGACCAAGGATCTGCATCAGGGTGATCCGGTTCTTCTCGACGACGGCAATATCGTTTTGCGGGTTTCAGAAATCGGTGAAGACCGAATTTTCTGCGAGGTCCTCGACGGCGGCCTGCTCAAAGACAAAAAAGGCATGTCGATGCCCGGTGCCCAGCTTTCAGTCGAGACCATTACCGAAAAAGACAAGGCCGACCTGAAATTCATGATCGAGCAGGAACTCGATTTTGTGGCGCTAAGCTTTGTCAGAAAAGCACAGGATCTTATCGATCTGAAAAAAATCGCCGGACGTGAAGATCTAAGAATAATCGCCAAAATAGAAAAGCCGGAAGCGGTAAAAGACCTCGACGCAATTCTCGATCACTGCCACGGAATAATGATTGCCCGCGGTGACCTTGGGGTGGAAATGCCAATTCACGAGGTTCCTGCCATTCAGAAACACATTCTTGAACGCTGCAGTCGCAGGGGAAAACCGGTCATTACCGCCACCCAGATGCTGGAATCGATGATCGAAAACCAGCGGCCAACCAGAGCTGAAACCACAGACGTCTTCAACGCCATCGTTGAAGGCACCGATGCGGTAATGCTTTCAGGCGAAACTGCTTCGGGCAAGCACCCGCTCGACGCAGTCAACATGATGGCCGCTATCGCCATCGAAGCCGAAAAAATAACCGCCCGCAACCCGGAACAGATCAATCGGGTTCTTCCTGAAGTAGTGGTCAGCATCGAAGAAGTTATTGCCCATGCTGCCTGTGAATCGGCTCATGATCTCAAAGCCAGGTGTATCGTGCCGTTCACCTTCAGCGGTTCGACCGCGGCTCACATTTCGAAATATCATCCGCCGACGCCGATCGTCGCCCTGACCCCCAATATCAGCACCTGCCGAGCCCTATCGCTATGCTGGGGAGTAAAGCCTATTCTGGTCAAGAATATCAGTAACACCGATGAAATGATCAGTTATTCAGAAAACATCCTCAAAGAAAACAAAATGGTTGAAAAAGGCGACGTAATAGTTATTATTGCTGGGGTTCCGCTTGGAGTCAAAGGCAGCACCAACCTGATCAAAATGCAAAAGGTTGCCTGACTTTTCAGCAACAAAAAAAGCAAAAGCCGCTTAGAGACGATTTACCCGGCTTTTACGGCCATAGTTTCATCTTCAGCCTCGGCTTCTTCTTCGCTGACGAAATAATAGCCACAGGTGGCTCGGGTGTGCGGAAAAACATCCTGTTCGTTGAATGGATAGGTTTTGCAGACATCGGGCTTGGTTTCATGAATCTTGCAAAGCAACTTGCCATCTTTTTCGAAAAGAAATGGACAAGGGAAAGATGACTTGCAGCAGGCACCACAGCCCAGGCATTCGCCACGGCGTCGTTTAAGACCGTTTTCAACAACATCTTTTTTAAGAAGCATCAGATAACGACGCTTGACCTGCATTTTGAACGAGGTGACTACTTTCTTATAAACCTTTTTCATAAAGCTCCTGCAAATCAACCGAATAATTTTTTAATTATACCGGCATTAGAAAAAACGTCAAATTATTATGTTTTTTTTTCATATCCGGCTTCAACAAAGGCTTACATATTAACAAAGCTTGAAGAAATTCTTGATTTTGATCAAGATTGCCGCTTTGGAAGCCGAGCCTTCATTGCCGACCCGCTGATTGGCTTTGTGCAGCCGACCAGTCTGTTGCGATTCGATTAGTTCGGCATTCTTGCTCGATCTATTTGCCAGAACCGAGCTTAAAGTTTCGGCAACTTTCAGGTTTTCGGTCAACAATCTACCCATAGAATCGCGACCAAGCTTGAGCAAACGCGTCTCTGTCTTGGCAACGACGGTCGCCGAACGCTTTTCACCGGTCAGCAAAGACATTTCACCGAAGAAATCGCCGGCCTGCAGTTCAGCAACTGGCTTTGGCCCCGCCTTCGCCAACAAAACCCCGACCCGACCACGATCGATAATGAAAAAATCCGTATCGAAAGCGCCCTCAACCACGATTTCCTCACCGGTTTCATACCAGCATTCTTCGAGGCGCTCGGCAATGAACATGCGCTGTTCGTTGTCGAGACAGGCCAAAAAGTCGATTCCGGCCAGCAAACTGAGTCGGTGCTCAACGATCTTTTGCCGATCATCCTGTTCCTGATGAATATACAAATCCTGGATCGGAAAAGGAATCGAGATTCCCTCACGCTTGAGGCGGTACCAGATTCTCGATGAAAGCTGATTGGCAATTCGGTCGGGATTGACCTCGTTCGGCATGTAGAAACGCAGCTTGTAACCGATCGAATATTCATCGAACTTATCAATAAGGATCACCGGGGCGGGACGAGTATAAATTTCTTCGACCTGGCGACAGGCACCAGCGAGAATTCTTCTTACCCTTTCCGGTGATACATCATAGGGCAAACCAAAATTCAGCACGAAGAACATCGTGCCCGAATCATCGCTAAAGTTCACGATTTCATGGCGGGCAATCTGGTTGTTGGGAAGAATGACGCTGGCGCCGTTGTATAGTTTCATGGTCGTGGCCCGCCAGTTCGATTCAACCACCTTACCGTCGAAACCATTGATGCGTATCCAGTCACCGATCCTGAAGGGCGGCGAAATATGCACTGAAAGGCCTGAGAAAAGGTTGCCCAGAACATCCTGCAGGGCCAGACCGAGAACCATGGTAAAAACCGCTGAAGTTGTCAGCAGTGGCGTAATGTCAACATTATACGAATTCGACAGAAAAGACAGAAAGACGATCAGATAAACGATAGCTTTCAAAATCTGCCTGAAGATGCTGGGAAACTCCTCGCCGGGCTTACTTCGCGAATAGTATCTGAATCCGGCAAAGAAAAGTATTTCGCCGGCCAGAAGCAACATCGAAGCATTGATCAGAATAACCGAGATAGTGTAAATCTGCCGATTTGCAGTGCTGAAATCCAGGTAATGGCAGCAGGCAAAAAAGGTCGCCGAAAACGCGAGAAGGTAACCGGGCAGAGTGACCACTTTCCAGAAATTGCCTTCTGAATAAGCTCCTCTTCGTTTGACCATATTAATGATCGCCCCCCACAGGGCTGAAATGACCGCAAAAATTATGAGAAACAGCAAACCGGTAAACAAATGCCTTACCGTAACTTCGTCGAATATGAATGAGCCCATGTCGGGTAAACCTTTCAATGATAAACTACTATATTCAATCGGTATTTTGCTGATAAATGCTGAGCAAAAAACCCCGGCCACCGACAAACATGCAATTTTGTATTGACAGGCTTGACTTTTATGGCGAAAATCCTTTTAAGATGTAAAAAACTATCGACGGAGATGATAATGCGGGAAATATTCGATCAGATGGAATTCAGGGCGTTTTCTTACGAAGAAGATCCTGAAGCAGTTGTCGACATGCACCGTTGCGCCGAAACCCTTGAAGGGTCGTGGTTCGACGCGTCAAACACCTGCAAACTGCATTCAAAGCTCGTTACCAAAGTTCCAGGTTCTTCCTGGGTCGTCACCTATGGCAGCATTATTTTTGCCCATGCCGATTTGGTCAAGACCGCTACCGGCGAGGCGGTTATCATTGCCTGGCGCATTCACACCGACTACCATTTTCCCCAGGTCGTACGCAAGCTTCTTGAAGGCCTGAAGCAGGAAGCCCGCAAACGTGAGTGCATCGGTCTGCTGATCTTCGGCGACAACCAGACAGTGGTTTCAGATCTCAACATGGCCGGTTGCCAACCCGACCGGGAGTATGCCTACGTGCGCACCAACGAATGCGAAAAAGGGATTATTCTCGAAAACAGCAAAATTGATATTCATCCTGACGATGTTTCAAGGTATGATTTGCAGCCATTTCTAGGCTCACCGCTGCCCGCGCCCTACTTGAATTATCGGGCCACCATGGCTGCCGAGCAGGGCTTGTTCCATTTCAGACGCCCGGCCCATTATGAAATAAAATACGGAATCAATTCATACATTGGCAGTTTTGACGGGCGTGAATGGCATGTTTTCAAAAAGGGTGATTTCAAGGGCGACAAAGAGGCGGTCGCGTCAATACTGAAAACAATTGGTTCGATCAATCCGGCACGCATACTGCTTTCGGCTTCGGCGATGGAAGCAGCTGAAATGATACCGGCTTCAGATGGAGTTTTATATGATTTCTTTCTTCAGATCTAGACAGATTCCGGTTCTAATTGGACTTTTTCTTGTCGTTGCCTTTTTCGGCATTGTAAATGCCCAGATTCAGCGCAACATGTGCCGCGAATGTCAGGCGGTAACCGAACCTGACGCCACCCACTGCCCGGAATGCGGGGAACCGCTCAATCTCTGCCTCGACTGCGGAACCGCCAACCCGGCCAATGTGGATTTTTGCCAGAAATGTAACGCCCCGCTCGCCGAAATGCGCGTCCTCGGCTCCATCGATCCCGACACCCGCAAAGAGCTCAAGCTTGGCCGTTCAGAGCGGGCTGAGCTTGAAAAAGATCTGCTCAAGCTCAATTATCTCCTTGAAAAGAACCCTGAGGATAAGGAAAAGCTTCTTTTTCGCAAAGGGAAAATTTTGCACCGGATGGAATTCTTCTCACAGGAAGCCCTTCTCTGGCGCGAATATCTGCAGCTTTTCCCGCAAACCAGCAAAAAAGCATTCATTCAGATATATCTTTCCGAAGCCCTGCGAAAATGGGGTTACCTTTTCTACAGCCAGAAAAAGATCGCCAGTGCCAGCGAGCTGCTTGGTGAAGCTACCGAAGTCAACCCGGCAAACAAAGATGCATGGCAATGGCTCGGACGAATCAACATGGAAAGCAATGCCCGGGAAGAAGCACGCGCAGCTTACCTAAAAGCCCTGGCCCTCGAACCAGGCAACCCCGATATCATTCATTTCCTGCGCAAGCTTAAAGCAGACATTCCCACCGAATTGCTGAAAGGTCAGAAAAAACCCTGATGAAAGAAACGCTCAAAGAAATCGCTGGCGAATTCCTCTCGCAAATTGCTCCTGACGGGCTCAAACAGATCGACATGCTTTTCGAACAACTCAAGTTCGACGCCCCCGCCAAAAGTGAAGTGAATTTCGGTCTGGCCATGCCTCCGGAAATGCGGCGTAAGATTCTCGCCGACATCGGCATTTCCCAGGGAGCGGTTCCGGCAGTTTCCGAGCGCTATGTTCCCTACCTTATTCTTTTGAACAAGCTTATCGAAAGATATCAGCACGAACTCCACAACACCAGTCGCGAAGAGATCGCCGGCTTCATCTGGCAGGAGGGCCGGCGCATCCGTCTTTTCGAATACGAAATTCAGCAACTGATCGACACGATTCCCGACTGGCTGCAGAAAGTCTCGCAAAAATGTTTCGTCGAGCTTTCACCAGCCAATATATGTGAGGTTGAAACCGGTGAATCACCTTCGAAAACCGGCGATATTTCCTTCAACGGCATTATCGGCAAATCAGAAAAAATGCTGTCGATGTTCAACTGTTTAAACAAAATCAGCAGCAGCAACCTGTCAATCCTGATTCAGGGCGAAAGCGGCACCGGCAAGGAACTTGTCGCCCATGCCATCCACAATCTGTCAAACTGCGCCCGCAACCATTTCATTCCGGTAAACTGTGGCGCTTTACCTGACAGCATCATTGAAAGCGAGCTTTTTGGCTATGAAAAAGGCGCGTTTACCGGAGCCGATTTCCAGAAAAAGGGCTATTTTGAAATAGCTGATGGCGGCACGATTTTTCTTGATGAAATCACTGAAACCTCGCTCAACACACAGGTTAAGCTCTTGCGAGTTTTGCAGGAGAAGCAGTTTTACCGGGTCGGCGGAACTACTCCGGTAAAGGTGAACGCCAGAATAATCGCTGCCACCAATCGCGAGATTCTCGATCTGGTTAAGGCCGGCACCTTTCGCCACGACCTTTACTATCGCATCAACGAAATGACCATTAACCTGCCGTCTTTGCGCGAACGCAAGGTTGATCTGCCGCTTTTAAGCAAACATTTCATCAATGTTTTTGCCCGGCAAAACAACAAGCCCCAGCCTCGGCTAAGTCCAGAGGCAGAAAAGATGCTCAGCGGCTACAACTGGCCAGGCAATATCCGCGAACTTGAAAATGCGCTGAAAAGAGCGGTAGTGCTTGCCGACGACCTCATCGAACCCGAGCATTTCCCGGCGATCATTCGCGATACCGGCACCCTCGGCAGCGCCGGTTCTGAATTCGATACATCAACAATCGTATCTGGCGGCGGTTCATTCGAGCAGCGTATGCAGGCAGCCGAAAAGCAGATAATCATGGCGGCACTGCGCGAGCATGGCTTCAATGTTTCCAGAACTGCAGACGCGTTATCAATATCGCGTAGAACCCTGCAGCGAAAAATCAAACAATATCAACTGGAAAAGGCTTGAGCAGTCTAAAATTTGCACTCCGCCAGGGTTGCGGTTCCATATACGATATTGGCGATTTCTTTCATGCTTTTGCCGAGAAATTCGAAGGTTGTGCCGTCAATTCTCTTCAAACCGGGTATCCATTCAAGTCTTGAGGCAATGGAAACATCGTGCAATTTAATAATCAGCTGAGTCGGCGGAGCAATTTGCGGCGGCTCGATTGCCTTGATATTTCTCAGAGCCCGGCCGGTTTCTTCACGCAACTGTTCGCTGACCCGGTCCGGGTGGATACACAATGCACTTTCGTTGCCAACCGGAAATTTGGTAATTACCATGTGGGTCGATGGCAGGTTGGTACGTGCCTGCTCGATTGCCAGGGAGTCACCTGAAATCAGGATTGTCGGCACCTTTTTTTCGCCGGCAATCAGCGAAAGCAGGTCGAACTCACCCACCGGTTGTCCGAAAATTTCGTAGCTGATTTTAGCGCTGTAAGTGTGGGGAATGATTCCACCGAAGGTTCCTGAGCGAACATGCACACCCAGAAGAATCAACCCGGCAAAGGTGCTGTCAAGCAGGTCGAATCCTGAATTTGGCCGAAAAGTGCCGCGAATAACCATCGCTTCTTTGGGAAGTTTTTCAGGAATGATATTCAGGCCATTGTCATGAAAATCATTAACGTAGATTTCTTCCGCGCCTTCTTCCAGTGCCGCCTCGCAGACAGCCTTTACCTCGCGGGTATACTGCAGCCTTGCTGCTTCGAAATAAGATGAGTTGCCGGAAGTCTGTTCGGAAGTAACAACTCCCGCAATGCCTTCCATATCTGCAATAATATAAATTTTCATGATGCAAACCACCCAAGTGTTTTTATTTTTTCAGATATATATTATACTCGATTTGCAATGAATCAGCAAAAAAACAGCTTCAAACTCAAAAGTCCATTTAACTTAAGAGGCGATCAGCCGCTGGCAGTAAGCAACCTGCACAAATGGATCGAGCAGGGAAACCAGTGCATGACCTTGCTGGGCGTAACCGGTTCGGGCAAAACCTTTACCATGGCCAATGTAATCGAGCGAATTCAGCGCCCGGTGCTGGTAATAACCCACAACAAAACCCTTGCCGCTCAGCTTTACACCGAGTTTAAAGAATTTTTCCCGGAAAACGCCGTCGAGTATTTCGTCAGCTATTACGATTACTACCAGCCAGAGGCCTATATCCCCTCGACCGACAGCTACATCGAAAAAGATTCTTCAATAAACGAGCAAATCGATCGTTTTCGCCATTCGGCAACGACCTCTCTGTTCACCAGACGTGACGTTCTGGTCGTGGCTTCGGTAAGCTGCATTTTCGGCCTGGGCTCACCCGCCGACTACTCGAGCCTGCGCATTTCTCTGGCGGTAGATCAGCAGATTTCACGACAAAAACTGATCCGCTCATTGATCGAGATCCAATATTCGCGCAACGACATGGATTTTCATCGCTCCAGATTTCGCGCCCGGGGAGAAACCGTCGACATTTTCCCGGCAGCCAGCGAAGTAGCGATCAGAGTTAAATTTTTCGGTGATGAAATTGAAAAAATCGAAGAATTCGACCCGCTTACCGGCGAAGTTGCCAAAAAACTTCGGGCCGTAGAGATTTTTCCTGCTCAGCATTTCGTCACTACCCGCGAAAAGATGGAAAAAGCCATGGGCGCCATTGAAGAAGAAATGAAAGAGCAGGTTAAGTTTTTCGAACAGAACAAAAAGCTGATCGAAGCCCAGAGAATTTATGAGCGAACCCGCTATGACCTGGAAATGCTGCGAGAAACCGGATTCTGCAAAGGAATCGAAAATTATTCGCGACACCTGGCCGGGCGCAATGAGGGTGAGCCGCCGGATACGCTCGTCGACTATCTTCCCAAAGACTGCCTGATCATTCTCGATGAATCGCACATGACCGTTCCGCAGCTCAAGGGAATGTATCGCGGCGACCGAAGTCGCAAACAAACCCTGATTGACTTTGGCTTCAGGTTGCCATCGGCTCTCGACAACCGCTGTCTGACTTTCGAAGAGTTTCTTGGCCGTAAGCGACCACTGCTTTTCGTTTCGGCAACCCCCGGCCCTTATGAGCTAGAATCTTCACAAAACCTTATTGCCGAGCAGTTGATAAGGCCGACCGGCTTGCTTGACCCAGAAATCAGCGTCGTAAAAAGCGAGGGCCAGATCGACCATTTAATCAACCAGATCGATCAGCGGATTCAGGCCAATGAAAGAGTTCTCGTTACTACTCTTACCAAAAAAATGTCCCAGGAGCTTTCGGCCTACCTGACCGAAATGGGCATACCAACCGGCTATCTTCACGATGAAATCGACACCATTGAAAGGGTCGAAATCTTGCGCGACCTGCGCATGGGAACAATCAAGGTTCTGGTCGGTATCAACCTGTTGCGCGAAGGACTCGACCTGCCCGAAGTTTCTTTGGTTGCGATTCTCGACGCTGACAAAGAAGGGTTCCTGCGTTCATCCTGGGCATTGATGCAAACCTGCGGTCGCGCCGCCAGAAACGCCAATGGTCAGGTTATTCTTTACGCCGACAAAACGACGGCCGCCATGAAATATTGTATCGACGAAACTGCCAGGCGCCGTAAGATACAGCACGAATACAACCTGCAACACGGCATCGAACCCAGAACTATCAGCAAGCAGTTACCCTCACTGTTCCTGCCCGGAAGCGAAGACAAAACCGGCAAAATCCCCGATCTCACGGCGGACCGCCTTGTCGAGCTGATCAATTCGCTGAAAAAAGAAATGGAAAATGCCGCGGCAAAAATGGAATTTGAAAAGGCGGCGATGATTCGCGACGAAATAATTGCTATTCAGGAAGAAAATCTTGAGCTTGGTGTGCTCTCACAACTTGGTCAGGCGCTCAAATCAGGCCGGGCAATGGGTGTCGCAAAAAAAAGAGCTATGCGCAACGTTCCCGGAAAAAGAGGAAAGCCGGCGAAAAAGTGAAATCGGTGCTTGCCCGGCAAACTACTTGGCAAAAATATCGAAAGGCAAATCTTCTTTCAGCTCGACCCGGATAAAATTCAGCATATCCATGCACAGGGTGCGCATTTTTTCGCTATCGGTCCAGAAAAGGTCGAAAACAACCCGTTGAGCTTCCTTTTTCAGGGTCGTAAGATCGCCAGCCTGATGATTTACCGGCAAATTCTCGATATGATCAGCGATCTTGAAAAACTCGACACTGATTTTTTCGGGACCTTCGGGCGAATCATTGAAACCGAGCGGGAAATTGGGATACTGCTCACAAAAAGCTATTTCTCTGGCAATGTACCTTATCAAAGCCGGTTTTTCGACCAGTCCGATTTTCACGGCCAGCAGTTGTGCGGCAAGAGTTTTTGCATCGATATTTTTGAATTTATTGGTCTTGGCAAGCTGCAATGCTGCCACCAGATCGTTGATGCCAAGATAAGCGGCATTGATCAATCCGCAAACAAAAAGAGTCTTTTTAAATACCAGATCTTTAGTGGGTTTAAGGGGTTCCTGGTGTATTTCGGCAAATCTGGGCGTAACTGCCATCGCCGTCGAACATACGGCCAGCATCAAGATTACGCACAACGCTTTGAACGATACTTTCATACTCGATAATCCTTAAGGCGTGTACAATATTCTACAATGTTACCCAATATTTTTAACTTTGACAACCCTTTGGGCAAAGAATTTCCCTTAATAAATAAAGATTTAAATTTTAGTAAA
Source organism: uncultured bacterium (assembly GCA_964613435.1). Classification (GTDB taxonomy): domain Bacteria; phylum Muiribacteriota; class Ozemobacteria; order Ozemobacterales; family Ozemobacteraceae; genus DYKG01. The sequence goes on from CAZTHA010000034.1 coordinate 13,609, forward strand.
GTTGCTTGCCTTACCCCCCATTATTTGATATCTATTTAATAGAAGCTCTTTGAAAAAGTTTTCCCTGCGTTGTGCGTGATAGTACAGGTTAAATTGAGCCGACACCTGTATCTGAAAGGGAATCTGTCTCTGTTTATCACCGAGAAACACTTACGAACGGCAATTAGCCGCTACGAAGTCCCCGATGATTAAGCAGGCGGACAACCGTACTGTCTCAGTCGGGTTCAATTTTTCTCTTACACGGCAACCGCGGGGTCTATAATTTAAAAACAGCTGTCTCCAACTTCGGTGAGGCAGCTGTTTTTTTGTCAAAGTTTTTCCGCACCAAAGATTTTTGATTGATTTTGCAGACGCCAGATACTATTATGTTCGAGTCATGACAGATAAAAAGCTCTTGATCATCACAGAAACCGGCAAATCAGGCTCAGTTTTTTTCGAGCCGCCCTTCAGCCTTTCCCCTGAGAGGGTTACGGTTACAGGCCCGGAATCTCTACATTATCTCGGCCTGCAGAGATTTTTCGCCATCATTCTCGACAGCCCGGCTCTGCACCGACATTTGTCCAAGATCAGCCTGGGTATCCGGGATGACGCCGAAACTGAAGCCCTCTGGCGCATTTTTTGCGGCGAAAGCGGCGCCGACGTTTTCATGCTGGTCGAACAGAAGGCGTCACCATCACAGGCGATGCGCGACCTTGGCATCAACTACGTTTTGCCGGGCGAAATCAGAGAAATTACTGAAACCGCTGCTTTTGAAGCGGTTGGCACCAATGGCTCAGCGAATTTTTCAACACAGATTCTTACTGCCGACGACATTCGTGATCTTTATCAGAATGGGCAGCGCCGGATTCCTGCCGGCTCCAGTCTGACATCCTGGGCAGCCGAAGTCGCTGAATCACTTGGAATGAGCCAAACGGTCATCGGCCTGAAATATCTCGTCGACCTGACCAATCTTTCTCCTGCCGCATTGAAAAAGATGCAAAGCGAAACCGCTGACCTGTCAACCAGGATTCCAGCCTCCCTATTCGTTCTGAATCCGCTCTCACTGTCGATTTTTGCCCTGATCCACCCCTCACTTCGTGAGAGAATGGTCAGTTCTACGATTCACTGGGCCGACCATGGCGCATTCACCGGAGAAACCTCAGCAGCCATGCTTGCCGACCTGCGCTGTCAAGGTGCGATAATTCCGGCAAAAGCACCTTACTGCATCGAAAAAAATCTTCAGCAAATAGTCCAACAGGCGAAAAAACACGATCTTGAGCTTTTTTCTACTTTTACACTTGCGTCTGGTACCGGCTGTGATATAATTGCCTCTGATGGTGGCACCTCAAACCAGCTCACTCCGCTGTATGAAGCCCGCCTGTTGATTGGGCAGAACATTCCAGACACCGGTGCGGTCATTGCCCGACCGGAAGAATACAAGAATCTGCCTTTCAGGAAAGGATGATATCTAATCATGATGGATGAAAACCAGGTTAAAACAATTGTTGCAGAAGTCCTGAAACACATTGACATCAGAGGCCGGATCAAATCAGGCATGATTCCCTGCGGCGTTTCCAATCGCCATGCCCATATTTCCCAAGCCGACCTCGAAACACTTTTCGGCAGCGGCCACAAACTGACTCCGATGAAAGACCTTTCCCAGCCGGCACAGTTTGCCGCAGAAGAATGTATTATGATCATCGGTCCCAAGGGTTCGATCGAAAAAGTTCGCATTCTCGGCCCCGTCAGACCAGCCACTCAGGTAGAAGTATCTACTACCGACTGCTTCAAACTCGGAGTAAAACCGGTTGTCAGAGATTCTGGCGACACCGCCGGCTCTCCCGGTTGCGTAATTGTTGGCCCAAAAGGCGCGGTAACCCTTAAAGAAGGCGTCATCGTCGCATCCCGCCATCTTCATATCAGCGACAAAGACGCTGAGAAATTCGGCCTGAAAGATATGGATCGCATTTCCATCAAATCCAATGGCCCGAAATCGGTTATTTTTAACAATGTTCTGGTTCGTGCCAGCAACAAATTCGCTCTTGATTTTCACTTGGATACGGATGAAGCCAACGCCGCCGGCATCAAAAACGGCGACATGGTTGAAATAATTGCTTAAAAAATCTGCTTAAAAATATTTTTGGAGGTCATCATGCAGGAAGCCCTGGGTATGATTGAAACTAAAGGATTAACCGCACTTATCGAAGCAACTGACGCTATGGTCAAAGCCGCCAATGTTAAACTGGTCGGCTGGGAAAAAATAGGTTCAGGCTATTGCACTGCTTTCGTCAGAGGCGATGTTGCTGCAGTTAAAGCTGCTACTGACGCCGGCGCTGCCGCTGCCAAGAAAATTGGCGAACTGGTTTGCGTTCACGTTATTCCGCGCCCTCACTCAAATCTTGATGAAGTAATGCCGATTCGCGAAATCATCGCTAACTCCAAGAAGTAATAAAGCAGGAAAAAAGCTATGATACTTGGCCGCGTATGCGGGACAGTTGTCTGCACCCGCAAAGATGACAGTCTGATCGGAATGAAATTTCTTGTCGTCGAAGAGCTTGCTCTCGACAGCAAAAAGCCGACCGGAAACCATGTTGTTGCTGTTGACGCGGTTGGTGCCGGAGCTTCAGAGAATGTTCTCGTCGTTTCAGGCAGTTCGGCCCGTTTGACCGAACGAACCCTGAAAAAGCCGGTTGATGCCGCCGTCTGCGCTATCGTCGACGAAGTGGTTTTCGATTCGGAACGTTCCTGAAGCTCGTCTGCCGCACTAAAAAAAATCGGGAGTAATCTTAAATGAGTGTATCAAGGGAAGATTTGAGCCTGATCGTTCAGGAAGTAATGAAAAAGCTCAATGCTTCTGGCAATTCGGGCAGTTTTGCCGCAACCCCTGCCGCCACTGGCAAAGGCATTTTCGTTTCCGTCGACGATGCCGTCGCTGCTGCCGACAGAGCGCAAAAGCAACTTCTGGACCTGCCCCTCGCCACCCGCGAGAAAATTATTGCCAATATGCGTCGGCGCTCAATGGAAAAAGTTGAAGAACTCGCACGCTTTGCCAACCAGGAAACTGGTTACGGACGGGTTGAAGACAAAATCCAGAAAAACAAGCTGGTCATCGAAAAAACCCCTGGTATCGAAGATCTCGTTCCCATGGCCAATTCTGGCGACCACGGCCTGACTCTTCTGGAATGGGCTCCTTATGGCATCATTGGCGCCATAACCCCCTCGACAAATCCGACCGCTTCGGTAATCAACAATGCAATCAGCATGGTTGCCGCCGGCAATGGCGTAGTTTTTGCCCCCCACCCTGCCGCAGCCAAATGCAGTCAGTTTGCGATGTCCTTGCTCAATGAAGCAATCGCCGAAGCCGGAGGGCCGGAAAACCTTCTGGTCACCGTTGCCGAACCCAGTATCGATAACGCGCAGAAAATCATGACCCATCCGGGAATCCGACTTCTGACCGTCACCGGCGGGCCTGGCGTCGTTGCTGCCGCATCAAAATCCCGCAAGAAATACATCGCGGCAGGACCGGGGAATCCTCCGGCCGTGGTTGACGAAACCGCCGATCTGAAAAAAGCTGCGCGCGATATCATTTCCGGAGCTAGCTTTGATAACAACGTGCTTTGCATCGCTGAAAAAGAAATAATCGTCGTTGAATCAGTCGCCGATGAGCTTAAAAAGCACATGCGCAACAGCGGCGCCTATGAAGCTTCAGCCCGTGAAATCATGCAGCTCGAAAAAATCTGCATCGATGCCAAGAGCGGCGCGCCAAACCGCAAACTCGTCGGTCGTAACGCTTCGGTTATCATGGCCGAAATCGGTGTTAGAATCCCCGATGATACACGTATCGTCCTTTGCGAAGTTCCACCGGATCACCCCTTCGTCATTGAAGAACTGTTGATGCCGGTCATCCCTCTTGTGCGCGTCCGTGACGTTTATGCGGCCATCGATCTGGCCGTAAAAGTAGAGCACGGCAATCGCCACACTGCAGTGATGCACAGCAAGAATATCGACAACCTGCACCTGATGGCACGAAAATGTGACTGTTCGATCTTTGTCAAGAACGGCCCGAGTTATGCCGGTCTTGGTTTTGGCGGCGAAGGCTGCACAACCATGACCATTGCCTCACCAACCGGCGAGGGTATTACCACGGCCCGCTCTTTCACCCGGCAAAGACGTTGCGTAATCGTTGATTCCTTCAGAATTGTCTGATCGTTGTCAAAAGCTGTATCAGCCGGTTCGGCCCTGGTGGCGCACCTTGGCTGATACAGTTTTTTATCGGAGCTGAAAAATAACATGGCAAAATACAACATAGCGGATCTCGGCCTGGTAGGCTGTGGCGGTGCCGGTTTTCCGACCCACGTCAAGTTTGCGGCCCGAAACGTTGAAGCTCTAATTGTCAATGCCGCTGAATGCGAACCCTTGCTACACAAGGACAAAGAAATTCTCTGGCATTTCACCGCCGATTTTTTCAAAGGCTTGATCATGGCCATGGATATGACCGGGGCCAAACAATCATTTATCGGCATGAAGAAGAAGTATGCCGCGCTGCTGGAATATCTGCAGAAACAGATTCCCGACCCGCGCATAAAAATGCTGCCTCTCGGCGATTTTTATCCGGCCGGCGATGAATATGAGCTGGTTTACGAAGCCACCGGCAAATTGATTCCCTTCGGCGGAATTCCCCTGAATATCGGTTGCGTCGTCAGCAATGTCGAAACCCTGCTTAATCTTGGCCGAGAACGCCCGGTTACTACCAAGTTCCTGACCATTACCGGTGCGGTTCCCAACCCGGTTACCGTCGAAATACCTTTCGGCGTAACCGTTGCCGAAGCCATGAGTCTGGCCGGGCTCAACCGCCTCGACGGTCTGACCATTATCGACGGTGGGCCAATGATGGGAAAAATCATCGAAAACCCGAATACTGACATTGTCAGCAAAACCTGCGGTGGCCTGATTGCTTTGCCAGACGATCACGTTCTGGTCAGAAAAATGAAACGCAACGATCAGGAAAACTCGCGCATCGCTCGCTCAGCCTGCGACCAATGTACTGACTGCAGCGAACTATGCCCGCGCGCCCTGCTCGGCTACCCGATTCGCCCGCACAAAGCCATGCGAACCGCCCAACTGGCGCCCTATGCCAGCAGTAATTATGCGGTCGATGCGATTTTCTGCAGCGAATGCGGACTCTGTTCCATTTTTTCCTGCCCCGAAGATCTCACCCCCCGCGAAATGTGCCAGATTTCCAAGAAATTCCATCTCGGCAAGGGTGTCAAACTCACCGATTTCAAGGGCGAACCAACCGTAAACCCGATGCGCTCTGTCCGCCGGGTCAGCATCGAGCGCCTTTTAAAGAAGCTCGCACTGCTCGATTATGACAAAAAAGCCCCGTTTACAGAAATCAATCAAAGATTTGAAAAAGTTGTCCTGCCACTGAAGATGCACATTGGGGCAGCTTCTTTGCCGGTTATAAAACAGGGTGACCGGGTCAACCTCGGCCAACTTATCGCCAGAATCCCAGATGGGAAGCTCGGCGCCACCCTGCACGCACCCATCAGCGGTCGAGTGACCGCGCTAACCGAGCATGCCGTGACCATTGCCAGAGAATGAGGTAAGTTATCATGATCAATCAAAACGCTATTGGACTTATCGAGTTATCGAGTATTTCCATCGGTTACCTGGTAACAGACACGATGCTCAAAACTGCTTCGGTAGAGCTTATTTTGTCGCGCACCGTTTGCCCGGGCAAATTTATCTGCCTGGTCTGGGGCGATGTTGCCGCCGTTGAAGCCAGCGTAGAAGCCGGCATTCGTCTCGGCCAGGGTTATATCGTCAACGATCTGGTTATTCCCAACCTGCATGAACAGATTTATCCGGCCATGACCGCCACCAATCAGGTTGGCGAAACCGGCGCACTCGGCGTGGTTGAAACTTTCGACATCGTTTCGACGATTTTGGCTGCTGATGCTTCAGTAAAGGCTGCCGACATAACTCTTTGTGAAATTCGCATTGCTATGGCAATCGGTGGCAAGGCTTTCTACACCATGACCGGTGATGTTGCTGCGGTTGAGGCTGCGGTTGCCGCCGGCCTCAATTCACTCGAAGGCAAGGGATTGGTGGTTCACCACGTGGTCATACCGCGACCCAGACCCGAATTGTTCCAGGAGTTCATCTGATGCCAAAAATAGTTATCGGTTCCGACCATGGCGGTTTCGCCCATAAAGAAGAATTGAAAAAGCATTTTGATGCCAAGGGTATTTTGTATGACGATGTCGGCGCTTATTCGACCGCCGCGGTCGATTACCCTGACATTGCCTTTCTCGTAGCCTCACGAGTGG
>CAZTHA010000035.1:0-19685 GCA_964613435.1 uncultured bacterium
CTGTTGGAGGAAGAATAGAGGATCAATTGTTTCAAACCCTTCGGGTCTTCTGAAAACAGGCTTCTTCCAGTTTTGTAGGCAATGTTTTCTGCCTTGAGAGCCTCTTCACTGCGGCCAACCCAGGCAATTTCAGGGTAAGTGTAAACGCATGACGGAACTAGAGAATAATCGGCCTGAACTTTTTCGCCTTCCCATATCGATGCAAGAGTCATTGCATCATAAGTTGCCTTATGAGCTAGCATTGGTCCCCGGATCGCATCGCCGATGGCGTAAACTCCGGGAATATTGGTGGAAAAGTTTTCGTCAACCTTGATAAAACCATGCTCAAGTTCCAACTGAACATCAGAATTCTGCATAAAAGCCAGGTTGACCTTTCTGCCAACGGCAATAAGCACTTTGGCAAAAGTTCGTTCAACACCGTCAATAACAGCAATGGCCGAGCTTTCTTCCTTGCGCAGGCTCTCAACCTTTTTTCCGGTCAAAATTTCAAGCCCGGCTTTTTTGAAAACAGGCAGAAGTCTTTTGGCTGTAGCGGTGTCTAACCCTGGTAATATCTGCGGCATCATTTCAACAACGGTAACTTTGCTGCCGAATTCGTTAAACACTTGACCAAGTTCAAGACCAATAACGCCGCCACCAACCACCAATAAGGATTCGGGGATTTCGCTTGCCTGTAAAGCCTGGTCAGAAGTCCAAAAAACACTTCGATCACTCGGAAAAACCGCTGGAGCTGATGGAATAGAACCCACAGCCAAAACGATTTTATCTGCTTGAAGACTTATTTCTGAATCTACGATCTGCACCGTTTTGTTCGACAAAAGCCTGGCAAACCCAGAGAAAATTGTTACCCCGGACTTTTCGAGTAATTTAACGATACCTTGGCGAAGCTGGCTTACAATCTGGTTCTTTCGATTCTGTACCGAATTCCAGTCGAAATCGATTTGATCAACCTTGAGCCCAAAAGAAGGGGCATTTTTTAAAAAATGTAAACCCTTTGCCGAAGCCAATAAGGCTTTGGTTGGAATGCAGCCCCAATTAAGGCATGTTCCGCCAAATTCAGTCGATTTGTCGACGACTGCCACTTTCAAGCCTTTTCTGGCGCATCTTACCGCGAGAGGATAACCGCCCGGGCCGCCACCAATAATGATCAAATCAAATTTCTGCATATCATTCACCTATATGAAAAAGAACAACGCCCTTTTCAACCGGCTGACCGTTTTCAATTAAAATCTTGGAAATCTTTCCGGCCTTGTCGGCTTTGATTTCATTCATCATTTTCATTGCTTCAACGATACAAATAGTCTGGCCGACACTTACTTCATCGCCTTCTTTGACAAACGGTGGTGAAGTTGGTGACGGAGCCCGATAAAAAGTCCCGGCCATCGGTGAAGAAATTTTATGCGAATTGTCCTCGACAGCAGCTGTTTTTTCGGCTTCTTTACCTGGTTTTGCCTGAGCCGTAGCTTCAGCTTTGACCATAGTCGGAACTGAAACTGGAGTAATGATTGGTTGAGTCGCAGGTAAAGAGATATGAGTTGAATGTGCGTGCTTTTTGAGCTTCATCTTCAGATCTGAAGTTTCAAGTTCAAGCTCATCCAGGCGGTTGTCACCCATAAATTGAATAATTTCAATTACCTTATCAACGGTTTTTCCATTGCTATCAACAGTTTTTCCAGCAGTTGCTTTTGTTTTGGGCATATTTTTACCTCTTTCTGAAGTGCTCCGAGTATAACAGATTGGAATTTTGACATCAAGCAGGATAACTGCTGCCGTTTTAAGTTGAAATATGTTTTTCTATATGCGAGAGTTTGTTTGCTAATGTTTGTTTTTGCACTTTTTCTTATATTATTTGTGTACACATATATTTTTTATTTTAGTCTTATTATTATTAGAAAGGGTGGAAAAGTGGAAAACCATGCCGATAACTCTTCAATAAAGAGTTTTGCAATGTGGAAAAACTTGTTGAAGCATGGCCAGGTTTATTAACAATTTATACAGGTTTTTTCATCTTTGTTGTTTTCCACTTTTTTTCCACATATTTTCCACATGGTTTTACAGCTTATTATCAAATCATTGATGCAAAAAAACCTTGCGAAAAGCAACTTCGTCTGTTATGCTTGAGCCATCCCGGCAAACAAATTAAAAACGGCACTGATAGTCGTTTAAAGCTTACTTTCGTTGTTTGTTTGTTGTACAAAAAATAAAAGAGGTTGATGTACATGACATCGTCGTTAGAGACACTCTGGAATAAAATCACTTCAGAAATTAGTTCTGATGAAGCCAATAGTTATTATTCAAAAATGTTTTTGAATTCGGTCAGGCCGGCAGAAATAGCTGATAATTGTCTGGTAATGGAAGCTCTCAATGATTTTTGCCGCGAATTGGCAGAAATGAAATTTTCGGCTCTGATCGATCGTGTTCTTGACGATGAAAAAACCGGTTTGAAACACCGACTGGTCACCAGAAGCAAGCCAAAAAAGGAAATTCTTGTACAGCCGACTCTTCCGACAATTGTGGAGCCTGTTGAAAAGCAAGCCAAGTCTGAAAAAGAAAAAAGTTTTTCTTCCAAATATGACGGAATGTTCAACAGCAAATACAGTTTTGATTCTTTTGTAGTTGGAAAAAGTAATCAGTTTGCTTATGCAGTCTGTCAGTCTGTTACCAAAAACCCTGGCCATCTTCATAATCCGGTTTTCATTTATGGAGGCGTCGGACTTGGAAAAACTCATCTGATGCAAGCCATTGGCCAGACAATGTTGAAAAATAATCCTAAGACAAGAGTTGCTTATCTTTCTTCAGAAACATTTACCAATGAATTTATCGATTCATTGAAAGACAAAAAAGCCGAAGCTTTTCGTTCCAAATACCGAAAAATAGATCTGTTGCTGATTGACGATGTTCAATTTTTTGCCGGCAAGGAACAAACCCAGGAAGAATTCTTTCATACTTTCAATGAGCTTTTTCAACAAAAGAAACAGATTGTTTTAACTTCCGATTCACCTCCCGAAAAAATTCAGAAACTAGAAGAGCGCCTGGCCAGTCGTTTTGCTATGGGCGTGGTTGTTGATATTCAACCTCCCGACCTGGAAATGCGCGCAGCAATTCTGAAAAAATGTGCCGCAAAATCAATGGTTGAAGTTCCCGACGACGCAATAATGTATCTTGCCCAGGGAGTTACTTCAAACATTCGTGCTCTTGAAGGAGCTTTCAATAGCGTTCTGGCTTTTTCCGGAGTCATGGGAAAGCCTATCAACAAAGATCTTATCGATCAGGTGTTGAAAGATCTGCTTCGCGAAACTTCGGGAGGAAAGATAACCATTCCTTGGATCCAAAAAAGAGTTGCTGAGTTTTACGATATTCCAGAAGAAGAAATGGTCGGCAAAAAACGTTCGCAAAATCTTGTGTTGCCAAGACAGGTTGCAATGCGCTTGTGTCAAATGTTTACCGAAACATCCCTGAATCAGATCGGTGAAAAATTTGGCGGGCGCGATCATACTACGGTTATGCATGCCTGTGAAAAAATTAACCGTATGTTGAAAAACGACAAGGGATTTTCAGATGAATTTGCCCGGGTCAAAAGGTTTGTTGACCCTGAAAAATCCTGATCGTTATCGCATATCAGAATCTTTTCGAGCTGCAAGTTTTCTTGAAAATTTTGCTGTTTTGAGGTATCATTACAGACCCACTAAAATCTGTGGCAGATAATGATATAGTCACCAGAAGATGATAAAAATCCGCATTTGGGGTCAGACTGTCTCTTCTGAATGGTGACCGATTAAACAGGTCGTGAAAAATGAGCGTTCGAAAATCTTCCGGTAAAGGCAGAGTCGGTGCAATTGCACCTGTTGATCATGCCCTGGTAAGGATACTTGCCGGAATGCGCGAAAAGAATTTCCGCAGCTCATCGGATCATGGGCGATTTACGCTTACCGCAAAGGAAATGGTGGTATTAGGTCGCTTGAAAAGCAGCTGGAAAGATATCGTCGGAATTCAGCTAGCTCATAAAACCTGTCCAACCAGGCTTCTTCGCGGCAAACTATATCTTTCAGTGGCAGATAGTCAGTGGTTACAAACTTTGATTTTTGTTAAAAGCAGAATTCTTCAAAAGCTTGGGCAAAGGTTTCCCGAACTCAAGATTAACGATATCATCGGTCGCCCCGGAATTATTCCGGAAGAGGTCGAACAGCTGGTAAATCAGGCTGATTGGCCTGACTGGCATGAAGTTGAAAAGCTTTCGTTAAAGGGAAACATCGATGAAGAGTTGGCAGAGCAGATCAATCGCTGCAGACAGAAGCTCGTCGCCAGAAATCAAGGATTGCAGCAAAAAGGTTATCAGACTTGTCGAATCTGTAAATCTGGCTTAACCAGCTCTAATGATCAGATATGTGCTTTTTGCGCATCCCTGGAGAGAAGCCAGGCCATTAAGCCGATAAAAGAGCTTCTTAAAGAAATGCCCTGGTTAAGCTTCGATGAGGTGGTTAATTTTCACGATTCATTGAAGTCTTATGAATATGAAGCAATTAAGGCTGATTTGCTCCAGGAGTCCACAGAACTGGTGTTTGAATATTGGCAGCGCCTGGAAGAGAGTTTCAATCAGGAAACTTTTGTGCAGATGAAAAAGGAAATGGTGCGGGCAGTGATGTTGCACGCCAACTGCATGCCTGATCAGGTCGACCTTTATCATCTTCAGCCGTCTCAGATGGTTAATCCTGAGTGGCCATCGATGCTGAGCTCGGTTAAGGAAGAAGAAACATGTTGATACATATTGGACAAAATGAATTTGTGGATTTTCAGCATTGTGAAAGCATTTTTAATTTGCAAACCATCGATGAAGATTCACGCAAACGCATTCTTGCCAATTTTCCAGAGGAAAACCGCTCGGAAATTCGGGCTGCCATTTTGACTACCGAAGGTAAGTGGCTTGGTTCAACTCTTTCTCCTGAGGCCTTGGCTCAAAGAGGCATCTGTCATCCTTTTCAACATGCATGTTATTTGAAAGAAGAATGGAAACAAAGTTCCCATTATCGTTATTAATGGTGAATAATAAGGAGTTACACAATGACTGAAATGGAAAATCCTGTGATAATGCAACAGGAAGCTCCTGAGAATCAAAACGAAGAAGCCCTGGAACTTGATGAAAATGCTGAATATTCAGCGAGAAACATCAGGGTCCTGGAAGGCCTGGAGGCTGTTCGTAAGCGCCCCGGTATGTATATCGGCGGCACAGGACTTGCCGGTCTGCATCATCTGGTATGGGAAATAGTCGATAACAGTATCGATGAGGCTCTTGCCGGACATGCCAGCACCATCCATGTGAACATGCACGACGATGGCTCGGTTTCAGTTCTTGATGACGGTCGCGGTATTCCGACTGATATTCACGAACAAACCGGAAAATCAGCTCTGGAAGTCATTTTAACCGTTCTGCACTCGGGCGGAAAATTCGACAAAAACTCCTATAAATACAGTGGCGGGTTACATGGTGTGGGTATTTCCGTCGTTAACGCCCTGTCTGAATGGCTTGAAGTAACAGTTTGGCGCGATGGCAGCGTTTTTCAGCAGTCTTTTAAGCGCGGAGTTGCCGTAAGCGAAATGACGGTAAGCGAAGGGGCCGATCGCACCGGCACAAAAATCCGCTTCAAACCTGATGCGGAAATCTTTGAAAGTATTGAATTCAGTTTCGATATTTTGTCTAAAAGACTTCGCGAACTGGCTTTTCTTAACAAGGGCATCAAAATCGTACTTCGTCAGAAAGCCGAACAGAAATGTCATCTTTTCGAATATGAGGGCGGAATTTCTAGTTTTGTCGAGTTTCTCAACGAAACCAAAAATCCGCTGTTTCGTGATGTAATTTACATGCAGAAAGAAAAAGATGGTATCGAAGTCGATATGGCATTGTCCTATAACGATGGCTATGCTGAACAGTTCTACGCTTTCGTAAACAACATCAATACCATCGACGGCGGAACCCATGTGATTGGTTTCAGAGCAGCTTTAACCAAGGTTTTTAATAACTACATCAAGAAAAACCCTGATTTGCTGGGTAAAGACAAAGCCAAGCAAAAAGAAATAAAGCTTACTACCGAAGACACCCGCGAAGGATTGATTGGTGTTCTTTCAATCAGAGTTCCCGAGCCACAGTTTGAAGGTCAGACCAAAGCGAAACTCGGTAATCCCGAAGTCCGTGGCATCGTAGATTCGGTTGTCTGCGATTTCCTTGCCGACTACTTTGAGCAGAATCCGGGTGTTGCCAAGCCGGTGATGGATAAAATTCTCACCAGCATGAAAGCAAGACTTGCCGCCCAGAAGGCAAGAGAGCTTACCAGGCGCAAAACTGCCCTTGAAGGCAATTCGCTGCCTGGAAAACTCGCCGACTGCTCAGAGCGTGATCCGGCTCAATGCGAATTGTTCATTGTCGAAGGTAATTCTGCAGGTGGTTCTGCCAAACAGGGCAGAGACCGCAGAATTCAGGCGATTCTTCCCTTGCGCGGTAAAATTCTCAATGTCGAAAAAACTAGGCTTGAAAGGGTTGTTGGCAGTGAAACCATTCAGGATCTCATCAATGCCGTTGGAACCAATATTGGTAAAGACGATTTTGATATAGAAAAGATCCGTTATCATAAAGTCATTATCATGACCGACGCTGACGTTGATGGTTCGCATATCAGAACCCTTTTGCTGACTTTCTTTTTCAGATATATGCCGGAAGTTATCGACAAGGGCTTTTTGTATGTTGCTCAACCGCCTTTGTATAAGCTGAAAAAAGGTAAGCTTGAAATGTATGCTTACAGCGATGATGAAAAAGATAAGTTGCTCACCACTGAATTCGGTGGTGGTGAAAAGGTTACTATTCAGCGTTACAAAGGTCTTGGTGAAATGAATCCCGAACAGCTCTGGCATACCACTATGAATCCTGAATCAAGAATTCTAAAAAGAGTCAGAGCTGACGATGAAACCGAAGCAGACCGGATCTTTTCTGTTTTGATGGGCGATAAGGTTGAGCCAAGGCGCAATTTTATCACTCAGTATGCAAAACAGGTAAAGAATCTCGACATTTAATAAAGGGGTCAGTAAATGGACACCAACAACGAAAATCCAATTGAAGGAAATCCCGGCGATATTCAGGCTCCTCCGCCCCCGCCACCTCCAACGGTTGGAAATAGATTTATCAACATTGAAGATGATATGAAATCTTCTTACATCGATTACGCCATGAGCGTAATCGTTGGTCGCGCACTTCCCGATGTTCGCGATGGTCTCAAGCCGGTGCATCGTCGCGTTCTATACGCGATGTTCGACCAGGGTTTTACCAGTAAAAAAGCCTTTGTCAAGTCGGCGAGAACCGTCGGGGAAGTCCTGGGTAAGTATCACCCACATGGTGACGCGGCTGTTTATGACACTTTGGTGCGCATGGCTCAGGATTTCAGTCTTAGATATCCATTAATCGATGGGCACGGAAACTTTGGTTCAGTCGACGGCGATGAAGCTGCAGCGATGCGTTATACCGAAGCCCGGCTCAAAGCGCTTGCTGAAGAACTGTTGCGTGATCTGGAAATGGAAACCGTCGATTGGATGCCGAATTTCGACGGATCTCTCAACGAACCGGTCGTTTTACCAAGTAAATTTCCCAATCTCCTGGTAAACGGTTCGTCGGGTATTGCCGTCGGTATGGCCACCAACATGCCTTCGCACAACCTTACAGAAGTTATCAATGGTGTTGTCGCATTGATTGAAAATCCCGACCTGAGCATCGATGAGCTTATTGAAATCGTTCCTGGACCTGATTTCCCGACCGGTGGCATCATTATGGGCACTGAAGGCATTGAATCAGCGTTTCGCACCGGGCGCGGCAGTATCGTTATCAGATCTGTAGTCGATATTGAAGAGTTCAACAAGGGCCGTGACCGTATCGTCGTCACTGAACTTCCATATCAGGTGAACAAGGCGCGTCTGGTAAAATCAATCGCCGATCTGATCAAAGACAAGAAAGTAGACGGAATTACCGACCTTCGCGATGAATCAAGTCACGAAGGCATGCGCGTTTGTATTGAACTGCGCAAAGGTGTGAACACCGACGTTGTACTTAATCAGCTTTATAAGCACACACAATTGCAGTCAAGCTTTGGGGTAATCAACCTGGTTTTGGTTGAAAATCGGCCGTTGGTGCTGAACCTCAAGCAGATGATGGAATTCTATATCGATCACTGCCGTGAAATCATTCGTCGGCGCACCATGTTTCAGTTACGAAAAGCTGAAGAAAAAGCCCACATCCTTGAAGGTTTGACCATTGCTCTTGACAACCTCGATGCGGTTATTCAGCTGATCAAGGAATCACCGGACCCGGCAGAAGCAAGACAGGGATTAATGGACACCTTCATGCTTTCGGAAAAGCAGGCCCAGGCGATTCTCGATATGCGTTTGCAGCGCCTTACCGGCCTCGAACGCGATAAAATCGTTGCCGATTATCATGAAACCCTGGCTTTGATCGAAAAACTCAAGGGAATACTTGAGTCCGACGTTAAAGTTCGTGAAATCGTTAAGGACGAGTTGATCGAAATCAGAGAAAAATACGGCGATGCACGTCGAACGAGAATCAGCCGCTCGACCGCTGAAAAGCTCGACATTGAAGATCTTATGCAGGAAGAAGATATAATCATCACTGTCACCAGAAATGGTTATATCAAGCGCATGTCGCCGACCGTATTCCGACAGATAAGTCGTGGCAGTAAGGGCAGCACGGTTATGGGCGTAAAAGAGGACGACGTCGTTGAACACATGTTCCTGGCTTCGACCCACTCGTATCTGATGGCCTTTACTTCATCAGGCCGAGTTCATTGGATCAAGGGTTATCAGATTCCGGAAGGCGGTCGCCAGGCTGGTGGTCGCGCTATCGTCAATCTGTTGCAGCTTGAAGAAAATGAAATCGTAACCGCGCTACTGCCGATCAAGAAATTTGATGCGATCAGAAGATTGTTCATGGTCACTAAACGCGGTATCTGCAAAATGGTCATGCTTTCAGCTTTCTCAAGACCGACAGCCCGTGGCATTATCGCCCTTAGACTCGACGATGGTGATGAACTTGTTGGCGTTAAACCCATTCTTGGTGGTGAACAAGTGGTAATTGCCACAAGAAACGGTTATGCAATCCGATTTGCTGAAAGCGAAGTTCGGGTTATGGGCCGCGCTGCCCGAGGGGTTAAGGCGATTACTTTCCGTGATGAAAACGATGAAGTCGTCGGCATGGAAGTATTCAGTACTGCCAGATCCAAAGAAGAGCTCGATGCTTTATTGGCAGAAGGCCAGATCACCGTTCCCGTTGCCGCAGAAGAAAGTGGTGAAGAAGCCGAAATCGTCGAAGAACTGGTTGTTGAAGAAGAAGTCGGAGAAGAAGCTTCTGATGAAGCAACTGGCGAAGAAATCGAAGATAAGATTGTCTACGAAGGCAAACTTCTTACCGTTTCTGCCCTTGGTTATGGAAAACAGACGAACATCAACAATTATCGCGTAACCCATCGTGGTGGCAAGGGTGTAATCAACCTGAAGATAATGGAAAAAACCGGCGAAGTTCTTTCAATCAAACGAATGTTTGAAGGCGATGAACTTATGGTGGTTACCACTAATGGCAAGGTTGTCAGACTTGACGCAGATAAAATCAGAAACACCGGCCGCGCAGCTTCCGGAGTCAAACTGATTACCCTTGATGATGACGATAAACTGATATCTGTAGTTAGAATTCCTTCCAAAGAGGAAGCGGCGGATTGATGAAAATTTGCCGGGGCGAAACAATTCGCCCCGGTTTTAAAAAGAGTTGATGTATGGCTGAAGAAGCAAAAACCGGACGAAAAAAAAGAGTCAGATTTTCAACCGAAATCATGTTTATCTTGTCGGTCGTCTTTTGTGTGGCTCTCTCGATAACCTATCTCGTCAGATATAACAACATCAGAAATCTGCTGCAAAGGGAAACCGAACTGAAAGAGAAAATCGAGGCGCTTGAACGTGAGAACAGGCATCTGAAGCAGAACCTCGATATGCTTTCAACACCAGAGGGCATTGAACGGTTGGCTCGTGAACGTTTGGGCCTGGTAAAACCAGAAGAACTGGTTATTTATACCGTCAATGAACAGCCAAAAATAGAAGCCCCGACAAATCAACCTGGCCTGGCCTCGCAACCTGCCAATTTAATTCCCGGCCCATAAGCCAGCGTGGTTTTGCGAATGTTCTACACCTGAATTGCAACAATTTTTTTGTTGCTTTTATTTTGTACCTGTGGTAAATTAACAAACACTTGGAGGAATGGCCGAGTGGTCGAAGGCGTCGGTCTTGAAAACCGAAGGGCGAAAGCTCCGTGGGTTCGAATCCTACTTCCTCCGCTTTCTACTCTGGAGAGATGGGTGAGTGGCTTAAACCAACAGTTTGCTAAACTGTCGTACTGGGTAACTGGTACCGGGGGTTCGAATCCCCCTCTCTCCGAGGTGAAATTTGCACCCGTAGCTCAGTTTGGATAGAGCACCAGATTGCGGATCTGGTGGCCAGAGGTTCGAGTCCTCTCGGGCGCGCTGTTTTTTGCTGGCGAATAAAAAAATCCCAGGCAAAAACCCCTGGAAAGGTGGCCGAGTGGCTTAAGGCGCACGCTTGGAAAGCGTGTGTAGGTCACACTACCGCGGGTTCGAATCCCGCCCTTTCCGCTGTCGTGCTAGGTGGAGGGCTCGGGGTCCTCTATCAACCGCAAACCCCCGTCAGGCGGACTGAATCCCTGACAGAGGGCTTTATTGGTAGTACCGGCCGGTTCTAAAAGCATCGAAGGACGGGTTCCACACGGCGAGAGTCCGTGAACCCCGCCAGGATCGGAAGATAGCAACGGTAAGCGATCGCTTTCGGGTGATGTGGCAGCGCCTGTCCGGAGCCTATAGTTCAGGACACGGGCTATTGATGTAAGTTCGAAGTCAGGTGCACGACTTTTAAAAACCCCTTTTCAGAAGGGGTTTTTATATTTTAGGTCATTTGCCTTAAGACCGGAAAAAGGTTATTAATATTAGACCCGGAAAAAAAGCTATCAGGAGTAAATCATGTCAGTTCCAGCAAAACAGAATCTTTATCGCAAGTATCGGCCGATTCGGTTTGGCGAGCTAGCAGGTCAGGAACACATTTCCCGCACGATTCAGTCTTCGGTAGCTTCTGGTCGGATTTCACACGCTTACATGTTTTCGGGTCCCCGCGGTACAGGTAAAACCACTAGTGCCAGGCTGTTGGCCAAGATTCTTAATTGTGCCGAACCGAAAATTGACGCAGCGGGATTACCGGACTGCTGTTGTAATTGCGAAAATTGCCGGCGCATCGATCAGCAGAACTTTATGGATATCATCGAAATCGATGCTGCCAGCAACAATAGCGTTGAAGATATTCGTCAGATGCGGGAAAAGGTAAAATACAAACCAGCCGAAGGTAAATACAAGATTTACATCATCGATGAAGTTCACATGCTTTCGGGTTCAGCATTCAACGCCTTTTTAAAAACTCTTGAAGAGCCTCCTGAAAACGTAATATTCGTTCTGGCGACCACCGACCCTCAAAAGGTTCCGGCGACTATCATTTCACGTTGTCAGTGTTTTGATTTTCACTCTGTCTCGCGAAAGACCATAAAAACAAGGCTTGAAGAGATAGTAAAAGCAGAAAGTGAAGCCGGGCAATTTCCCGAATTTGATTCTGAAGCACTTGGTATGATTGCTGAATGTGCTCAGGGCGGTTTTCGCGATGCTTTG
Source organism: uncultured bacterium (assembly GCA_964613435.1). GTDB lineage: Bacteria > Muiribacteriota > Ozemobacteria > Ozemobacterales > Ozemobacteraceae > DYKG01. The sequence goes on from CAZTHA010000035.1 coordinate 11,760, forward strand.
AGCTTGCTCGACCAGATTTCATCGTCGACGGTTTCCGGCCGAATCGAGCTCGACCAGGTTTTGCTGATGACTCGACGCCTGAGTTACTCAATTTTGAAAGAGTTATCGCAGGGAATCTTCAACAAAGAGCCAGCTCAGGCGGTGAAAATTCTCAATGAACTGTTTTTCAAGGGTTATGAACCGGCAACCATAGCTCGCGATTTTCTTGAATACCTGCGCCGTTGCATGTTGTTGAAAATTGATGCCGGTGCCAATCAGATTCTTGATTTGCCGGTCGAGCAGGTTGAAGAAATACTGGCCCAGATCAAAAATCTGTCACCAAAATATCTTGTTTCTGCTGTTACCAGAGTCGAGCGGGCGATTATGAGCTTGCGAAGTTCCTTTCAGGCGAGAATTCTGCTCGAATCTGAAATGATTCGCTTATCCCTTGGAAACGAGATTTTTTCTGCCGAAGAGCTTGAAAAAAGAATTGAAGCCCTTGAGCAAAAAGTGGCGGGAATCAAAAGAACCGGCATTGTCAGCCGACCGGTCGTTGTCAGACCGCGTGAGCCTTTACCGCCTCCGCCTGAAGAACTTACCAGAAATATTGTTAAAGACCCTTTGCTGGATTTTAAAAATGCCGTATCAGCAAGATCCAAGGTCTGTGGCGCTCTTTTGGCAACGGCCAGAATTCAGAAACCTGAAAATGGGGTTTTGCATGTTTTCATCGAGCAGGAATTTGCTGTTAACAAGCTTATGGAAGAAAAAAATCTGGAAACACTTCTAGAAGCTGCTCGCGAAGCTTTTGGCAAAATTTCCAAGGTTGAAATTGCCAAGCCGGGCAAAATCAGGCAGCAGGAAAAAGAAAAACCGGTTGTACGAATGTCGCATCGTGAGCAAATCGCCCAAATCGACGAGGCCGCGCGAAAAAAAGTCATGGAAAAGCCGGCAATTGCAGATGCAATCGACATTTTTGGTGGCGAGATCCTCGACATAGAGAATTAATATCAATAATTTGATAATATCGAGTGTCTTTTTGTGAAAAAAACACTCTTCTTTTTTTTTCCGTCCAACAAAAACACGGCCAAACCCTTTTTTAAAGAGAGTTTCAGAATGTTGTGCATATGTCTAGGCGTGTACATAAAAAAATAGTGGAAATTGTGGAAAACCATGGGGAAAAGCATTAATACTGAATTGAATGTTGTGGAAAAAGAATTGAGCTACCCTCTTGACAAAGACTGTTTATAAGCCTTTGCGAACTTTGGTGAAAAAGCTGAAAAAATCCTTGCAAAAATGGAATAGTTTTTTGTCAATATTCTGTACATAAAATTTTTCACACCGCGGATCGAGTTGTGTGAAATTTTAACAAAAAAAACGCAGACGATGTGTTAAAAAGGATCGCTAACAGATGCTTGGTTTACATAAAACTCTGTACACAAATTTATGTAAACCTGTGTACAGAGCTTTCAAAACCTAACTAAACTTTAGTTTCGGCAAAAACCTGTTTTTTTTTACGAAAAACCGAGGATTTTTGAATCTGGTCTCACTTATTGAAGCAATAGTAGCTTTGGAGTAGAATAAGCCCAGCTATTCCCAGACAGAATCGAAATGAGGTTTTATGAGGAACAAATTCTATTTGCTTTTTGTTTTCTGCTTCTTTGTTGCCTTTACAGCCGCCGATGCCGCCGAAATTTTTCTGATGCTTTCTTATAAAGATTCAGGAAAAGTTTTTCGAGTTAAAACTGATTACGAAAGACTCAGACCAATTGGGCTATTCTTTGACTGTGACCCGGCTGATGGCTTCTACATTGATAATCTTAAAGATTTTCGAATGCTTTCTTTCAAATCCCCTGAAACCTTTGTTCCGGTTAGAACGACATTATTCAGGCAGGTTTTCGATGGCCCGGTAAATCTGGCTGATTTCGGTGGAAACTCTTCTCAGCATCAGGATCAAAGAGATCTCCTGATCAGGGACAGTGTTGCCAAGCCGGTTTTTAGAACCCTCGGAGCTCCCATGAGTTGTGGGCCGGGGCGAAAGATTTCTGTTCGCCCCAATAATGATGATTTTGCCCCGGCTGAAGTAGAGATTCTCAAGGATCATAACTGGTATCAAATTGCCAATTCCAGCTGGTATCAGACCTGGCATAAAAATTCCGACGGCTCTTACCAGATATTCTTTGATGAATGGCAAGAAGGGCAGGCAAAGGTTGTCGAAACGCTTTGGCGAGGGCAGAATCCTGCTTATGCAGCTTCTCGGCCTATCCATCATTTTCCCGAAAAAAGGCTTTTGCGTGCCATTACTGACGGAACTCTCGAGATTGTTGAAGGTTTTGAAAAAAGCTTCGCCGTTGCCTCAAGCCCAAAAAGAATAAGCTGGGCTTTTGATCCAGGGTTTCAGCTCGATAAAGGCCGCCTTGTCGTTTATTCATGGTCAGATGACCGACCCGGGAGTTATTCATTTGTTAACCATCAAAGCCGCCCAAAGCTTCTTGTAGAATCGAGAGATGCTGAAAGTCGCCACATCGGCTTCACCAATGATGGAATAATGGTCATAGGCAACGATATTGTCAAGAACTGGCTTAAACAAGGTGTTTACGCAAAAGATGCCGAAAATCTGACCTGTGACCTTGCTGCTTTTTACAAAGTATATTCGGAAAATCGGGTAAAGGTTGCCGTCTTTTCAAAAGGAGAAAACAATCTTTATATCTTTACTTTTGATGAAGAAAGCACGAAAGTCGCTGCCAATCCATACAAAATAAAATTGCCCGTGAAGCCGGAAGCGATGTGTTTCGATATTGCCGGAAACATCCTTTTCACAAAGATGAAAGAGGCCGAAAATTTGTTTTTTCCAGAGGTTGAACCTGGCTACGGGGTAGAAACCCTTCAGTTCAAAAATGTTGACAGCCTGGCTGAATTCGATGAGGAAAAAGGCCGCTACGTTGAAGTGAAAATGCCCGAGAAGATCGTTGGCTTGATTGTGTTTTCGAAGCAATACCAGCAGGAGCTTTTCGCTCTAGAGCCTGAATTGAATGAATTTACCCGCATCAACGACGTTAATCTTGGCAAGAAATACTTCTATCGTGAATTTACTCTGAATAAGCCGCCGGAAGATTTGCTGAACTTCAATTATCAGCAGGTCACTGACCTTGCCCGAAAACCCGAAAACATTCTGAGTGAGCTTAAGTCAGATGTTCCGGGGTTTCCGGATCAATTTAAAAAACCTGAAAAGGTTTTTATCGGCTTTTATCAGCAATAATCAGCTTAATTCATCGAGCATTTTTTCAAGTTCAGGATCGTCGAAGGGCTCATCCTGACTTTCCCTGATCATGAAAACCAGCTTTTTCAGTTCCAGGTCTGAAAGATTACCCTTTTCTTTGTTGGGTATCTTTTCGGCCTCTTCCTGTAAAAGCTTCTTGATAAATTTTTCCCGGGTTTTGCCGTCAGAAATTACCTGATAGATTTTTTCTGCCAGAACCGTCGCATCGACCATTTTGTAGGTGCCGTCCTGAACTTGGCGGGCGATTTCCTGCAGTCGTTGCATTCTGGTGAGCTGCTGCTGTTGCAGAATTTTTAAATTGTTCTGCGCCGGGTTGAGCGTGTTGGCGTTGGCAGCAGCCTTGTCGGCATTGCCGGCTTTATCTTTCAAAGCCTTGTCAAAAGAATTGTCTTTTCCTTCTGTTTTTTCTTTTGGCTTGGGCTTTGTCGTAATTATTATTCTTTTCCCAGGTCCATTGATGGAATCAACCATTATTTTCACTCCCTTGTAACTTCCATGTTAAAAAGGCATTTTTTCCCTAATCCCAATATTATTATCGGCAGAACAGGGAAAAAAGTTTACCCCTGAATTTTTTGCGGGGAGGACCCGGTAAAATTTCGGTTTAGCTATGGTGCCAGATTTGTTAGATTGTTGTTCGCACTTATCTTTAAAGGAATCAATGAAAACATTAACTGACAATTCAGCTGAATCTGGACATCCTACCTGCTTCAACCTTTTCTGGACATTTTTCAGGGTTGGGTTGTTCACCCTTGGAGGGGGACTGGCAATGGCAACCGTTGTCAGACATGAACTGGTGTTGAAAAAGCAATGGATAAAGGACGAAGATTTTCTTTCGGAAATGTCTACCGCAACCCTGGTTCCCGGCGCCATCGCCGTTAATATCGCCTATTTGCAGGGCCGGCGACTAAAAGGGCCTCTGGGTGCTTTTCTTGCTGTTTCAGGAACGGTTTTGCCTTCTTTTATCATAATTCTTCTGATTGCCCTGTTTGCCATGCCATACTTTGCCAATCCTAGAGTTGAAAGTTTTTTGCGCGGCTGTGCAATCGCAGTTGCCGGACAAATAGCTTTTGCTGCTTACATTTTTGGTCGGAAACGGCTTAAAAACTTGAAGAGCACCGTTGTCTGTGCCTTTGGCATCTTTTTAGTGATCTATTTGAACTTTCATCCGGTTTGGGCGGTTCTTTGTGCCGGTTTGGCCGGTTATTTCATCTGCGATGCCCAAGAGGAAACTGTTCTTGAAAATTCGGTTTCGCCAGAAAAAATTGAAGATTCGCAGGAAGCAGAATGAACCAGTTATTTTTTCAATTAGCCAAAAGTTTCATGCTTGTGGGTCTGGGTGCCTATGGCGGGGGCCTGGTGACCATACCTCTGATTCAACACGAAATTGTTGTTGTGCATGGCTGGCTTGCGGTAAAAGAGTTGACCTCACTTCTGGCCGTCGCCCAGATGACTCCGGGTCCGATTGCCATTAATGCGGCAACTTTTGTCGGATTTCGCATGGGCGGTTTTGCCGGTTCCGTTTTGGCGACCCTGTCGGTAGTTCTTCCCTCTGTTTGCCTTATGGCCATTGTTGCGCGATTTTTTGACCGAGTCAGTTCGAATGCGCATGTGAAGAAGGTTCAGCATGGCTTTCAGATCGGTGTTTTAAGTCTAATAATTTGCGCGACCTGGTCATTTGGTTCGGTGGCAATCTCAAACTGGTTTGAGCTGTTACTAGGTTTTGTTGCCTTTGCAATACTTGTTTTGACCGAGGGCAAACTTCATCCTGCCGCGGTAATTTTTGTCAGTGGTCTGGCAGGCCTTCTTTTTTTCTGATTTCCCATGCGGAAAATTTTAGGCTGAATTTTGCCGGCGATTGAGACGATAACCCGTGTAAGAAATATAAAGATTCTTATTCGGAGGCAGAGTTTTGCAAAAAAATTCTATCGCTGCGTTTTGCATATTGTTATTACACCTTTTCTCTCCGGTTTTTGCCGACCTGGGCGATATGAAAACCCTCTTTCAAAATGGAGAGCAGGCTTTTAGAAGTAACAATTTCGAGATTGCAGCCAGCCATTTTGCCCAAGCGGTGAAGCTTGCACCCCAGGATATCAGAACCAGATTTCGTTACGGCCAGTCTTTGTTCTCGCTTCACCGTTTCAACGAGAGTTACAGCCAGTTTCAAACCGTCCTTGAAAATTCACCCAACAATATCATTGCCAGAGTGTATCTTTCGGAAAATTTGATAAAACTTGGTCGAGCCGCCGAAGCCACAGCTCATTTGCAGTGGATACTGAAAGTGCAACCCGGGCACACGCGCGCAACCGAACTTCTCAACCAGGTAAATGAGTTGGGAAAAGAATCTATTCCAGCAGGTTTTCAACCTCTGCCCGTAAAAGATGTCGCTCTCTCGGCAAATGATCCGACCATAGCCATGGATGAAAAAGAAGTAGAACCCAGGCAACAGAAGCGGACAGCAGCAGGCAAAAATGTTGTTGCGCCAAATGAAAACAAAAGGCGTTCTTTGCCGCCAACCGCCGTTAATGCGGAAAACTGGGATGTTTCAGCTTTCATTGGCGAAAATTCCGGGTCGTTTCTGGTTAATCTTGAGTATGGTCGCTATGCAATCGAAAAAGGCGATCTTGAAACTGCCCGCGAAAGACTGAAAATGGCAGGGCGCCTGGCAAAACAGCAGCAGGATACCCGCCGTTTCCTTGAAATTCAGATTCTTACCAGCCTCGTATATGTTTACAGCAAAGATTTTCTCGCCTTTGGTAAACATCTGATGAAGCTTAAACCGCTATTGTCAGAAAAATCTTACCAGTCATTTCTTGATATCTACAATCAGGCCAGAGAATTGAAAACCGATTCTGAAATTACCCGGTTGTCATCTGGAGTCGCCATGGGAGCAGGTCATTATGCCGTTGCCGCTGGGTTGCTAAAAAAAGCTCTCGAACAATACCCAGGCGACGATCTTTTGCTGAACCTGCTTGCAGAGGCCCAGATGCAGAATCTGGATTATGCCGGCGCAGAAGTGACCCTCTCTGAAATCGCCAGACAGGACCAAAAAAATGCCGAATCGTATTTCAATCTTGGGCGATTCTACCTGACCGCCTCTTATCGTCCCGATATGGCGAGAAAATGCAGTGAATACGGTCGCTCCCTCAAGCCAAATGATCCGCGCTTTTCCGTATTACTTGCCCTGCTCGATTACTCTGAAGGGAAAATTGAAACCGGGGTGGCCCGTTTGCAACAGTTGCTGCCCAAGCTCGATGATCCTGCTTTTAAATCTGTATGTCAGCGTATAATAAATGACGGACAATATGCAGACAGCAGCAACGGGTCTGCGCGAATTGATTTTGCTGAAATCATGGCCTTGCCCGGCGCGAGCCATGCGCCTAGAAGCAGTTTTCGCCTTATTGCTACCGACTATCTTAAACGCGGTTCGTTCTTTTCTGCGATGCGTTACTTTATGATGGCTCAAGATCTCGCCGAAGTTGGCCGGACATACCTCGGCCTTTCATCGGCATTGCACCTGAGCAAAGAAGAGGGGCCGGCTGCCATTGCCGCCGGTTATGGGCTGAAAGCTCTTAACGAAGAGCTTATGAGAAATCCGCAGTCTGCGCGAGCGAATCTTTATCTTGCTCTTTATCATTTTGAACGCGATGAGTTGATGCAGGCAGGCCAGGCTGTCAAACGTGGTTTGAGCAGTGATGCCGATCGGAACACACGTCAGCGACTTACAGCTTTGTTGGAAACAATTGCCCAACCGGAAAAAATGCTGAAAAAAAATTGAGTGGCTCCAGAAAATTGCCAAAGGCTATCTCTTAGCTTTGCAAACGTCTGGCGGCAATTTTGGGAAAAATTGAACCGGCTTTGTACAAAATGCAACTCGTAAATGGGTTGCATTTTTTGGTCATTTCTAATTATAATCTGCTGTTAAGATTCCAGAATTTCCGGAGGATTCCAAATAATGGCCAAAACAATACTTGTGGCTGAAGACTCCTTGATGTTGCGCAAAGTAGCCTGCTTTCCCTTAGAAAAAGCCGGTTACAAGGTGCTCGAAGCCAATAACGGCATCGAAGCTATCGAAGCAATGTCAAAGAACGAAGTCGACATAATTATCACTGACCTGAATATGCCTGGCATGGATGGGTTTGAATTGATCACCCAGGTCAAGGAAAATGACAAGTTCAAGCATATTCCCATTATTATTCTGACTACCGAAGGTAAGAAAGAAATGGTTATGAAGGGTCTGACCCTTGGAGCCAATTCGTTTCTGCAGAAACCGATCAAACCAGATCTGATGCTTCAGGAAGTTGAAAGACTTTTGAGCAAATCATCAGGGAAAGGAAGTTGATTATGGCTAGTTCAGCAGTATTACTTGAACAGTTAAAAAATTCCGATCCCGGGTTACGCCGCAAAGCGGTGCGCGAGCTGGTTGCTTTTGCCGACAATAAAGAAGTTGTCGAGGCTTTGTGTGAGGCCCTGGGCGATCCTAACAAGGGTGTTCAGAACATAACCATCGAAACCCTGTCGCAGATGATGCATGAAAACGTCGTTCATGGCTTGATTCCGGTAGTTCGCAGCTCTGATTTGAATACCAGAAACGCCGGTATGACCATTCTGCGCAACCTTGGCCCGATGGCAATTCCGCCGCTGGTAAAAGCTATTCACGCCTCAACCGACGT
>CAZTHA010000036.1:0-19582 GCA_964613435.1 uncultured bacterium
TGGCCCTGGCCGGAATTTGCTTCGGCCTTAAAGAAAGTGAGAGCCATCGGCAAAATCAAATGAAATTGCTGATTACCTGCTTTTTCATTTACTTTCTTTATCCGGCAATTTCCGGGCAATTCTGGTTTTATCACTGGGCGCCCTTTTTCATTTTTGCGGCAGTTTCAACCTCATTCGTGCTTTGTCGAAGCGACATCGGCCGGCCAATAGAACAAGCCGTGCGAATCCTCACCCTGATTATTCTGCTTCCGATGGCGGTGGGCTGGTCTGGCGAATTTTCATTGCAAATACGTGGTTTGCCGCTTGAACCACCTCTTTCGGGGGTACCCGACCAAATTGCATTATTTTTACAAAAGAATTTACAGCCAGGTCAGACCGTTCAACCGCTGGACTGGGTGAATGGCGCGATTCATGGCCTCTTGATTGCGAAAGTGCCTGTTTCAACAAGATTTTTGTATGACTATCATTTTAGCCATCACCTTTCCAGGCCTTATATCAAAAATCTGCGTCTTGAATTTCTAAAAGCATTGCAGCATTCCCCGCCCGATTTCATCATCTTCGTCTTTGTTAAATCGCGGGTAAGTGGCCCAGATACGGCGCAAGATTTTCCCGAGCTTGGCAAATTCATTTTCAGCAACTACAAGATGATTGAGGAAACACAAAACTTCGGAATTTTCAGAAAAATTACTGAAAGCGCCAGATAACAGTCGGCGCAAGCGTTGAGCTGATTCAGAAGACTCCTTTTAAACGCACTGATTATCTACCCGCCCCGTCTGAATTTCTCGATGGCCAATGATGCAGATCAAATTTAAAAGTTGATTTTCTGATCTCAAAATGATACAAATTTAATAGCAAACAATTTACAGGAGTTTTTATGAGGAAATTTTTGTTCGTTCTTTTGGTTTTCCTTTCTACAATAAGCATTATTGGCTGCAACCCATTTGGCAATGACGATGATGATGGAAACTATGTCGGCCCAACCGCGGTGAATGCTCCGGTTAACGCTGCAGCATTCAATGGCGTAAAAATGAGTTTCAATCCAACTATTACCTTTGCCAGTGACGGCACCACCAACACATTCACATACGTTAACAACGCCGAAGATACTGGAATTTCAAAGTTTCCGGATGCCGGTGGCGCAACTTTATCAGGAACCTATACCTATACTCAGGATGCCACTGATAAGACCATTGGCACTCTCAACTTCATTTTTGCCGATGCGGCCAAGAATTTTAGTTTGATTATGAAAAACTTCACCGGTTATGCCAATGGCATCACCGGCCTTGAAATTACCAAAGTCGGAGATTCCAGCAGCACCGCCTTTCAGGTAAGGATTGTCGAAGGCGCTTTGGTTCCCGAACCCGCAGCAACCTCAACTGGCACGGGAACAAGCACTGACACCGGCGCCGGAACCGACGTTACGATTCCTGATTCCCTTAAGGGACAGATTATGGATCTGACCTATGGCAGATTCGGCAATTCTGTTCCAGGCGGCTTTCCCTACAATGATGGTGATAAAGTGAAGTTTACCTTCAGCTCCAGCAGTATCCTGGCTATTGGTGAATCATACCGATCAGTGGGAACACCAAAAAAATACAGCGGTTCTGAAGAAATCGTCTGGTATGACTCTGAATACAATATTTACTATGCGCTTTCATTCAAGCAGGACGGCAGTTTTAATGAGATAAACGTTTACAGCAATCCGGCAACCACTCCGGTGTCTTTTTACGGACAATTCGGCATGGCCCAATAAAGTGCCTGATTTGTCGATAATGATTTAAAATCACAAGCAAGCGAAAAAACCCAACCGGTTTTTTACTCTCCCCTCAAGGCTGTTTAATGGGAAAATCCATTAAACAGTCTTTTTCTTTTGCACAAAAAACTCATTGAAAATTAAAACTTACTGTAAATCTCCAGATGAGCTTATGCCCCTAAACCGGGCATCCAGATTTGTTTTGGCGACATAGGCATCAAGGGATGCCTAGTCTGGATGAGCGCTTTTCAGGGAATCTTTACTGGGCGTCGACGAGTTCTTCTTTTTTCAGTTTTCGTGCTTCATCGATCTCTGCAAGATTGTCGACCGCGAGTTCAACCAGTTTGAAAGTATCCTTCTTGCTTTCAGCAAGGCCTTTGAGTTGCTTGGCGGCTTCGTAGGCCTTGACCGACTTTTCTTCAATGCTACCGTCATCAAAAGCCTCAAGGCTGCAGTCATCATACATTTCTTTCAGATCGTTCATTTTCTTCACTTCTTTGGCAACCATTGAATTGAATTCAGCTGATCCTTCTTCGGCGATTCCGGAGGTTTTGATCTCCTCGCGAATTTCAGCCTCGGATCTTGTGTAGTATTCAATCATTTTTTTGGGAATCGAGCCGTCAGCCTCGGCCTGTGCCTTTTCATCCTCATCCATTTCTTCGATAGCCTTATCGACCTGGCGATCTGATACGCGCATATCGAAGGCACGTTTTTGCAGATCGGCCAACTCTTTTTGTTCATCGGTAGTCGCCGTTTCCGGGTCGACGTAGGAATTGCCGAAAGCCTTCTGCATAAAATCCTTATCAAGATCTTTGATCTTGCCTTCAAGCTCATCGATGATATCATCGGCCTTATCAGAGCATCTTTCGCCGGAATCTTTTCCAGGGATGACCGGGATTCCATTCTTTTTCTTTTTGTATTCAAGGTCTTCAAGCTTATCCTTGAGCTTTTGCACGTCTTCAGCGTCCTGGTTCTTCCACCATAGCGCGTTTGAAAAGAAACCGTCGCCGGTTTCAACCTTGTCGATCTGTTTATCAATTTCTTTCAAACCGTTAATCGCTTCTTCAAGATCGACCTTCTGCGACTCTTCAAGGTCATCGAGCTGCGCATCGGTAAGGCTCTTGAGCGATTCGGCGTCGAGTTCGTCCTTGAAAAAGTTTGAATCATTCTCTTTGACGATTTCAACGGCAACTTCAGCGGCTTCCTCAAAGACATCCGAGCGATCTTTATTGACTAGAGAATAGAACTCGTCGCGGATAACCACCGAGGTATGCTTGATAAAATGCTCTTCGGCGGTGGTTCCAGGGGCGCGTTGCCCCATTTCAAGGACAATATCGACCCGGGCTTCGAGATAAGGATCTTTTTCTTTCTCTTCGGCACTCAATTCCTTGCGATTAATCTGAATATTGGTAACGCCGTATGAAAGCGTCTGCTTGAGTTTGCCATCGACATAACGGCGCAAAACCGGTTTATTAAAAGTATATTTGATTTTCTGGGTTATTTCGCTGGAGAGTTTGGTATTGTCTTCGGGATTAACTGCATATCTGGTGAATTCCAGCGAAAGGGGATCATTGGTAGACGAAAAGGTTTCGCCCTTAGCGGCTTTCAAATCTGCGGCAAGGTGGGTGAGAATTCTGGTGCTGTCCTGTTGCAGGGTTTGTTTGGTAGCGGTTCTCGACATATTTCGGCGGGCAAAGCTCCAGATTCCCATGGCCGAGCCAAGCACCATCGAAGCCAGAGCGGTAACAACCACAATTTCGATCAGGGTTGTGCCTTTAGTTTTGTGTTTCATTTTCCAGCCCCCTTCTTCGATCCTCTAATACCTGGTTTCAGGATTGAAGATTATTGCATAATCGCGCAATATTCTTTCTTCCTGGCCAGTGGCATCCTTTTGGCCTTTATCATGCCATTTAATCTCGCAGGTAAAAGCAATTTCAACCAACTGACCAAATTCATTTTTCGAAGCTTTCATCGAATTATCGATCCAGAATTCTTTATCCTTTTTCAGTTCTTCAAGACTGGCCTTGGTGTCAGGATAGAATTTCTCGGGAATCTTGATCGGGTTACCATCCCCCAGGCCAGGACACTCTTCCTGGTAACGGCTGAACGGGACATGTTTAACCTCTTCCATGAATTTGGTTAACAAACCCGAAGCTTTCGAATAGTTGCCTATTTTGGCGGTAGAAACGGCATTGTTACTGATCAGATTGATCAACGGCAGGAAGGCAATGACGATTACCCCTACAGCAACGAGAATTTCTACCAGCGACCAGCCCTTTTTCATTTTCAATCAACCTTCCAGGCATTCCAGCGCGGCGATAATGCCAGGTAGTATCTTCGCGGATCATACTTACCAACAACCGGATGAAGGCTGCCGAGGGAAGATCGCACCCGCGAAGCAATGAAATCAACCATGACTTCACCACGCATACGATGCTTGGCAAACTCATTGGTTACCCAGTTTCCCTGAATGTTAAGTCTGGTATTAGAGCCAATATAAAGGCCGCGATTGGTATACAGCGAGCCCTCGAAAACCAGATCGCCTTCATTGGTCGCGATCAGACCACCGTTGCGGATAATGAGACTGAAAACGGTTCTTTTCGCACCTTCGTCGAGGCATTTGATATTGCAGCCCAGGCTGACATTGCCCGAAACGACGATCATTCCTTTGCCGGTCACGTAGAAAGTGTCGCCGCCATCGGGGTTAACGAAAGGCGTACTGTCGGTTCCAAGCGATCCGGCGATGAAAGTGACGCCATTCAACTGCAGCGCTTTCTTGCCATCTATTTCAACCATGCGGTTCGGCAAATCTTTCAGGAAATTTTCCTGGCTGTTGTAATAATAATTTGATTTTTTGGCATACTGCTCGATCGAATAGAAATTCGCCGGCATATTGATCATATAGTCGGGATCATACATCGACATGCTGCCATCGGCGGCGTCATCGTCAGCATCGTATGCCTTCATGAAAAACATGTTGTAATCGTATTTGTTGATGATCTGATCGGCAAACCAGAACGGCACCGGAATTGGTGGTACGAAACACCATGGCGGCGGAAAAGGCAGCAAAGGCAGACGATCTTTGGCGAACAATCCGATGATGGTTACGTGCCATTGGCGATAGCGCTTGGCAATCATGCCCTCGATATCACGAGAAAGTGTCGGATACCAGGAGAAGTTGCCGAAAAAATGCGTCTTATTTTGCCCCCAACCAAGAGATGGCAGACAATAATAGCTGTTGCGGGTACCCATCCATGGCATCATCATTCGTGAGAAAGCATCTACAGGCGGTGTTGAACCGAAGGTCACCGTGCCTTTGGGCGGCAAGGTTATCGATTGCCCCATGCCGCGCAATACCATACTGATACCAAAAAGAATGATGTTGGAACTGAATTTCTCAGGATCTGGCAAAAAGTTGATACTTTCAGCTTTCTTCTTGAGATAATCTTCATGTTTCATTTTGAATTTTTCGTCGTTTGCCCACCATTGATAAGAATCATTACGCTGTTTTAAAGCGCTTGCCTGGTATTGTTTGCGATTCTCAACATATTTTGGATCCTTGTGCAGCATCTTAACTTTTGGCAAAGCAGTTGAGGACAGCTGAAAACCATGTCTGAGCGGGCCGCGGGAAAATTTCAATTCCTTGGGCAGCGGACTGCCTTTTTTGGATTTAACGTTTTTGGAGTAGACGGTGGCATCTATATTGTATGAAGCTTTGGCGACGACCATCGACTTGGTTCGGCCAAGCATCATCAGGCCATCGGTGCCGGCAGCAAGATTTAGCGCACCATTTCCAAAGCCACTCTCAGCAAGTTTTGGCCCGTCAAAATGCCCCATCATTGAAGTGTTGATGACGATTGGAGTACCGGGCGAACCGGCATCGACAAAGTCTTCAGGTTTGAAGTTAACGCGAATCTGACCGGGAATCTCTTTTCTGGCATCGCGGTCGGCTTTGCTGAAAAGTCGGCCAGAGCTGTTGTTCACATAGAACTGACCGCCGTTATCGTTGAAATTGATGCGATCGTTGGTAGTATTGGCACAGAAAAAGCTGTACATCGGCGCCATCGGCTCGGTATCAGAAACCTTGAAATCTTTGGTTGCATTGATACGCCTTTCAGAGAATGTGCCATCGACAAAATTGATTCTTGCCGTCGAAGACACTTTCAAAGTGCCGTATTTTTCAACGTAACGACTATGGTCTTGGGGAACCTTTACACCAGTAGGCCACAGGTCGGAAGGCTGCATGAAAAAGTCTTTGTCGAAGAAGATCTTAACCGGGTAGAATTGCGGCTTGTCAAGAATCTGGTGGAACAGGGCCCGGGAAATTTTGTCGAGAACGAAGTAATCTTTTACGCCAATACCGTCGGGGCAATTCATGGCATTGGCGAGCTGGGTTCCTTTGGTCAGGGGTTTGACCGCCAAGTCGATGATAGGGGCCGGATCGATAGTTGCGAGAGTAATTTTTTTATTGATCAGAGGAATCCACAAGTCTATGGGAATGGAAAAATTGAAAAGGGACAACCAGTCGGGGAATTCGATAACAAAGCTTAAACGTCCCTTGTTTTCAAGAAAATCGACGACATCTTTGCGCATCGCGGCTTCACAATCAATGCCCGGCACTTCATATTTTCCGGACTCGAGAGGCTTGGGCGTGATACGAAAAGCCTGTTCGAGCTCGAAGGTTACGGTGACTTCATAGTCTTTAACCTTGTTGTTTGAAGCATAGGTAACCATTTCATCGAGCCAGTCTTCGCCTTCAGGTTTGATGCGAAGATCTTTCAAAGTCAACTCAACTTTGGGCGAAAAGCCCTCTGCTTCCATAACACTGATGTCGAGCATTTCGTCCTTGCCAAGTTCTTCGGGCGAGTTTTCATTGACACTGCCGGACTTGACCGGCAAAGGATAGCGCAGCAGCACGGCAAAGCTTTGGCCATTGGCATCTTTTTTGAAGGCATCTTCAGCGTTCATTGACTTGCTCATGACATGAATGCCTCGCATCAGTCCGGCTTCTGCCAAAGACGCTGCCTGGTCCCCGCCAAGCGCACGTTTGGTCTGGCGCGTTCGGTCGACAGTTGCGCTACCGTAGTAGATGGCAACTGCGAAAATAACTCCGAGAATACACACTACCGCAGCTAGAATGTTACCTTTCCTGGGTTTCATTTTTCTCATGGCGTTCACCCCTTTATCAGCCTCCGTATCCTGGCCTCAAATAGTCCGGCAATTTAGGTTCAGGTTCCTGGAGATCGGTTGGATACCATTCTTTGGTATCCTCAAGACTTTGGATCAACTGTTCGTAGGTTATATTTGTCTTGTTGGTCAGATTGTATTTGACCAGATGTTCTCTAACTTTGATCGGATCTGCCTGAGCCAGCTGTTCAAACATTTGCTGGGCACGGGCAATATTGTCGGCCAGCGGCCCATAAACATTTTTCAACTGCTGGGCCATACGCACGTAATTGGAAAAAGCCTCTCTGAATTTGACGATGTTTCCGGTCATCTGATAGGCCTCCATGAGGCCGCCCCAGGCATATAGTTCGACGAACTTGTTTCCCTGGGCATTTTTGACTGCAGTGATAAAAACCTTTTCAGCCTCGGCAAAATTGCCACTGTCGAGCATCTGGTTACCTTCGCTGAGAATTTCGTTATCTTCGGCTTCGATCATCATTCTGGTTTCGGGTGGAATATCGGAAGGAATACGCCGAGCGCGAGGTAGAGCCTGAATTTTAGCCCAAGCCTTGTCGAGTTCTGTGTCGATCTTGTCGCCGCGGGGACTGACGCTAAAAGAGGGCTTTTTTGTGCCCGGTGAGGTTAAAAGAGGCTTCTTGCTGGGAGTAAGATTGAATGCCGATTGTCGGCTGACATTCGTCGAATAGCTTCTTGGTTGCCTTGAAGCCTGTGGCCCCGATGAAAGCCAATAAAGATACATTAAAGGCAGCAGCAGAAGAATCAGGCCAACTAGCATCAGCCTGGCATCGCTCAAGTCGACTTCATTTAAAAATTCTTTAATTTCTTTCTGCATCAGCCATGTGTACCTCTTTACATTATTATACCAGATTAAAACATTTATTCTAAGAACTCCAGAGAAGTTCTTTGCAGCATATTCTATTCTCAATGGTGAGATAATGAAAATTGTTTCTTTCAATACGGCCAAGGTCAAGTTAAAATATTGGTATATATGGGGATTAGAATAAAACTGGCTTTGGGTTTTGCCTTGTTAACCGTGGTCATTATTTCTTCGGTTTCTTTCTGGGCAGCCCAAAGTCTGGGCTTTTCCATCGACAGTTCGGATATTGACAAACTAGAGCTGCTAAAGAAAAAGTTGGTTAGCTTTCTCGACAAAGAGCAGGGAAAACTCGACCTGACCTGTAATGAGCTCGCCGAAGCCTTCAACAATTTGCGTATGCAGGAAAAAACTTTTGCCGAACAGCAAAAATTCTTCGATGCCTTAAAGATTAGCTTAGGCCTTGACTGGCTCGAAATCTTCGCCAACCATAAGCCGATTTTAAATGAAAATTCAACTATGCCTAACATTGCTCCTGGCCAACTACAGAAGCTGGCCTATTCGGGACCATATTCTTACCAGGGCTATCTGGTCAGCATAAAGGAGCTTTCGCCCGGCAACCACCTGGTAATAGCTCGAAGACCAGATTTTTCAAGCATTGATGTACCGATTTTCTGTTTTTTCAACCAGCTCGGAATTATTGAAAAAGGCACTTTCAGCGAAGAAATCAGCTTCATTCAGCGTCTGGCCAGAGAAAACATTTCCGGTGAACTGAAAAAAAATGGTGACCTTTATCGAGTTCGTGTCTTCAAAATTAAACCGGACTACTTCATTCTTACCGGTTATCTGGCGCAAAGAACCATGATTTCGAGACCAGACATCGACAAACTCATGGTCAGACTCACAATTCTTCAGGTCATCGGTCTTTTGCTTCTCGGCTATTTCCTTGGCCGAAAGCTTTTTGGTCCGCTTCAGGCGCTTCGCAATGGCATCGAAAAGGTTGCCCAGGGAGACTGGAAAGAGATTCCCCTCGACCAACCACCGATGCTCAACAGTGGAAATGAAATCGAGACCGTGGCCCAAAGCTTCAATCGCATGGTTAAAGAACTTTCATCGGCACAAAATCGGCTGATCGAAGTTCAGAAAGAGCTGGCCAAAAAAGACAAACTCGCGGCCCTTGGCCGATTTTCTGCGGGAATTGCCCATGAAATCAACAACCCGCTCGGCACGATTCTCGCCAATGCCGGACTTCTTAAGGAATCCCTTGAAAAGGGCGGCGATATAAGTCAGGAAGAAGTGGCGGAAATAATTTCAGAAGTCAAGCGCTGCAAGAACATCATCGAGACCCTGCGAACCTATACTTCGCAAACTCGACCCCGACTCGACAAGTGTGATTTCGAACAGGCGTTCAAAGAACTGTGGAAATTTGTTCAAAGCAAGCCCGAATTCGACTCTTTAACTATCAAGGCCGATTGTCAGGCCCAGGGAAAAGTCAGAATCGACATCGAAGCGATGAAACAGGTATTTTACAACCTGACCAGGAATGCTGCCGAAGCGATGAGCGACCAAAGTTTTAAAGAGCTGATAATCAACGCAGAAAATGCCCAGGATCATTTGATCATCGTCTTCGCAGACAGCGGCGAAGGTTTTAGCTGTGAGCCGGAACTTATTTTCGAACCTCTTTTTACTACCAAGGCACAGGGAACCGGACTGGGTCTGATAATTTGCCAGGCAATCATCGAAGGGCACGGCGGTAGAATCAGCGCCTGTCGCAATGGCAAGCGCACCGAATTCAAGATAGAATTGCCCTGTCTGACTGAAAATACTGCATCAGGTGAAAGTGATGAAAAATAAAATTCTTTTGGTAGATGATGAAGTCAAACTTTTAAAAGCCCTGAAAAAGTCTCTTGAATTGGAAGGTTACGAAGTGTTTGATTTCTCAAGCCCGATCGTTGCCCTTGAATTTCTGCAAAAGCGACAGGTGGATCTGGTCGTTTCCGATATCCGCATGACCGGCATGAGCGGTATCGAGCTTCTTGGCAGAATAAACGAACTTAAGTCGAGCCCGCCATGCATTCTGATGACTGCCTTTTCTTCGGTAGAAACGGCGGTCACGGCAGTAAAACTCGGCGCTGCCGACTATCTGCTCAAACCGTTCGAACTTTCTGACTTCAAGGCAGCAATCAAGAATGCCTTAAATAGACCGGGCAGCAGCGTCGAAGCCGGTGACGGCGACGGCAAGCTCATTGGCAATTCTCCCGAGATAGCGCAGGTTAAGAAAATCATCGACCAGATTTCCGATACGGACAGTACGGTTCTGGTTTGCGGTGAATCAGGCACCGGCAAGGAACTGGTAGCCAGAGCGATTCACCGAAGTTCAAAGCGAGCCGCTCAGCCCTTTGTCGCCGTTAACTGCAGCGCGATTCCCGATACGCTTTTCGAAAGTGAAATGTTCGGACATAAGCGCGGTAGCTTTACTGGTGCGATTATCGACAAACCAGGCATTTTCAAGGATGCGGATGGGGGAACCCTTTTTCTTGACGAGATTGGCGACCTTACCCTGACCAACCAGGCCAAACTGCTGCGGGTTCTGCAGGATGGAAGCTTCAAGCCGGTCGGCGCCAACAATTCCCTGAGCACTAATGTCAGAATAATAGCTGCGACCAATAAATCCTTGAAAGATGAGGTTAAGGCCGGGAATTTTCGTGAAGATCTTCTTTACCGCATCAACATTGTTGAAATAACCATTCCGCCGCTACGGAAAAGGAAAACTGATATTCGCGAGCTCGCGCTGTATTTTATCGGCAAATTTTCCCGGCGGCATTCCCGCTCAATTGACGGCGCAAGTGAAGCCTTTTTTGAAATACTCGCCGATTATGCGTGGCCGGGCAACATTCGACAGCTCGAAAACAGCATCGAGCGGGCGGTCATCATGAAAAGAAACGGCAAGCTGGAGCCAGAAGATCTGCATCTCCCTGAATCCGGCAGCATTTCCCTCGAGTTCGAGGAAATGAATGACCTGAACAACCTGCCCCTTCAGGAAACCATGAACAGAATTGAAGAAAACATTATCATGCAGGCCCTGGAAAACTCTGGCTGGAATTATTCGCGAGCGGCGGCCAACCTCGGCATAACCCGACAGAATCTACATTACAAACTCAAGAAATATGGGATTAACAAAGAGAACTAGACTATTTTCGCTACTGTTTCTGTTTTACACGGTCGCAGTCTTTGCAGCCGATTTTCAGACAATCAAAACCGAAAAAAATGTACTGATTAGATTCGAAAAAGAGCTGGCGATAGAAACTCTGGTTCTGCCAACCAACAATGCGCAGCTATGGGGCGAAGGCGGCTCGTGTCGGGCAGTGACTCTCGACATCGCCGAGCAAAGGTTTATTGGCTCGGCCAGGCCCGATGAAGATACTATTACCTTCCAATTGAACGGATTAATTGACAAAGAGCTTTTGCTAACTCCGGTTTTTGTTGAAAAGCTTGATTTGCCCGCCAAAGAGATCCTGATTAGCGCGAAACTGGCTGAAACCAAGAGAATCGAAAACGAAATTTTCGACCTCAGCCAACAGGTATATGAATTTCAGCAGAAAAACCGTTGTTTTTCATGCCATACGATCTTTCCACTGGCGCTGGCCTTAAACGAGGCTGACCGCGAAGGATACGTGGTTTCAAAATTGCAGATCGAAAAGCTTGGCGAGAGCATTGCCGCCATGCAAAAACCAGACGGCAGCTTCTTTTTTGCCAATCAACCGGAATACGGAACCATTTCACCAAGCCTCTGCGCCGGGGCTTCATTAGCGATACTGGCAAGATTCGACCGCCGCAACCTTCTGGTGATAGAGCGCATTGCCGGGCTTTTCCCCGGGTGGCTCGATGAAGAAAGTGACATGAAATACGATTTTTTCTTTCGTCCCATGTTCTTGGGGAAACCTACTTCGGTTCTGTTTGAGTCGATAATCATCGCTTCAGAATACTATTTTCGCCCCTCAATTACCGAAGAACCCCATGAAGAGCAACTCAGAGAGAGACTGATCCGATTGAACCACCGGTTCGAAACCGCCTCAGATACTGCCAGGCTGCAGAATCTCATGATCCTAACCGGCCTGCCATATATCGGCCAGTTCAATGATCAGCAAAAAGATCTGCTGCTCAAAGACCTGAGAAATGCTCAAGCCAGCGACCCAATGCTGTCAAGGCCTGATTGCGCCGCACTTAGTGCTCTTTTTTTCAGGCGCATGAACGACGAAAAAGGTCTGCAACAGCTAAAGCTGCTACAGACCTCTGGTAAAACTCTTTCAGAAAAGATCTGGCTTTGCCTGATCAAGATTTTGCAGAATCAACCGGAAAAACTCTAACCTTACTCCTGGCCAGCTTCTTTAATTTCACGGGTTTCGATCAGTTTGAATACCCCGTCAGCGAATTTGAAAAGGTATTCTCCGGCTTTAACCGCATCTTCCGGAGAAGAGGGATAGATCTTGCCGCGGGCGGTCAACACCAGATCTTCGCTGATCGTCATGTCGGCGCCGTTTTCGGCGGGCAAATCTGAAACCATGAATTCACGGTGCATTTCAACATCATCACTGTCAGCAAATTTAACCGGGGCGAATTTTTTGCTGGCTAAATCGAATTTAAAAATGTAAAGAGCGCTGGCCGGGCCATAAAAAGCCGATGCAAGCACTTCGGGAACCTGGTCACCGGTTACGTCTGCCACTGCCAAACCGGTTGCCTGGCCCTTGAGCGAAAACATCTTGTCCTGGGTTCCGATGCCCTTCATTTCGAGAAGCTTGTTACCTGATTTGTCGAGAATTTCGACACCGATTTCGTCATCGAGAAAGAATTTATTTATTACAAGTTCCCCACCGGCCGGCTCGAATGAGAATTTTTCACTTTTGAGCATTTCTTTGTCTTCAGCGGACTGACCAGCCATTGGCAGAGAAATCAACATTACAAACAACACTAGAATTAGCTTTTTCATTGGTATTTTTCCTCCCAGGGCCGTCAATTGTTGTATTCGTAAAGATTATTGCTTCTCATAATGCTGATCAGCTTTGATGCATACTGGGGATCGGTTGCATAACCGGCACGTTGCAGTTCGCGGGCAAACTGGTCGGGATCATTGCGATAGCGCATGCAGTTGGCGTAACGTGAAGTCTGCAACAGTCGACTGTGATCTTCAAAGGACTCCATCCAGGTATTGTATTTGCGGAAAGAGGCATTCACAGTTACGCTTCGGCCGTTGATAACTTCGCGGGTCGGCACGGTGATCGAACCGGCAGGGCCGGTTCCTTTGATTCCGAAAAGATTTTTGGCATCACCGATCGAGGTACTGCCCCAACCGGTTTCAAGAGCAGCCTGAGCCAGAATGATCGAAGCGGGCACGCCTGAGCTCTGGCTTACGGCACGAGCAACCGGGCCAAAAAGTCGTTTAAATTCCGCCGGCGAAAGGCGTCCACCCTGATAGTTGGCCAAAGCCGCTTCTGCGGCATTGGCAGCGGCCGTATTGGTGTTGGCATTGGTTCCAGTATTATTGGTATTATTATTACCGTTGTTGTTAAGGTCTTCCTGGTCGCCGGCGGTATTTACCTGGACCGTCGCGTTGTTGTTGGCGGTTTGCTCGGCATTGGTGTTAGTGTTAGTGTTAGTATTGGTATTGTTGTTGGTAACGCCGTTGAAGGCATTGGTAACCGTGTCGACGACTTCTTTAATCTTGGGAATCGCCTGCTGGATTCCTTCAGCGACCTTGGTGATGGTTTCGAGTATTTTGGTAGCATCACAACCAGTCATGAACACAGCAGAGATCAGAGCCATTATCAGTGCCAGCTTTCTGAACTTTCTCATAATTTCGCCCCTTAAAAATAATTGATTTGCATAATCTACCATTATTACGCGCCAAAATATCCATTAATAACACTTTTTTTTGCCACACCGGCACGCAACAAAATGCTCGACAATTCATGGGGCAGTGACGATATTTTTAGGGATGAAACAGATTTTATGCATGCTGGCCCTGATTCTGCTGCTAACCTGGCAACCCTTGTCGGCAGCCGACTTCAATGACTACTCTCCTCCAGATCTAATGAAGGAGTTCGCGATTTTGCGCGAAAAAATCAGTCGTAATCCTCGTGATGTTGCATCACTGAACTCGATGGGCATAATCTATGCGCGATCGAATCGGGTTGAAGATGCGGTTAAAATCTGGCAATATGCCTTAAATGTCGATAGACGCTACGTTCATCTATACAATAATCTTGGCTCGGCATTAAAGCAGCTGGGAAAGCGCAGCGAAGCCCGGATAATTTTCCAGACCGGCCTGACCATTTCCAACTCTTACTGGATCCATTACAACCTTGGCCTGCTCGAAAAAGAAGAAGGTAACGTCGTTGCTGCGAGCAACTGTTTCAAAAATGCCCTGAAGCTTAATCCTGGCTTTCAGCCGGCCATGAACAAGCTCAGTGAGCTTGGCTACAATGTCACCATGCCGCCAATGAACCGAGCCAGCCGCCCAATGAGTATCGGCAGCTACAAGCCGCCCGTGTCTTTCGGCAATGTCGACCTGCAGCCTCTCTACCCAAACGGAGACTGGCCCGAGGCGCCCGGCGACTATGCTTCGGTCTACGGAAAGTCCGGCAACAATCACATTGCCCAGCCCTTCGTTCCGCTTAGTTTAGCTTCCTGTACGCAAATAATCAGAAATTTCAAAGCTCCGGCAAAGGACAGATTCATCGCTCTGACTTTCGATGACGGACCCCATGGGACCCACACCCCGGAAATTCTGCGAATACTCGAACAGAATCAGGTCAAGGCAACCTTTTTCGTTCTCGGCAACCGGGCTGAGACTTATCCCGACATCATCATCGAGATGATTGGCGCGGGACATGCCATCGGAAATCATACCTGGGATCACAAGTCACTGGCGAAATCCTCAAGTGAAGAGGCTCTTGCTTCGCTTCGAAAAACCAATGAGTTGATCAGTGGCTTGACCGGCCAATCGAGCCTGATTGTCAGACCGCCCTACGGGCACACCTCTACGCGAGTCAAGAAACTGATTCACGATCAGGGCTGGCATGAAGTAATGTGGGATAGCGACAGCCGTGACTGGGAAAATAAGAATCCCGACCGAATATTATATCGGGTCATGAAATCAGTTGCGCCAGGCAGCATCGTGCTTTTTCACGACATCCATCCCGGCGCGGCAGGCATGCTGCAAACGCTGATCAGCGCCTTCAAAGCCAACGGCTATCGTTTCATCACCATCCCGGAACTGATCGAGATTGCCGCCTCCACAAGCTGAACCGGCAAAATTTTGATTGACCGCAACCGGTCTTGAACCTTATGCTGATGGGCAATGTGGATAGTAATTCTGAACTTTTGTCTCTTCATTCTGTTGGCAAGCCTTCTGGCTTACGGCCTCAAACATTGGCGCAATCTTATCAATGAGGCTGACGAAGAAGAAAGTGAGCCGGCCCCAATCGACGGTTTTTATAATCGCGCCCCGTTCTGGGTGCTGATCATCGGCACGGGGATTTACAGCCTGATCGACGACCTGATTTCCTGGTTAAGCTGAACCAGGTTCGGCATCACTCAAGCAAGTCGGTATCGCGGGCGCAATGGACAATAATTGTCGTCGGCAGCCATTCAAGCATTTTTTTGTAAGCCTGCAACCAGCCTTCTTCTTTTCCTGGTTCGGGGATCTCAAAACCAAGAAAAACAAGGTCGGCATCACCGGAATTTTCACGAATGATCTGGTGCACAGGGCGATCTGAAGCCAGGGCAATGGCCTGCCCGGTGAGACGGGCATCGTCGAGAAGTTGCTGCAGGCTTTCCATGGCCGGAGAAATGCCAGCCTCGTGCTCAACCAACCGAAGCACCCTAATTTTGGCCTGCGACCACTCATAATTGTTTTGCAACAGATGGGCCAGAACAATCATCAGGGAACCGTTCTTGCGACCGCGCCACCAGACATCTATTCGCCGACTTTCGGGATGATGCTCGGGTAAACCGCGATCATAGAGAAGAAGCTGTCCCATTTGCAGCAGGGCGGCCGTTCGACACTTTTCAAGAATGGTTGCTGCTATTTGCAGGTCGGTTGGCCAACCGAACATGACCAGGTTGGGGCGAAGCGGCCCGATCGCCGTTCCCTGAAGACAGGTTTCAATACCGTCGGCAATGTTTTCGGAAATAACGACATGGGGAAAAACCCTGATATTGCGCTCGCTGCAAAAATGTTTCAGCTGTTTTTCGGCCGTTTCCTTCTGGCGATGCAGATTCTGGATCGACCCCTGCAGAATATAGGCCATCATGACGATGCCGCGGCCCGATTCCAACCATACCGAATAGGTCGCCAGGGTTTCCCGGGTTGAGGGGTTTCCGCTGAAAGCAAGCAATGAAGGTCGCCAGTTGCGCGAATCTTCGGCCATATCAGCCAGAGCGATCAGGTTGTCGCGAACATTGGTGTAAATAAAGCCACGCCGGACATCGCCGAAAGCCATTTTCAAATCTTTATTGCGAACATAACGAAACAACCCGTAAAGAATCAGCACGGCAACGAAGGCGTCTCTGGCATCGATGAGAAAAGCGGCGAAAATACAGCCAACAGCGCCCAACAAAGCCAGAAACCAGTGAAAGTATTTAAACCTTGGTCTGAATGAAGGATTGTGGCTGTAGGCTTCGGTGAAGGCGGCAATGTTAACCATGCCGTAAGTGAAAAGAAAAAACATGGTGATGATCGAAGCAACGATGTTCAATGCGCTGCCACCACTCTGCTTTGAAGCCCAAAAGATTACCAGTGCGGTAATGATGCCGGTGAGAACGATTGCCCTTTTTGGCTCGTCGGTGCCTGGTTCGCCGTGGGCGAAGTATCTGAGATTTTCGACGATTCCATCTCTGGCAACCGCCTGCAGGATTCGCGGCGCACCAAGATAGCTGCCAAGTGCGCTCGAAAGCGTCGCCGCATACACTCCGGCGGCTACGAGAAAGCCCGCGCCCATGAAGGCGTTGTTGACCAGAATATCGTATGGCTGTTGAATAAGGTCGGCACGTAGAAAAGCCCCGCCACAAACGACAATCTGCAGCAAATAGACGACGAATCCGACAATGACGGCAAGAAACGTGCCGGCAGGAATACTTTCAGCCGGGTTTTTCAGATCGCCGGACATATTTATTCCGGCAAGAATACCGGTAACCGCCGGAAAATAAATGGCAAAAATCATCCAGAAATCATAATTGCCCTGGCCATTTTCAATTTGCGTGTAGGCGCTGACGACATTGGCATTGAAAACCTCTATTGAAAAAATGTTTACTGCGCCAATCATGAAGGTCGCGATCGAGGCGAAGAGCACTCCCATGATGACGAACTGGGTTTTAATCGCCCAATCAGCGCCGACATAGGCAACGATGAAAAGAATTACGGCAGAAATCATGGTTATCGCAGTAAACCAGCTTTCATGGCCGGGAAAGGTGCGCATGACCGCTTCCGAAAAACCCAGAAGATAGAATGGCACTGACAGAGCCTGGGCAAAAAACAAGGCCAGTCCGATTGCGCCACCGAATTCAGGGCCAAGCACCCGGGAAATCATGAAATATGCGCCGCCGCCACGCACCTGCATATTGGTGGCGATGGCCGAAACCGACAGGGTCGTCAGAAATGTGATCAGCTTGGCGATTATCAGAATGAGAATCGCCGACAGGATGCCGGCCTGGCCAACCACGAAGTTGGCACGCATGAACATGATAACGCCGAATATGGTGAGAATGCTCGGGGTGAAGACGCCGCCAAAAGTTCCGAATTTATTGGCATTTTCCTGGGCATTTCTGGCTGTGGGCATGGCTAAGGCAACTCCTGGAATCAGTTCGAAGGAAAACGACTCTTCACCAAGCGGACGCTTGTAAATGTCTTAAGCAGATTATCACGAGATCGGCCACCAGGCAACCGTAACAAAATTTGAAAATCCGGCAAAACTGCTATATGCTAATCATTAGAACTTCTGCTCGATCAATTTTTTTCAAGAGAGGCAACATGGAACAGGAACAGTTTTTTCAACGCAGACTCAAGACCTTCCCCAATCTCAAGGCCGAAGACTTTCAGCACCCCTGGGATCACCAGGCCGTAAAAGCACTGCAGGCAATTCCCGGCTTTGAATTTCTCATTTCCAAGCTGATGGAACACGGATTCGAACAGTTCTTCAGAATAACCAATCTTGCCAGCAACGTTCAGGTCAAGGGTAAAATGTTTCCCCGCCTGCGCGAAATGCTGCGCCTGGCCACCCGCATTCTCGATATGGATGAGCCTGAGCTTTACATCACCACCGATCCGATGCCCAATGCCTATACCTACGGGCACACCAAGCCTTTCATCGTATTAACTTCCGGAGTGGTTGAAACCATGGGCGACGAAGAACTTTTCTTTGTACTCTGCCATGAACTGGGTCACATCAAATGTGGTCACGTTCTTTACAAAACCATGGCCCGCAATTTCAAACTGGTATTGGAAATAGCCGCCTCGGCAACCCTCGGGCTTTCAACTCTGCTCAGCACTGGCTTGCAACTCGCCCTTTTCGATTGGGAAAGAAAATCCGAACTTTCCTGCGATCGCTGTGGTTTGATCGGCATTCAAAGTCAGGCTGCCGCCAACCGTTCATTCATGAAGCTCGGAGCCGGATCGCCCAAACTCTACGATGAAATGGATGAGGGTGAATTCCTGCGCCAGATCAGGTCTTTCGAAGAAGCTACCGACTATTCATTCATCAACAAAACTTATACTGCGCTCATTTCAGCCCGAATGAGCCATCCGTTCCTTATTCTGCGGGCCAAACATCTCGACAGCTGGGTTCAGAGCGGCGACTTTTCCAAGGTCACCGGCATCAGTCACCTCGATGTCGATGAAGGAACGAGCACTTCGGTCAGAGCAGAATAGTTCACAACAAAACTTTTAGCACTTCAGCATGTTTTTGCAGAGTGGCCAGATCGGCAGCGGTCTGGTCACTGTCATTTTTCGCCGTTTTGTCGGCTCCGGCGGCCAGCAATGTTTCGACCACTTCAGGATAGCCCTGTTGAGCCGCCAGATGCAGCGGTGTCCAGCCATCTTGGTCGGGCCGACTGAGATCCTCGCCAAGCTCGATGAGCATTTTCACGATCGGCAAACAGCCACGAAACGCGGCCCAATGCAAGGGTCGCCAGCCATCACAGTCGGTGTCGGTAATTTTTGCGCCATGTTCAAGCAAAAATTTGAAGCTTTCGGGTTTTGAGCGGGCAGCAGCCCAGATCAGCGGCGTAACTCCGTCGCGGTTGGCGGCATTGACATCGGCACCGGCAGCGACCAGGGACCGCACCACTTCCATCATGCCGAATTTTCCGGCCTGATGCAATGAGGTAACCCCTATTTCGTCGGCCTGGCGAACATCAGCGCCTTTTTCGATCAATTCAAGCGCCAAAGCTGAGTTTTTCTGATTTACCGCCTCGAGCAAATCAAGATTTTGATCAGACATTGCTTTCTCCATCTGCAAATAATTGCGGCGTACTATTGATTTATAATTATAAATGACATTATACTTATTTAAACCTGCTTCTCAAGTACTGGTTTATCTGAAAACATGGGAGGAATAGTTAAAATGGGAATTATGGATTTTGTTAAAGGCCAGGTTAAATCGGTCATTGAGTGGGTCGACGCCGATCCTGATCTTCTGATCTGGCAGTGGCAGGGCAGCACCGACGAACTAAAAAATGCCTCCAAACTCATTATCAACCCCGGCCAGGCCGCCATATTCGTTTACGAAGGTCAGGTCAAGGCAATTCACGATTATCCGGGCATGTTCGAACTT
>CAZTHA010000037.1:0-19559 GCA_964613435.1 uncultured bacterium
CCAGGAAACGATGGACATCACCAAGAGCGACATAAATATCGTTCAGCACCAGGAAGTAACGCTTTTACGCGGCGATGTACTGCCGATCATCAGATTACGCAACGTTCTCAACGTGCCAACAACAGAAGAAGAGAACAAGGCAATTGAGGCCAAGGAAGAAGAAATCTCGATAGTCGTTTGTTCATCAGGCGAAAAGCGAGCCGGCTTCATGGTCGATGAGCTTCTTGGGCAACAGGAAATCGTTATCAAATCGTTGGGCAATCTACTGGGCGGCCTTCCCGGAATTATGGGCGCAACCATGCGCGGTGACGGGAGTATCGCACTTATTCTCGACATTCCGTCTTTCTTCCAGAAAGGCCAGAACATTCAATGAGTACTTTGAACAAAATGGAGGTTAGGGTTTGAACCTGGATCTTTCCGAATATATGGGAGCCTATATCGATGGTTCCAAGGAAAATCTCGACACCATGGACAAGATGCTGCTCAACCTTGAGCAGAATCCTTCAAACCTCGATGCCGTCGAAGAAATTTTCCGGGCAGCCCACACCCTCAAGGGAATGTCGGCCACCATGGGTTTTGAAAAGATTGCCCATCTTACCCATGAAATGGAAAACATTCTCGACAAGCTGCGCAACCGCCATATTCCGGTTACTACCGAAGTCATCGATGTAATTTTTGAGACCTTCGATGTCTTAAGAACCCTAGTTAATGACAGTATCGAACAGACTGATTCCGGCATCGATTTAACCGATATTTCGGCCAAGCTCACTGCCGTCGGAAGCGGGCAAAGTGTTGCCGCAGCTCCAGCCGCCCCGCCGCCTGCCGCGCCCGTTACCAGTCCCGCCACAGCTCCTGCTTCCGGTGGTACCAATTTAGGTGAATTCGGACTGACGGATTTCGAAATCAGCGGTCTTGAAAGTGCTGGCGATGAAGGCAAGAAAGTAATTCTACTGAAGGTTTCCCTGGTTTCTGACTGTCTGCTCAAGGGCCCGCGCATCTTTATGGTCTTGCGTACCCTCGATGATTTTCGTTGCGACATAGTTAAATCGATCCCAGAAGTAAAAGATCTGGAGAACGAAAAATTCGATACGTCGTTCAAGATGCTTTTGATAAGCGATCAATCTATGGATGCGATCAAAGATGGGATTGAATCGATTTCAGAAATTGAAACCGTTGAGTTGATAGATGTTTCCGGTTCTCTGGATTCTTCAGAGGGCGGCGAATCGGCCCCACCACCTCCCATTTATGAATCGGAACCGGTTTATGAAGAACCAGAACCTGAGCCAGAACCAGTCCAAGTGGCGCCACCACCAGTTGCAAGGCCGGTTGCTGCTCCGACACCTGCGGTAAGTCCCCCGCTCGAGCAGGCAAAGAGTGAAGAGGGTGGCGAAAAATCTGCTTCCGGCGAAGAAGAGGAAGAGGAAGCCAAAGAAATAGTTGAAATGGTTCAGCTGGTAACATTCGGCATGGCCAGTGAAACCTATGCCCTTGAAATTCAGCAGGTTGAAGCGATCATCAACATGAAACCGATAACCAGGGTCCCAAAAGCTCCGGCGCATATCGACGGTGTTATAAATCTGCGCGGTGAAATCGTTCCGGTAATCAATACCCGGCACCGCTTGCGACTGCCCGCTCTGACATCATATTGTAATAGCCAGATAATCATCCTCTCATTTGAAGAAGAAAAAGTAAAAGCGGGTTTTATGGTCGATTCGGTCGCTGAGGTCATCACTCTTCCAGAAACGGCTGTAGAGCCGCCCAATCGTGTCAGCGAGGGTGTCGATATCGACTATTTAAAGGGTGTTGGCAAGCAGGACAATAAAATTATAATCCTGCTCAACGCTCACCGAATCGTATTCGGCAAAAATCCCGAAGAAAAAGGACTTATTGCGCCGGCTATCTGACCACCTGTTTAGAGGCGAGAATTCTCGAGGCCGAATTCCGGACCATGTCATTTTCGTCCTGAACGCATTCCTGGGCAATAGAAACGATGTTTTCGAGCTGCAGTTTGGCCAGGGCTTCAAGAGCATTCATACGATTGAACCATTCAGAATCCTTCAAAAGCCGGCGCAAAGGCTGCTCAGCCTTGGCAAAGCCCAGATCGCCGAGCGAATCGATAGTAAAAAACAGGCTCTTGCGATCCTTCAGCTCATCGATCAGAGGCTCAAGAAAAGCCTCGTTTTTCAGTTGTCCCATGGCTCGGATGAGGTTGATTTTCACATGTCCATTTGCCGATTTAAGCTTTTTCAGCAGTAAATCAGGTGCCAGGTTACCCACTTTCGAAAGGCTTTCCACGGCCGCGGCTCGCACCTGAATCGATTCATCGTCGATCATTTCAAGAATTGGCTCAACGGCTTCTTTTTGCATTGTCTGGCCAAGAGCCTCGGCAATGCGTTTGCGCAAAAACCATTCCTGATGACGCATGTGCTTAACCAGAACCGAAACCGCTTCAGGTTTTCGAATTTTGCCAATGCCGGAAATGCAATATAAGCCCCGTTCGAGGGGGGCAACCGCAAGTTCTTCGGAAAAAAGGCGCAAGACTTCATCGTGACCGGTTTCAGCGAGAAATTTCAGGGCCCACATGCGTCGATCTTCACTCAAACCGCGATAGCGTTCAAGCATTTCATGAACCAGCGTCTCATGGCGGGGCAAAAGATACCTTATACTTGAAAACAGCTTTACTTCATCTTCGTGATTGAAATAAAAGTTCACCAGGATATCGTCGACCCGACGCGATGGTTTCATGAGAGCCAGGGCCCTGACCGCCGGCAAAACCAGTTCGCCGGCGTTTTTATCGATAGCCTCTTTAAGCTTGTCGACGGCCTTTTCAAATTGCATCGTTCCTAAAATCGAGGCCGCTTCAATAAAAAGAGCAGGTCGTGCGACATCCAGGCTTGCCGTGAGAAAATCGCCGCCCTCTGCCCCCAGTTTCTCGACGAAAAGTCTTGCGATCAGCTGTTTGCTGAACACGCCTGCGCTTTCAAGGGTTCGTGCCAGAATTTCAAGTTTTTGCTGGTTTAAAGGCATTGCCTGCTCAGAAACGACCTGGACAAACGATTCCGGGTTGGTCAAAGCGTCTTCAAGCAGGTTAGCAAAAGTCATTTCGGAGGCATTGTTCATGTTTTATCTTTGGGTTCAATTTACCGGTGCGCCAGGCACTTCGTATTTTTCGATTTCAAAATTTTCACGGCCAACAACTTTACCGTCGGCGAGAAATTCAAAGACATAGGTGCCCGGTGCAGGGAAAGCAAAATTGTTCAAAACGATCATCGAACGGGCAACCAGACCAGGTTGTCCCTGAATTGGCGCAGAAGGTTTTACCGAGGGAATTTCAACCCCTTCTGGCGGAATGATGTTCAAAGTTACATTGACTTTTCCCTGAATTTCGCCCCATTCAATGAAAAGGCAAAGCTTAGGGAATGGCAGTGGAAAGCTCTGCACAAGAAGTTTTGAGCCAAGCACGCCCATCAGACTTACCCGGCCGCCAACTTCCTGGCGAATATCTTCACATACGAGAACACATTTGTATTTTAGCATCTGTAAATTCAGGGTACGAAACCCTTGCTCCTTCGATTATCAAGATAGCCTTGCAGAATAATTGAAGCGGCGACCGCATCAATTTTACCTCTGCGCTCTTCGCGACGAAATCCGCCTTCGATCAATGAATTTTCAGCAATTTTCGAGGTCAGCTTTTCGTCGTAGAATTCAATTTCGAGGCTGGTTCTTCGCGCCAGCTCATTTTTGAAAAACCTGGCCAAATGGCAGGATTCTCGCTCTTTGCCGTCAAAAGAGGTTGGCAGACCAATCACAAAAGCCTCAACCCCTTCACTTTCGGCAATTTTAACAACTTCATCAACAGCATTTTTTCCGGCTTTAACCATGGCAAAGGGCGATGCGGCAATTTCAAGGCGGTCGCAGATGGCGACTCCAATCCTTTTTTTTCCTACATCCAGGGCCATGATCTTCATGTTCTGATTTCCTGTTACTGCTTCAAGGCCTGAGAAATCAGTTTTTCTGCTTCAATAAGAGCGTCGTTGATTTTTTCAACGTCTTTGCCACCGGCAGTAGCCATGTCTGGCCGGCCGCCACCGCCGCCACCGGCAACCTTGGCGACTTCTTTAATGATTTTTCCGGCATGCAGGCCTTTCTGCACTAAATCTTTCGAGATCTTAATGACAAACCCGGCTTTTTCGCCACCGGTTGCCAGCAATGCCAAAGTTTGTCCGCGTGAACTTCCGACGAGCTCGTCACAAAGTTCTTTCATTTCATCGACGCTCAAATCATCGGTTCGGGAAAGGATAACCGAAACATCGGCAATCTGTCGGGCAGCGGCGCGGATCTGATCAATTTTACCCATTGCCTGGCTCTTCCTGAGTTTTTCGAGTTCCCGGCGCAATTCTTTGTTTTCGTGCAGAATTTTTTCAGTCTTGTGGACAAGACCCTTCTGGTCGCAGTCCAGCAGGCGGGAAAGCTCGCGTTCAGAGTGCTTGAGCTCATTAACGATATCAAGAGCGCAGGCACCGGTTACCGCCTCGATTCTTCGCACACCGGCCGCGATTGAAGATTCAGATGTGATAGTCAAAAGTCCGATTTCTGCAGAATTGTCGAGATGGGTTCCGCCGCAGAGTTCGCGCGAATAATCACCTACGGTAACGACCCGGACGGTATCGCCGTATTTTTCGCCAAACAAAGCCATAGCGCCAGATTTTACCGCTTCGTCATATTTCATTTCTGCTTTATTGACTTCGAGTGCATCGAGAATCTTTTCATTGACCCGGGCTTCGATTTTTTCAAGAACATCTGCCCCGATCGATTCAAAATGGGTAAAGTCAAAGCGCAAGCGATCAGGGGACACATAGGAACCGGCCTGTTTCACATGGTCGCCAAGTATTTCCTGAAGGGCCTTGTGCAAAAGATGCGTCGATGTGTGATTGCGCATGGTAGCCTTGCGATTTTTGCGATCAACGTTCATTTCAACGGTATCGCCTTTGGCAAATTCCTTGCTGCCGGCCCACTTACCGATATGCAGGAATACGCCTTCAGCTTTTTCAGTTGTCTGAACGTTAAAAATGGCTTCGCCAAGGCTGATTTGCCCGTTGTCGCCGATTTGCCCGCCGGATTCAGCATAAAAAGGGGTCTGGTCGGTAACAATGATGGTCTGTTCGCCTTCAGTCACAATACCCAAAACCTTTGCCGAATCAGTCATCTTTTCGTAGCCGGAAAAAACGGTTTCGGGATAATCGCCCGGGTTGATCGCCTGAAAGTTAACGAATGCCGACACGACATTGGCGCGGCCACGTTCCCGCTGTTTTTCGAGTTCGACGTTAAAGCCATTTTCGTCAACGAGAAGGCTTTGTTCGGCACAGATTTCCCGGGTAAGGTCGAGGGGGAAACCATAGGTATCATGCAGCAGAAAAGCCTTTTCCCCGGCCAGAATATTGTTTTTGCTCTGTCGCAACTGTTCGAGATAGCCGTTGAGCATTTCGCTGCCGGTTTTCAGAGTCTGTAAAAATCTTTCTTCTTCGTTTCTGATGATTCTGACGACATGGGCAGCGTTTTCCTGAACCTCAGGGTAATCGGCCATTATTTCGGCAACGGTGGGAACGATCTGGTGAAGGAAAGGCTTGTCCTGACCAAGGTAGCTGAAACCAAATCTTGAAGCACGGCGCAAAATTTTGCGCAAAACATAGCCGCGGCCTTCATTTCCGGGGAGTGCTCCATCAGAAAGGGCGAAAGAAAGGGCACGAACATGGTCTGAAACGACTTTGAGGGCGGTTCTGATTTTTCCACCTTCAGCAAACTGCTTTCCGGTAATTTCTTCAGTCTTTTTAACGATTCCAGAAAAAACATCGTTTTCGAAATTGTCCTTTTTGCCCTGAAGAATAGAGGCGAGGCGTTCCAGGCCCATGCCAGTATCGATGTTTTTGCGTTCGAGTGGAGTCAGAGTTCCGTCTTCGGCGCGGTCATACTGGGTGAATACCAGATTCCAGAATTCCAGAAATCGGGGACAATCACAGCCGGGAGCGCAGTCGGGGCTTTTACAACCAATATCTTCGCCCTGATCGATGTAGATTTCTGAGCAAGGACCAGAAGGTCCAATGCCGATTGTCCAGAAATTGTCCTTGTCGCCAAGTTTGATAATGTGATCGGCCGCAACGCCGATATCGCGATTCCATATCTGCCAGGCTTCATCATCAGTATGATGCACCGAGACATAGAGTTTATCTACGGGCAGGTTCAGTTCGCGGGTAATGAATTCCCATGCCCAGGCGATCGCCTCTTTTTTGAAATAATCGCCAAAACTGAAGTTGCCGAGCATTTCGAAAAAGGTGTGGTGACGGGCAGTATAGCCAACATTTTCGATATCCGTTGTTCGAAAGCATTTTTGGCACGAGGCCGCGCGGCTTAAGTCGGTTTTCAAGCCGAGAAAGTATGGCTTGAAAGGAGCCATTCCAGCACTGATGAACAGAAGAGTCGGATCATCCTGAGGAATCAGCGGCGCGGATTTTTCTACCTTATGCTGCTGCTGGCCAAAAAAGTCGAGAAATTTCTGCCTGATTGTTGCGGTTTTCACATGGGTCTCCTTGACTGTGTTCGTAATGACTGCGACAGATTAGCAATTTTATTCAAATTTTGCATTAAGAATTCTGGGATAAATTCTGGTAACGAAAGTTCTTTGTTTTACCGGTTTGTTACTTGAATCAAAAAGTTCGTGCATGGAAAGCTGCACTTCGATGCCACGTATTTTGTCTAGCTCTCTCAAGCCGTCGGCACCGGGATTTGATGGATGATAATAATGGGGTGTCAAGTAGTTGCGATAATCGCTCATACTCTCGTCGACATGGCGATTACGAAAAATGGTGCCGTCAGTTCCCCAGATTTTAAGATAGTTGAGCTGTTTGCTTATCAACGCCTTCTTGATCTGCCCATCGACCTGGCGATAAATGATCTTTTGCTGAGTTGGTTTATCGACATATTTGTCGGGGCCCTCGTAGGAATAGGTAACTTTGTGGAAGCCGGTTCCGGTGCGATTGGGCACTTCGATCACCAGTTTATACATCAGAGCATTCTCTTCATCGAAAAGGCTCGACTTGAATATGGTATCAATTTCAAGAACCTTGGTCATTTCGCGTAGATCTCTTTCAATTACCATCAAAAAGTTTCTGGCTTCATGCAGGGTATCGAGGGATTGCTTCTGACGATCGAGGCTGACAAAGGTTCGGTCAATAAAAGTGTAACCGATGGCGAAAACTATTCCCAGAAGCAGGAATGAGATCATGACTTCGACAAGGGTATAGGCTGCAGTTTTTTTAATTCTCTTGTTTATCAGGTTCATATTCATTACCTCAAGGGGTGCCAATATTCATGGGGAAAGAGGCGTTCAAGCCGGCCCCGAGGGTTTCATCGCCAAGTATGGTTGCCAATTCGAAGGTTTTCTCGTTGTTCTTCTGGCCCGAAGCCTTTTCGATGAATTTCACCAGAACGCGAATTCGAATTCGTCTTTTCTGCAGCTCGAAATCGGGTCGGGTCGGGTCAGGATCAACGTAAGGATAAAATGCAAGCCGTGTTTCACGGGCAAACTCAACGCCTGGCGAATTCCAGACGCCGTTTAATTCAAGAGGCAACACTATTTCTTTAAAAGGCCCTTCAACCGGGTCTGAGGCTTCGACCTCGATGATTTTTCTCAACTCGCCGAAGGGTTTGCTTTTTAGCTCTTCAATTTTCTGCAGAGCCAGGTTACATGCGACGACTTCGTTGATGCTCTTGTATGTAACCTTTTCAGAGACTCCGAAAAGCAGAATTATAGGCAACATGACCAGAGACGCTACCGATAGAGCGACCAGTATTTCCACAAGAGTCAAACCTGAAGAATTGGTTTTTATAAAATTTGTTCGCAAAACAGGTAAACTCCTTCCATTTTCATGCCGATAGACTTCTCGAAATAGATTGAATTTTCGAGGTAAACAAGATGAAGGTAAACAAAAAGCATTTCGGTCTGATCCTGGCATCATTGATGGCTCTTTCCTTTAATAGTCATTTCGCGCAGGCGGCAAAAAAAACTTCTGAAGCTCTCCAGACCACCAAGGCTTTCGCCTTCAAAAAAGTTGACGGCAACTATGTGAAATTGCCTGAAGTATCGGCAAGTCCAGTTGTCGTAAAAAAAACCGGGATAAGAATCGATCGCAAAAACATTTACATTGGCGGATACGTCATCAACACCACCGAGAATGTGGTCAAGCACCTGAGAATTTTCCCGACCTTTGCCGATCGCACCTTGAACACCAGCCAGCTGGCCCAGCTGCTCAAGCACGATGAAAAAGATCTTAAACCAGGCGAAACCAGGCGCTTCGTGATCATGCGCCCAGTTGATGATGTTGCTCCATTGATTGCCAATCATATTCCACTCAACGAAAACTGTATCCTTAATTGTTACGAACTTTAGTATTCATCTGCTCGACTTCACCGATAGCGCTATCCCAATCAGGCCCCTGAGAATCAGGGGCTTTACTTTTCATAAGCTTGAATGAATTCACATAAGCTTCTTTTGCCTTGTCATACATTTGCTTTTCTTCGTAAACCTTGGCAAGGGAATCATAGGCAAAGATAATCACATCAAGATCTTCGCGATTTGCGCCTCTGGTCATGAGTTTTTCTTCAAGAAGTCGCTCAAGTTTCATTATTCCGAGGTTGTCAGATGCCTCCAGGGCCACGATTGCGTCTTTCAGCTGCAAAGATGTGGGCGAGGACAACTTACGCCTCAATTCTTCCTTGCTCTGCTGTTTTTTTTCGGCGGTTTCCCTTGCAGCTTCATATTTTCGCATGGCAAGAATTCTTCTTTGCTCACGAAGATCCTTGGCCTGAACATCGTTTTTCAATGCATCCACAGATTCATTTATGCCCATTTCCTTCAACTTCTGGTTCTGAATTTCGGCCGCTTTTGCATCACTTTTAAAATATTTTGACGGTTTTAAAAATGAAAACATCCCGGAAGAAGTCTTTCCGCCAGGCAGAGCGTCCGGATCGATGACCCGGGAGTTATAAAAATGGTAAATGAAAACACCGGCAAGAAAAACGACAATCAGCGCAGCACCGACCAAATGGGGATTTTTCCAAAGCGGCGGTGGTGGTGGCGGTTCTTTTTTTCTAGGCGGGTACAATGGTCTAACCATGAATTGTTCCTTAAGATTCACGACAGATAACAGACGATACCGAATCAGAACGTCTGCGATTTAACAGTTTACCAGAGCCCAAGGAGCCTTGTCCAGAATTACCTGTTGTTGAAGCAATCTTTCGCCCCTTTTGTGGATAAATTTGCATTTAATGATCCTGTTGTGCTATAACTTCATGGTCAGAAAATGTTTAGAGTAGATTTTGGAGTGGAGTTTGCCAAGTTCGCAAAGCATACAGCAGACCTATGACCGTTTCAGCACGGGCTATGATTTTATTTTCAAACCGTGGTTGAAGTCGGGCATTGAAAAAGCGATTCAGATTCTCTGCCCGCCCCCGGGATCACAGATTCTGGAAGTCGGCATTGGAACTGGACTAAGCCTTGATTACTACCCTCGAAACGTAAACCTGACGGCCTTTGACTACAGTCGCGGCATGCTCAATGAATCAAAAAAGAAGCTTGAACACAAACCGTTCTTCAATGCTAATTTGATGCAGATGGATGTCCACAACATGGCATTTGCAGACAATTCTTTCGATTTTATTTTGTCGGCGTATGTTTTGACGGTAGTTGAGAACCCGGAAAAAGCTGTAAAAGAGATATTTCGAGTCGCCCGCCCCGGGGCACGAGTCGTTTTGATCAACCATCTCCGCAGCGACAACTGGTTAATGGGTGCAATTGAAGATTTTTTTCATCCCATTTTTTCCGGCATTGGCCTTTTTACGCTTGACCGTGATCTACTCGGCATTTTAAAGGACTGTGGTGCAGAAGACATTGAAGTTGAGCCATCGACGTTTTTGCGCCTTCACCACATCATTTCGTTCAAGGTTCCGCTTGGATAATTTTCATATTTTTAAGCGGACAATGGGTCGCAGCTCCCTGATTCAGCTGCAAAGGCAGATTTTTGTTCTGTCCTTAGATTTAATGATGGGTCGTTTTCACTAACCCATATTACACGGAGAAATTTGTGATTAGAAAAAGCAGACGAAACGAAAAGCCGGTAAAAGCCGGCAAAGACCAGAGCAATGGCGATTTCAACAAGATAATTGAAGGTCTTGCAGCCCACATCAGGATAATTGCTGATGTGCTCAAATCAAGAGTCGCCCCGGGCGAATGGAAGCTCTGGCAGAAAAGATTTGAGCTCGACGAAGGCGAAGGTATCGTCGACCTTGTATTCAGCAATGTTGACGGCCGCAAAAAAGAAACTTTTACCCTTATCGATGTGTCAATTCCTCACCTGGGCATCGGGCAGAAATATGAACTTCCAGCCAAGGCAAAAGCCTTTCAAAAGAAGCAGAATGTGCCCGCCACAAGAATCAAGAAAGCCATCGTGCTCATTCGCAAGGGAACCGAAACCATCTCGGCCAGACCTTCAAGAATAAGGTGTCCGATCATTGAGGTTCAGCTTGAAAAAATCCTGCCGAAAGAACCGGCCAAAGCTGAAAACAGGCATAATGAACCGGCTCCGGCGAAAAATCAGCGCGAAGAGATAAAAAAAGAAAGAAAAGATCAGGCCAGCGACATCCCGCAGTATCGCGGTCTTGGCCCCGAGCTTCTTTTTGCCCTGAAGGAGGCGATTGTTCATGAATGCCTCTCGACAATGCACAAAAGGCGCAACAAATATATACGCAAAGGCTTGTGGCGCTGGATAGAGCGAGAGATCATGGATCCGAACGTTCACTTTTACCTGATCATTCTCTCGACCATCTATCAGGGAAAAGCCGGCGAAATTCTCAGTAGAAGATTCAAAACCGTTGAGTCTTACCTTAATAATTCTGAGGATGTAATTTCAGCCATTTTTTCAAAAGAAACCAATCTTGCCGACGAAATCAAGAAGGCTTCAGAGCGACACAAAAAGGCATTGCGCAAGTTTCTTGCCTGCTTTAGCCAGACACCGCCCTTCGAATATCTGCGCAGCCTTTTTCTGAAAGAATTTCGCAGCAGTCAGGATGGCTTGAAGGCTAGATTGTCAGTTTTTTCGACCCTGAACCAGCTTCTTGAAAGATGCGGTTTTGAAGGTGAAAAGGAAACGCAGTATCCTCTGGAAATTCTTGATGAACTCGGAATTTTTCAGGGCATCATGACCGGTAATTATGCCCGCCTGCGCATCGACAATGCTTCGAAAAAACTCAAGCATTTGGTTCCCCAGGCTGAGTGGGCCGAAGAAGATGTTTATCAACTTCGCAATCAACTGGCCAAGGCCCTTAATTTGCCGCCACAGGAATTCAATTTGAATGCATTTTTGCCCCAGGCCTTCGTTCAGGACGCCAGGCTAATGGCTGAATCCCGCAAAGAAGCTTTTCGCGGCAGTCAGAAACAGGCTCAGGCAAATGCTCCCAGATCAGACAAAGAGCGGCTGAGCCCGGAACCGGATCGGCCAATCAAAGTCGGTGACAGAACCATAAAGGTTAAAGATTCTATTCCGGCAACCAAAGATGAAATTAGCGAAACCCGATATGAAAAGCCGATTGTCGAAGTCGAAGAGAAGGCTGAAACAGAAATTTCTGCGGCAGATTCTTCACCACGGCAGGATGATTCCCGGCTGAAAAAACGCCATAACGAATGTGACGAATCCGTCCACCGCAATTTTGAATTCTTTGGCGGACAGCTGGAAGAGGATATCGATTCAGTCAGACTGGCTCTCGCGATGAGTCGCCATCAGCAGGATGCAAAAGACGCCCCCCCCTCGGCTGAAGTCGAAACTCTCAGCGAAGATGAAGAGGACGCTATGCACCGGCCGCCCACCAAAGTTAGTAATGAAAGGCACTTCCCGGCAAATCATGTGCCGCCGAAAAAGAAAAAGACTTCGGCTGCCCCGACGAATGGTTCGCCAGGGCGAAGCAACACTCAGCGCCGACGCAGAAGCAGTAACCGGCCACAGCATAAAAAGCAGAGACGTCCGCAAAATGGCGATCATGGAGTTCATAGATGAGTCGAATGCCAAAATACCTGATCAAGCGCATGGCTTTCATGTTCTGCGTCATGTTTCCGGTATTGATGTATGCAGAATATATCGGCGCGAATTCGGTTCTTCTCGCGGGCCTGGCCGGCGGTGTATCCAGCGGTGTTTCAGTTGTAATATTCCCGAGCGACGAGCAAATCAGGAAAAATAGACAACAAGACCAGGACTCCCAGGAGTGAAAACCATAGTTCTCGGGCTCGACCTGGCTGAAAAGCTGGGTTTGAGTGTCATCGAAGCCGACAGCGGCAGACTGATTTTCAGTCTTAGCCGCCGGCTTTCGCGGGGCGACCCACAGGAAAGGCTGTTGAACCTGCGCAAGCTTTTGTTGGAAGCCATCAAACGCTATCAACCGCAAGAAATGGCCATAGAAGATGTCTTTTTGCCGGCAAAAACTTCGCGAAAAACGCCAATCTCCCTCGGGGAACTGCGCGGGGTAGCCCGATTATGTGCTGCCGAGCACGGAATACCGGTTTTTTTCTATGCTGCCCGGCAGGTTAAACAGGCAATTACCGGTTTTGGCAATGCCAGCAAAGAAGATGTAACCCGCTGGATCGAGTCTGAATTCAACGTTAAAGTTAAAGATGATAACGAAGCAGACGCAATAAGCATTGCCTGGACCCATATTCTTATGCGCAGATTCGCAATTTTGCAGAAATGATTGTTTGAATCCTGTTGCATCCTGACCCAAGCTGTGGTATTTTTCATAAAACATGATTTTGCGCATCATTGCAAGGTCGAAGATTTAGATACATTAATGGAGTTACAAATTATGCAAAGTCGCGTCAAGTGGTTTGACAACGTCAAAGGGTATGGTTTTATCGAAGCAGCTGATGGCAAAGACATTTTTGTACATTACAAGCAGATTGAGGGCGATGGCTATAAAACCCTCAGAGAAGGCCAGGAAGTAGAATTTGAATTGGAAGACGGCCCCAAGGGTCCTCTTGCAACTAACGTGAAAACCATTTCAAACTGATTTTAAACTATGACAGGGGGCGAACTGGTTTAACCGGATTCGCCCCCTGTTTATTTTTCAGCATGCGTGAAGGGAAGTAAAAAATGGAAGAGCTTCAATTAAATCAGGTTCAAGAACAAAGATTACAGGTCATTGA
Organism: uncultured bacterium; assembly: GCA_964613435.1. Lineage (GTDB taxonomy): Bacteria > Muiribacteriota > Ozemobacteria > Ozemobacterales > Ozemobacteraceae > DYKG01. Next base: position 13,241 of record CAZTHA010000037.1, read on the forward strand.
AGAAATGCGCAAAGAAGGGTTGAATCCTTATGGATCCAAATTCGACCGAACTCACAGCGCCAAAGAAGTTAAGGATTTTTTTGAAAAAGCAGAATCTGAAGCTGAAGAAAAAGATCATTTCATGACCAGCCCGGTACGCATTGCCGGCCGCATTGTTTCCAAAAGAGATCAGGGAAAAACCGCCTTTTGTCATATTCTGGACCAGTCTGACCGAATCCAGCTCTACATAAGAAAAGATGTCATCGGTGAAGAAAACTTTGCAATCGTAAAGCGTCTTTATGCCGGCGACATAATCGGCGCTGAGGGTCCGTCTTTCAGAACAAAAACCGGCGAGGTATCAGTACGCGTTGAAAAGCTGACGATTCTTTCCAAATCAATCAATCCGCCGCCGGAAAAATGGCATGGCCTGACTGACGTTGAGCTGCGCTACCGACAGCGCTATGTTGACATGATAGCGAACCCTGAGGTGCGTGAGACTTTCATAAAACGCAGCCAGATCATTCAATACATTCGAGAATTCATGACCGAAAAAGGCTTTCTTGAAGTTGAAACTCCGATGATGCACCCAGTAGCAGGCGGAGCCGCGGCACGTCCATTTATAACCCACCACAATGCTCTGGACATGGAACTATACTTGCGCATCGCCCCCGAGCTTTACCTCAAGCGCCTTCTTGTCGGTGGTTTTGAAAAAGTATTTGAAATCAACCGCAATTTCAGAAACGAAGGCATTTCCATCAAACACAACCCTGAATTCACAATGATGGAAGTTTACCAGGCCTATGGTGATATGGATACCGTCATGCAGCTGGCTGAAGATGTTATCTGTCATGCGGCTTCAAGAATCTACCCTGACCTTCAGATACCTTATGAAGACAAAGTCCTGAATTTCAAGGGACCCTGGCGTCGCGTTGAAATGCTTGACCTGGTCAGAGAATTAACCGGCTGTAATGATCTAAATTACCATTGCAGCCGTGAATTAGCGGCAGAGCAGGCGAAAAAGCTTGGCATACATGTTGAAGCCAACGAAAGTGCTGCCAAGATAATTGTCAAAATTTTCGAAGAGAAAATCGAGGAAACTTTAATTGATCCGACCTTTGTAATTGGTTATCCCCGGGAAACCTCTCCCCTGGCCAAAGCCAATGCAGAAGATCCTACCAAAGTCGACCGCTTCGAATTGTTCATTTACGGCCGGGAAATCGGCAATGCTTTTTCGGAACTGAATGATCCGGAAGATCAGCGCTCACGTTTCGAAGACCAGATTAAACAACGTGATGCCGGTGACGATGAGGCGCACCAGATGGATAGCGACTATATCAACGCCCTTCGCTACGGTATGCCTCCCGCAGGTGGACTTGGCATAGGCATAGATCGTGTCGTCATGCTTTTGACCAATTCTTCTTCCATTCGCGACGTGATTCTATTTCCAACATTGAGAAAAAGATCGGCCGGTGGCGCGAAAGAAGAAGACCAGACCGATGTCGCAGAGGCAGAAGCAGCAGGCTGAAGCTTCCCGCAAAAGCAATTTTTACGAAGAGCTGTGATATGAAGCAGCTCTTCGTTTTATAAGCCCTGTTTTCATCAGTCATAAAAAAACTCCCGTTCAAAGTTAGGAACGGGAGTTTTTTATCAGTCGATATTCTTAGTGATTGATGCGCTGCCTGAGCTCTTTAACCTTGGCTTTTGCCTGCATCATTTTTTGCAGAGCCGCCTTAACTTCCTGATCGTTTGCGCCTTTCTGGGCCATCAACCGGTTGTAATCCGCAAAAGCCTGGTAATAAATCTCCTGGGCCTGGGCAAGGTCATCGATGCCGGCGAGGGAATTATCAACCCCGGTGGTCGGAAGTTCCGGTGCAGTGGCTGCCCCACCGGGTGCGTTATTCACCGGGCTTGTCGGCAAATCAACCGGTTGCACTTCCACTGAAGCGGCCGGAGCGGCAGCAACCGGAGTTTGGGTTTTGCGCCCGAACAATCCGGCAAACCAGTTGAATATCCGACCCCAGAAAGAACCAGAAGACGAGCTACTGGTATTGGAAGACTGGTTCGTTTGAGTCGTCTGTGTCGCGGTAGATTTGACCAGCCCGGCTGATGCAAGATAGTTGTATAAATCGCGGGAAACAGTTCGCGAACCGCCGTTGACATAGTTGAGAATATCATTGAGGGTTGCTTTTCCTGCGCTATTATCTACGAGGATTTTGGCCAAACCGACTTTATCATCAGGATAGAGGGCGGTAAACCCGCGGCAAAATTCTCTCAAAGAATAGTGCGGGCCAGTTTTGGCAATGACATCAAACGCTTTGGTTTTTCCAGAGGAAATCTTATCGAAAGAATCATAAACGATTTTAGCAACGTAAAGCTCGTTACGGCTCATTTCTTCAAAAGTGTTGTTCTGCAGAAAAGAAACAATGGAACTGCTGTCCAGGTCGAGAGAGAAAACCTTACCATTGTTGCGGTTTGCGGCGAAAGCGTTGGCCCAGCCTTCAACCCAGGCAGTGTTGGCATTGGGAAGAATTTCATCGATGTAGTGGCGATTGTCTGAGCCATAATCGAGACCGACGAAATCATAGCTCGATGGATATGAATTGAGCATGGCGACATGGCCAAATTCGTGGAGAAAAAGGAAAGTCTTGCTTTCATTGTTGGTAAAGCGGGTCACATATTCGTAGATGTTGATGTTGTAACCATTATAGCTCTTTGATGAGAATGAAACGCTGTTTCGATCACTAAGCGTTAAATTGAAAGGCTTTGAAAGATAAGGCGCAATATCACGGGCATATTCAAAAATGGTTTTTCCGTCAGGAAGTTTTTGATTGAGGTAATCACGCCAGGGCGAACCATAAGGGAGTTGGCTGGGAGAGGTCAGTCGGGTTGTACGATAACCGATCTCGTTACCATAAGAATCTTTTACGACCTGTTCATATACAAGATTCAGTTCACCGGCGACAGCCGGAACGACTGAAGCAAGAATCATCAGGAATATAAAAAACCAACTGGCTCTGCTGCCTCTATTAGTCTGCATCAGCGACTTTCTCCCTGTGAATTGTCAATTATAAGTTAATTATAAGAATTGAAACTGTGTACGTCCAGTAGAAGATAGGGAAAAATTGTTTAAGGCAAAATAAAAATGGCTTAGCCGGCTCTGTTAAAATAAAGAGAAACCTTGCGCATTAATCCTTTGCTGTTATAATGAATCCGCACCGATTGTTAGAACCAGGTCAGAAAACTGCTTAAGCCGCAAGTTCAAGATACAAAAGTTCAGAGTCCAGATTAAATGTGCGATTTAATCATTAAAAACCCGAGAGACAACCAATAATGTTTTCTGACCAGATCAAAGGTTCGCTCCGAGTAGCATTTGCCGCATGCATCTGGGGCGCGGCCTACCCTCTGACCAAACTCATTTTAGCAGATATTCCGCCAATTTCCCTTGGTTTTATGCGCTTCAGCCTGGCGGCAGTTTTTTTTATGGCAATCACCGGGAGCTGGCCGATGAGCGGTGTCGCCAAAGAAGACAGGCCGGTGTTTTATCGGCTGGCTTTCTGGGGAGTATTCATGCTGATTCTGGGCATGAATTTCGGTTTGATTTGGGCGCCAGGTATAGCAGCTTCAATTCTTTCGGGAACCCCGCCATTGTTCACTGTCATTTTGGCGGCAATTTATCTGCAGGAACCGATGCTGCTGCGCCATTTCATTTCGATTGGTCTGGCATTGGCCGGACTGGCCATGCTCAGCAGCGACCTTGACGGGGGCAGCATACAAATCGAGCCCTGGAAAATCGCCATCGGCTGTCTCTTAACCCTGATACCCCAGTTTTCATGGGCCATGTATGGCATTACCGGTAAAAAGCTGAGTGAAAGATATTCATGGCAGTCGATTTGCCGCGACACCTTCGCAATCGGCTCAGCAATGCTTTTTTTTCCTGCCGTGATTGAAGTATGTATTCTTGGAATCGGCAACTGGGGCAAAAGCTCGCTTTTGGTTCTGCTATACCTGGCAATTATGAATTCAGTCGTCACCTACTCTCTCTGGAACAGCGCCCTGAAGCTTATTCCGGTCTCAACCGCCAGCTTTTTGATTTATCTTCAGCCCGTATCGGGAGCGATACTTTCATTTTTTCTTTTTGGCGAAAAGCCCGGTCGGGTCGGAATTCTCGGGATCATGGCAATTTTCATGGCTTTGCTGTTGGTTATGGGCAGAGGCCGGGCAAAGACAAATGTTTTGCCTAAAAAAGCGGTTTGATGATAAATTGCGTATTAACCAAGTCCTCAGGAGGATTAGAAAATGCAGCTGAAATGCCTGATAATCGTCATGATTCTAATGTTTTGCGCCAGCCATTCTTTTGCCGTCAGCCCGGAAATGCGACTTCCCGAATGGCACAAAACAGAATTCGGTATCGCCGACTGGTCGCCAGAACAAGGTCTGCTTGTCGTCAAAGCTGCGATCTCTGCTCCTCTGGTCGATCTTCATGAGGTCAGCTGCAGCTTGCAGCACGACTTTTCAACGATGCCGCCCGAACCGGCCAGAACCCATAAAATTATCAAAAAGGGCGATAAAGCCGTATTCATGTTCAGACTAAATGTTAAGCCCGAGTGCCACGGCTGGCTGAATTTTGATCTGCGGGCGCGGCCGGACAGTAAAGGTTTACTTGAAGCCATTCAAATTCATGCAAATAAACCTCTCAGCAAAGCTATTCTGGCCAGCGAAATTGAAAAGTTGGAAAAGGCGATCCTGCTGGGCCAGTCGATTCCGGTTTTCGTTGCTGAAGATATCGTTGTTGGCGTAACCAGAGAGATCGCGTTAAGACCCTTTGCTGTCGATGGAAATTCTTTTTATGTTTGGCTGCCTGAAGAACGCTTCGGAACAGGAATCGTTGCCGAAACATTCAAAGCCCTGAAAAAGTCGGCTTCGGCTAATCAGTTTCGCTCGGCTGCTGCGGCCTGTTCTTTGATTATCAACAAGCTCAAAGGGCAAAAAGCAGGTTTAAGGGCTGAGCCGGCCCATGGGGAGATTTTTGAAATTCCCAACTCGGTTGCGGTTAATCTTCTGGAATTGAACCACGCAACCTTTTCTGCCCTCGAAAACTCAAAGCACAAAAGACTGCAGGAGCTTACAGAAAATATGAAGTCAGGCTATATCAAGGCTTTTGCCTGTTTCAATCTGGCCATGAACAAGTTAAAGGCCAACAAGAAACCAGAAGGTATTGCGTTACTTAAAAAGGCTGTTGAATTGATTCCAACCTGGCCAAAGGCCCAAAAACTGCTTGAAGAAATAAAGTAAAGGGAGGCCCTGCTTAATCATGACCTGGTTTTTTGCTTTTACAACTGTCGGAATGGGCGTCTTCGCTTTTCTCGCCGCAGCAAAAAAAATGGTTAGAATACCGTTCGGCAAATTGTTAGGCGGCTCGATTCTTCTGATGGTAACCGGAATACTGGCAATCAAAGGCCTGCCCAAAAGCGGAGACTAAACAAAAAAAATCGCCCGGGCCAAATAAAGAAGCCCGGGCGGTTTTTCTTTTGCTTTAATCAGCAAGTTTTATCTGAAAACATAACCCAATTTCTTGAAGAAATTGCCAGACATCGAAGCGGCACTTGAAACAGCATTTCCGGCAAATTTTCCAACCCAGCCCACAGCTTTTGAGACGCCGCCGGCAACCACCGAAGCGCCGCCAAGCAACTTATTGCCGAATCCGGCCTGAGCGAATTTATCCTTGCCCCAGCTGGTCAGCTTGTTACCCAGAGCAGAGAAGCCATTACCGGAAACTCCCAGAACCGCACCAGGAATGCCAAGAACGGTTTTGGCGACGCCACCAGCAAATTGAGTCGGAGAAAGGTTTTTAAAGCCAGTCACCACATCGTTGATGCCCGAAGAAATGTTATCTTCAGTTGCGGTCCAAAAATTGAAATTGGCAAGATGGGGAGATTTTTGTTTTTCACCGGCTTCGCCGATATCGATCATGAGATTCTTGTAACCGGCGAGATTTCCCGGGAATTTATCGCCGAGCGGAGCGTTCCAAAGTTCTTTAAACCTTTCGACATCCATATCGTAAGGGCCTTTACTGCCCCAATATGAATCGCGCAAGGTCAGCGATTTGATTTTGCCGCTACTATCGGTGTTATAGCCATAAACAACAACCCAATGGGGTGTGCCGCTACCGGAATTCATTAAAACCATTGCCGGCTTGCCCGAGTCGATTTTTTTAACAATGTCGTCAATGCTGCAGTTATGGCGCTGAGTTGCATCGATACCGCTAAGGCGAAGAGTTTCAACGATGGTTGGCGGAGCGGTGAAGATACCTGCCGGATTGGAAGCTTTGTAGATGTCCTGG
>CAZTHA010000038.1:0-19184 GCA_964613435.1 uncultured bacterium
CAAAAATTACCGGATCAGAGATTTTCATCATCGTCGCTTTAAGATGAACTGAAAAAAGAACTCCCTGCTTGCGTGCGTCTTCTATCTGCTCGGCGATAAATGCGCGAAGAGCTTTAACATTCAGACAAGACGCATCGATTACTTCTTCTGCTTCAAGAGAGACTTTTTCTTTAAGAACCTTTTCGGCACCAGATTTATCAACGAACACTATTTTTACCGGGCCGGCTTTTTCAACAATAACCGATTTTTCACTGCCAAAAAAGTCCTGGTCAGGCATGTGAGATACATGACATTTGGATTCTTTGCTCCAAACACCCATAGAATGTGGGTGTTTTCTGGCATATTCTTTTACCGGTGCAGCAACGCGTCGGTCTGAATTTCCTTCACGCAGAACCGGATTGACTGCACTACCAAGAACTCGCGCATAACGGGAATTAATTTCCCTTTCCTTCTCATTTTGCGGCTCAACCGGATAATCGGGAACCTTGAAACCCTGATCCTGCAATTCTTTGATTGTCGCAGTAAGCTGCGGTATCGAAGCACTGATGTTGGGCAATTTTATGATGTTTGCCTCTGGTTTCAGGGCCATTGCCCCAAGAAAAGCCAGATCATCCGAACGCTGCTGCTCTTCAGAAAGATACTCAGGGAAACAGGCAAGAATTCTTCCTGCCAGGGAGATGTCGCGTAATTCAATTTTGATACCCGCCGGAGAGGCAAAAGCCTCGATTACGGGCAAAAGAGAAACGGTAGCCAGTGCCGGAGCTTCGTCGGTCTTTGTGTAGTAAATTTTAGGCTCTTGGACGGTCATTTCGACAATTCCTTTCTTTGGTTCCTACGGTTCTTTTTATTACCTGCAGCATCGATCGGAAACAACATCAGATTTCTGATTCAGAGCCGAAGATAATGCTTTGAAGGCAAGATTAACATGCGAAATTAATTTCGTCAATCTTTAACCGTAAAAGAAAGAGAATTGATTAAATCATTGAGTTTTTTCATGCCAAAGGGCTTTGCCAGGGCGGCAACAAAACCATGTTGGCGAAAATTTGCCATGATCGGATCTGCTGAATATCCGCTTGCAACGACAGCTTTTGCGTCCGGATCAATACTGAGAATTTCTCGGATCGCTTCTTTGCCACCAAGGCCCCCGGGGACGGTCAGATCCATTATCAAAAGATCGAATGCGTCATTACCCATTAATTTATCCTGATAAATGCCAATTGCCTCGCTACCCTCTTTGGCAACCAGAACTTCGTGCCCCGAAGCTTCGAGAATACTTTTTGCCGCATCCCGAACCATTTCCTCGTCATCCATGATTAGAATTTTAAGCTTTTGGGCGGTTGCGATTGCCTCTAGCTTTTCTTCCGTGGAATCTTGCCTGTCCGTGGAAAAATCCTTGCCGTCATTTTGCTGGCTCTCCATTGCCGGAAGCAGAATTCGGAATTCAACTCCTTTTTTTGGCGAATTCTCGGTTATGGAAATATGCCCGCCATGCTTGCTGATTATTGAATGACAAATTGCCAATCCCAAACCATGCCCCTTCTCTTTCGTAGAAAAGAACGGATCAAAAACTTTTTCGAGATTTTCTGCAGGAATACCAGGACCGCTGTCGGCAAAGGAAACCTGAACATACCTGGCGTCTTTGGCCAATCCGGGTATGTCCCCATCCAATTCGTCGATATTTCTGCATGATATGGATATCTCCCCACCTTCCGGCATGGCCTGCATTCCATTGATGATCAGATTCTGAAACACCTGACTTATCTGCCCTGGATCGATCTCGACCAGCCAGAGTTCATGGGGAATATCGAACCTGCAGGTGGTTTTTGAGCCATGAATGACGAATTCGGCTGTTTCGCGAATGATCTTTTCGAGAGAAAAAACTTCGAGAACCGGGTTTCCGCCACGAGCGAAGGTCAGCAACTGCTGTGTGAGGCCTCTGGCGCGCAGACATGCATTGATGGACCCATCAAGAAAACTCCGGCTCTTTTCCGAAATATTCTTGTCGAGAACTGCAAGCTCAATATTGCCAAGAATGGCGGCGAGAATATTATTGAAATCATGGGCTATTCCACCTGCCAGAACACCGACCGTTTCCAGTTTGCCAATTCTGTTCAACTCCTGTTTCAATCGAGATTCCTGGGTAATGTCTCGAAAAACAATTACCGTGCCGAGAATTACCCCATTCTGATCGCGAATCGGTGCCCCGTTCTCAAAAATATTCTTTTGATCACCGTTAACAGTTATCAATAGAGAATGATTACCCGCCAATGAGCGCTGCCCAGTATTGATAATTTCGTTAACCGGGTCAGGCCTTGGATCAAGGCTCTTTTCATCAACGAGAACATAAGATTCGGCAAGTTTCTTTCCGACCACCTCGTCGGCTGAAAGCTCGAGAATATTCTCGGCAGCGGCATTTATTAAAACTACGGTTCCTTCGGTATCGGTAGTTATTACCCCATCGCCAATACTCTTCAGGGTAACTTTCAGACGCTCCGTTTCCTGGGCCAGAGCAATCTGGCTTGCTGAAAGCTTTTCAGCCATTCCGTGAAATGAAGTGGTCAGGAGTGAAAGTTCCTGGGGAATTGCTTGGTCGCCGGCCCGTGCCTGAAGATTTCCTTCGGCAAACTCCCTGGTTAATTCAACCAGCCGCGAAATAGGATTCTGAATGGTATTTTTGCCATAAATCCAGGCAATGAACAAAGACAAGAACAGAATGCAGAACATAATGAGAAAGCTATAAAACAGGGCATTGTTAGCGTTTTCCAAAACCTGTGCCTCTGAAATGCTGGCTACAATGTAATTTGAAACCCGGCCTGTTTCATCTTCAAAAACCCTGTTAACCGCAAAGATCCTCGACTCGCCTTCTCTGCCTTTGAGAATGAAGGACCTCGGAGCTTCAGAAGTTTGCAGCTCATTTACCAGGGGAGCATAGAGACTCTCGCCAAGTTTGTGGCCGTCATTCTTTTCCGGGTAACTATAAATTAGTGAACAGTTCTGGTCGGTTATAAAAACCTCGGCATTGGAAGGGAGATTCATCGCATCAAAAATTCGCTTGAAATGATGCAGATCAGCGGCACATGTAAGCACCCCCACCATTTCACCCTGGTCATAAACCGGGCAACTGAAAGGCAAAGCAGGAAAAGAATCTTTTGAACGGGTAAAGATAAATTCGCCGACCGTGAATGCTTTTCTGGTAATTGCCTCTTTTACATGTTCCCGGTCACCAAGAAAATTGTTGTTCATCGGCTTGCCCGAAGCCAAAATATTGCCACGAACGTCAGTGAGTGCAAAATTCTGGTAAAGCATCTCTTTTTCGACCAGAGCTGTCAGCAAAAGCTTGCTTTCTTCAGGATTAAGGCTTCTGATATCTCTTGCCAACACCTAGGGTTGCAAAAAGAATGCGGGTGGTTTTGATCAATTCTTTCTGGCTGTGCGCCAGCAGACGGGTAAGATTCTGCAGTTCTCTCTGGGCTTTCTCTACAGCCAGCTTCCTCTGTTCCATGCCATTGTTGAAAATGATCAGGGCAGCAGGTAAAACGGCAAGAATTATCAGCAGAGCCATAGCCCTGCGGATTGTCCCCGAAAGAAGAGACTTCATCACTTTTCCCCTGTTAAGATCAATCTTTTTTTAATTAATAACGACTTATTCTGCGTTGATTCAACTAAAATTCTAATACAGATTCAACCTTCAAACAATAAAATCCTTTGCTCAATGTAAAAAAATCTTGAATGACAATGATTACTGATCAATAAAATTGTGCAACAAATTGGGTTTTGAGAAAAACAATCAATTGGGCTATAATGAAAAAAAAGTTTTTTCAAGGAGCCTGGAATGGCTGATAAGCCCGACCTTTTTTCTCGACTTTTTCGCTCGACCAAAGATCATCTGAAAAAACAGCAAAATGATCAGACCGCCAAACGAAACACTTCATCAACGCCACCCGCGCCAGCCAACCGTCCACAGAAATTTGAAAAACCACCAGCCAAAATTAAAATTCCCCTTAGTGGCAGCAAAATTGATCTTTATCAAACCTGCCCCAAAAAGTTCCACTATACCCATATTCGCAAGGTCAAGAAAAGCGCGCCAGCCGGAGCAAACCTGAGCTTCGACCAGTCTCTTCACGCAACCCTGCGTGATTTTTACCGTGACAAAAACCCGGATGAACCCTTCAGGATCGACAAACTGGCTGAGTTCCTGATAAAAAACTGGGATAAAAAGGGATATCAGGACGCGGAAGAAGAACTGATTTTCAAGAATCAGGCCACGGCCGCCATGAAAAACTATTTTCAGAAATTCTGCCAGATTCCGTCGCGACATCTCGAAACCGACTATTTCTTCAAAGTCGATATGTTCGGCAGTGAGTATTCGGGAAAAATTGACCGGGTCGACCGTCTTCCCGACGGTTCCCTTGAACTGATTGATTACAAAAGTGGAAAATTGCCTGCCGGCGGAATTTTTGAACTTGAACAAACCCTGACCGTGCAACTTTTGTTTCACGCTGCCGACGCAATCTGGCCGGGAAAAGTCAAGAAAATTTCCTTCATCTACCTCAAGGAAAATGAAGTTCTCTCGGTTTTGCGAAATCCTGCCGAAATGGCGATGGCCAAAAAACGCTATCTTGATTTATGCGAGAGCATTTATCAGGGGAAATTCGAGCCAATTCGCTCTGCCGCCTGTGCCTACTGCGATTATCAGGAAATGTGCCCAATCGGGCAGATACCAACCCTGAACACCTCCAAAATCAGAACTTTTCTCGATTGTCCGCACAAATACGAGGCCTATTATATTCGCCGAATATCAAGAAACTTTGACGAAGCTCCCTCTCTGGATCTGGCCCTGGACCGCCCGCTGCATGATGCTCTTGCCTCGTTACACCGGGATTTCCATCCTTCTCCGAATCTTACTGCCGAATCTTTCGTTTTTTCGCATTTTTTCAAGGCGATTCCCAAAGACCTGCCCGAAGAACTAGCCGATGAAATGAAGAACCTGGGGCGAAACGCGCTGCAGGAATATCTCAACAAACTTTTTCCCAAATCTAAAACCCTACTGGTCAATGAATTTATCGAGTATTCCAGCGACAAATTCTGTTATCAGACGACTATCGACAGAATTGATGAAGACAATCAGGGCAACTTGAACTTGATCGACTACAAAACCGGAAGGAGGATCACTTCAGAGACCGAGCTTCGCAATGACCCAATTACTGCCGTTATTTGCGCCGCCGCTGCAAACAAGTTTCCCGGTCGGGTGAAAAAATTCAGCTGCATTTTCCTGCGCTATGGCGAAATGGTCGAAATAGATGTCGACGAAATGATCTTACGCAAAGGCAATCAATTGCTCAATTCAGTCGGCGAACAAATCAAAGCACGCAATTTCGAACCACTTGGCGGACCAGCCTGCACGACCTGTGCTGCCGCCGGAATTTGCACTTCGAAAAGAATTGCTCTTTCGATGTCGAAGTTGCAGACATTGCGTGATTGCCCAAAACGCTACAAATTTCGCTACATTGATAAAGTACCTGCCCCCGAAGGCGAAAAGCCGGCACTTGTGCTTTATCAGACACTGCAAAGCGTTCTTCAGACAAGCGCGGCAACCGGCAAAATTGAAGGCCCGGCCGACCTGCTCGAGAAAGCTTCTGAATTATTGGGCAAAGACAACCAGCTCAGCCCGGAAATTAAAAAAGACGTTCTTGAAAAAGCATATCAGGCGTTTGTAAACTACCAGCAGGCTTTTAAGTCCGGACCACCCAAAATACATGCCCTGGCAGAGTCGGTAAGAGTTCCTTACCATGACCTTGTTCTCAACGGGCGATTTGACCGGGTAGACGTTCTGCCAAACGGTCAACTGCACGTTATCATCTACAAGACTGCCAAGAAATCACTTTCCCCGCATGAAGCCCGGCTTGATCTAAGTGGCGTCTACAATTGGTTTATCGCTGATCGGGTTTATCCCGGTCGCCTTGAACGCTTATCATACCTCTATCTGTTAACCGGTGACATCATCCCGTTTAACCCCACTCCGCAGGACATCGAAAAACTCAAACTCAGCTTTGATGAATTTCTCGCTGAAAATGCAACCGGCGAATTTGAAGGGCAAAGAAACCCGCTTTGTGCATACTGTGACTATCTTGAAATATGCGAAGATGCCAGAACCATGCTCCTTTCTCCTTCAAAAATCAATTGTTTCCAGTCCTGTCCTTTGAAATACCGAATGAAATACATCGATCGTGTTCCGAAGGAAACCAGGCCAACACCAAATTTAAGCTTTGATCGCTCGATACATTTTGCGCTGCGTGATTTCCATGAAAACTATAATAGCAAGCAATTCAAGAAGAACCCTTTCCGGCAGATCCTGAACAAATACTGGATCAGAGACGGCTATGCCGACAGCGAAGAAGAAGAACGCTTCAAGGTCAGGGCCAACATCTTTCTTGAAGAATATTTCAATTCGCTTAGCGGCGACGAAAAACCGGTTATGTTTGAAGTCTCGGCGCGCTGGCAGTGGAACGGCATCGATACGGTGATACAGTTCGACCGCATCGATGAACTACCAGACGGCAAGCTTGAAGTAATCGACTACAAAACCGGCAAGAAAGTTCCCGATGAAAGGGTTCTCAACGAAGACACCAGCCTGCTGAACATGTTTCTCGCCGCCAATCAGAAATGGCCAGGGCGCATCGCCAAAGCTTCCTATCATTATCTGGCGAACAATCAGCGCTACAGCCTAAATCCGGGCGATGATGACATCAAAGCCCACAAGATAAGGATTTCACAGCTTGTCGAGCAGATCAACAAAAATGAATTTGAGGCCAATAAGGGTTCTTTGTGCGCCTGGTGCGAATTTTATGGTCCGTGCCCCGAATGGAAAGTTAAGCCCCATGAAATGGTCGGTGAAACCCAGGAAGAATTCAGGCAGCGAATTCGTCTGAGCTACTCAAAAATGAGCCTATATCTCAATTGTCCGCGCTCATATCGCAAACTCTACATAGATAAGGTGCCGCCAAAACCCCAGCCATTTTTCAGCTTCGGCACAACCATACACGAGACCTTTGAAAGGGTTTATGATCCGATCAACCCAATTCCCAAACCCAGCCTCGAAGAAGTTTTGCGAATTTACGATGAAGTTCGCCTGACGCACCGGGAGGGCTTCGATTCAGACGCAATCGAAGAACAATACCGCCAGGATGGCATTCGTCAGATAACCATGTATTATAACCGGTTTATCAAGGATTGTGATTTCAAACCCGCCTACTCCATCGAAGACTACTTCGAGATTCCCTGCGGCAAGTATGCGGTTATGACCGGATTTATCGACAGAATCGACAAACTTGAAGACGGTACTTTTGAAATCCTCGATTACAAGACCGAGCCATCGATGCGCACCCAGGAAGCCGTCGATAACGACAAGCAGCTGAGCATTTATTATTGGGCCTGCGAAGACACACTTGGACTTAAAATCAGCAAACTATCATTACTGATGCTTGACCATGACTGCAAAATTGAAACTACGCGAAATCGCGACAGTATTGCCAAAGTAATTGAAACCGTAGATAAAACGGCTTATGCGATGATCCATGAAAAAGAGTTCACTCCGACGAAAAACAAATATTGCAAAAGCTGTGATCATTTGCACGATTGTCCTCTCAAAGACGAGATTCTCGCTGACGAATCTTTAATATCGATGAAAAAGTTTTAGTCCTGGCCTGAAACCAGGTCTAATCTCTTCAGGTTTCGCTGAAATTGTCATCCTGCTGTTTGGCCGGGTCTGTGCTGTCAAGACAATCACAGGCCTGATCGACCAGTCTGGTAACTATGGCATACGCCTGATCCGATAATGTTTTGCCGCCCAATAAAAGCTTCCAGGAAATCATTGTCTGTCTATCCTCTTTCAAAAAACTTTGCACCGCGAACGAAGCAATTTGTGTGCCAAAGTTTAAAAACAGACAAAAAACGCTGTGCACAGTGCATTGTAGACATCAGCGACAGATGCTCAAACAAAAGATTTGCTGATTTTTTATACAACCGTGCATTATTTTTCAGCAATTTTCATCAATCTCCTTTTTTTCTGGCGTTTCCCAGCAAAGACAAAGATTGACCCTGCGACAACGTTGATCTATAATCAGTTGTTGAGAGGGCGTGAAATGAACCCTGAAGAAAATATCTGTCACAACTGCGGCTTTGCCAATGAAGGCGAGTTTCTATTTTGCCGAAAATGTGGCGCAAGGCTTTTTGAGGATCAGGATGACACTGAAAAGGTTCTGCTTCTTAAAACCGATGCCGCAAAACCCAAAGGAATTTCATTTACCCGGATTGGTCTTGGCCTGTTTGGCGTTTTCTTCCTGCTAATGTTCATCGGTCTGCTTATTCCAAACATGGGTAGAAGCAGATACCAACCCCAAGCCAGAGAAAAAGCCTGTTATGCAAACATGCGCGTTATTCTCGGTGCACTGGAAATGTATAACATGGATCATACCGAAATGATCGATTCAATCAACGATGCTGATGTAACCCGTGAAGATGGCTTTCTGATTCGCGGCCATTATCTCAAAGCGCCAGTCAACAGACCAGAAAGCGGTTGCTTTTACAGCGGCAGAGATCTGAACGGGACAGGAAGAATTGAATGCGCAGAACACGGAACAGTCGAGGGACCCGATGACTGATAAATTTGCCGACCAATTATCCAAACATGATGCCAGGTGGAACGAGACAGAAATTATTCTTAACCGCCTCGATCGGACCTTTGGCGAAAGAAGATCCGAGGACGTCCTTCGTCTTGGGCAGCTTTACATCGAACTGGTATCAGACCTAAACAAGCTCAACCAGTTCACTGAGGATTCTCCCGATCGTCAGCGGGTTAACAAGCTGGCACTAAGAGCCTATGGAGCTATTTACCAGCCGAAATCCAGCGGCATTCTCGACATGCTTGCTTTTTTCATCTTTGGCTTTCCCAAAATAGTTCGTGAAAAGTTACCCTATATTTTTGCGGCCATGCTTATTTTCATTTTTTCTTCCTTCATCGGCTATCTTTGCATCAATGAAAAATCGAAACTCATCGATCTTGTCATTCCGCCAATTCAGCAAGAATACTATCGTGACAGCATAAAACGAATAAATCCTGATGCCCCTCATCCTGATGCCTACGGTTCGAAATTCGGCGATGCCAGTTTCATTATGACCAACAACATCAAGGTTAGTGCCCAGGCTTTTGCAACCGGCATATTTATCGGTGTCGGCACAATTTATATATTAATTTTAAATGGTCTTTTACTTGGCGGCCTCGCCTCACTCTATACTTCAGGGGGCCTGGCAGCATTCTTCTGGTCGTTGATCTTGCCCCATGGCGGTATAGAACTTCTTTGCGTTTTCATTTCAGGGGGAGCTGGCCTGATGATCGGCCATTCCATTCTCGTTCCCGGCAAACACAGTCGCAAAGACAGTATCGTTATTGAAGGAAGCAAAGCAATAAGACTTATGCTGGGCGTAGTGCCAATGCTTGTCGTTGCCGGCTTGATCGAAACCTACATTACCCCAGCTTATATTTCAGAAACTTCCAAATTCATTTTTTCGGCATTGTCAATCATTGCGACCGTTACCTGGCTGGTTCTTGGTTCGTTGTATAATCCCGAAGATCTTAAAAAAATCCTGACCAAATAAAACAGTTCAATCTATCCCTGGGGTATTCTCATGAAATCATTGCTTGTCGCATTTCTGACCATTATGTTGCTGCAAACCGGCTGCCTTGAGCAAAAAGGCGTAAAGGTTGGCGACAACCTGTCCAGGGAAGATCAGGCCATTGCATTTAGAATGGTTCTTGATGAACAATACAAGGCAGGCGATTACCAGTCTGCTTTCACAAATTTCGAAAAAATAGCGAAACAGGGAAACCAGGACGCAGCTTTTTTTGTTGCCATAAGCTACACCAAAGGCAGGGGCGTAAAAAAGGACTGGAATAAAGGCGTAGAATTGATGAAAAAGCTTGCCGAAAAAGGCTACCCACAAGCTCTTGATTTTCTTGCCAGAGAGTTAGCGACGAATTCCGCAAATACAGGCGAAGACAAAAGCGAATGGCTCGAAATCAGGCGAAAGGCAGCAGAGGCCGGAGACGTTCGCGCCTGGGAGGACCTGAAGGAGCATTACCTGAAAACCGGCCAAAAAAGCAAAGCATTTGATTATGTGCTAGGCCTGGCACAGCTTTTTTTCAGAGGAAAAACCGCAACCCGGTTGGCCATAGCATTTCTGACCGGAAATCTCGATAATCAGAGAAACATCACCGAAGCAATTTATTGGATTTACAGTCAGGACAGTCTGCTTGACCATGCCAGGATAATCGAAGCCAGCCCTGACAATTTGAAAAAGCTGGTCAAATTTATCGTTGCGCAAAAACTGGCAATAGAAGAAGATCGAAAAAACCAAAGCGCCAATAAAGCTGATTTCGCTGTCTATCAAAACGACAGCATCCTTGCGTTGAATCCGGAACAAATCCACTTTGCAATAAAGTCGACCCAATTCAAGCAATATGATGCGATCGAGATCCTGAAAAAATACATCAGCCTTGAATTTCTTCGGCAAAAACGCAAACTGATCCGCGAGAAAGACGCAGATGGCCTTTATCGCCTTGCTATGAATTCCTACATCCTTATACCCAATATCTTTAAAGATGACACAACGGTCATGGAGACATTGAAAATCGCTGGAGAAGCTGGTAGCAATGAAGCTTTGATTCATCTTGGCGACATCTACACCATGGATCCACTGAGCGAAACGGTTTTCCAGCATGGGATCAGTCTTTATAAAAGTGCAGCGGATAGGGGCGCAAGCCAGGCCTTTTACAAGTTATCTGAAGTTCTGGAAAAGAGTATGAGCTTAAATGAAAGCTCTAAAGAGAAAATTGAAAAAGTTATTCTGCCGCTGTTAGAAGAGGCTGTAGCCAGAGGTGAATCTGAAGCGATGGTCACCCTCGCCCGGTTCCTGCAACAGCGATCAGGCGATGAATATCAGGCAAGAATAATTGAACTGCTGACGGAAAGCAATCGCCAGGGCAATGATAACGGCGCATTCGAGCTCTCGCGCCTATACCTTTTCAAAAGCAAAACCGACAGAAAAAAAGAAGCTGTAGAACTACTTGAGAAATCAGTTGCCAAGGGTCATCTTCCCAGCATAGAACTCCTGTTTGAAGTTAATAACCACGATGGCCAAAATTACTCTTTCGCGAACATAAAAGAGTGGCTTGGCAAAAGCTCCGAGAAAGACCGCATCAGCGCCCATCTTTATCTGATGAAGTTTTATCTTGAAAAAGCCATGTTTAGAGAAGCTTACCGTTGGGTTGCCGCCTCTTATCTTGACCATTTCAATAAAGCCCAGGAAAATTTAAAAAGTCAGCTAAATGAGGAAATCTGCAAAAAGCTTTCCCCGGCCGAAATTGAAACGATTCTCCGTCAGGAAGTCGGCGAAAGGGATGAAATACACAAGCTTATCCGCAGAAATGAAATCGAGCAGGCAATAAAGACCGATCTTGGGCTATATCACGCATTACTAAGGTATGGTCTTCTCGATAACTACAACAAATTCGAGGAAGTGGCCGAACTCAGGCCGATACTCTTTCGCCTTGAAGAAATGGCCGCAAACGACAGAAAATTTGCCGGATTCTTTCTTGGGGCGGTGAAATCAAGGTCCTATTCAATATTCTATCAGCCGAAGCAAGCGGAAAAAGCTTTTAAAGAAAGTGCAAATGCCGGAAATCCCTATGCCCTGGTTCGCCTTGCAGAAATCGCCCAATCTCAGGCCGATGACCCGTTTGCCTGCGCCGAAGCCGACCTTCTTTATAGTCAGGCTGCCAACGAAGGGCTTGAAAGCGCCAAATTGCAGGCCGGTTTTCGACTTACCCGGGAAAAGAACTTCGAGGATGCACAGCGACTTTTCACTGAACTAGCCCGAAACGGCAACATCTGGGCTAAGCTGGCTCTTGCCGATTTTTACGAGAATGGCCGCGGCACGGCCAAACATCTTGATCAGGCGGTAAATCTTTACCAGTCGGCAACCGGCGCCTATCAGGCAATTTATCCTTTTTACAGGCGGGCGCACCAACTATGGAGCAAGGATCCGGCCGCAGAGGCCAGCGGAGAAAATTTCCCGGAAAGAGCTGATCCGGCGGCTGAAGATGCTGAAAAATACATTCTACTAGATCGATTTCTCAAAAATGCACTTGAAAAATAGTTTTGCACTGCCAAGCAAAACGACAGATTAGATTGCCCCCGCTTATATTGTTTGCCGTAAATACTGGGTACAACGCGATTACAGTTTCGAGCGCAGTTTGGCCTTGAGATACTGAGAAAGCAGGCTGGAGCTTAACTGTTCTGGTGTTATGATCAGCGTTGCCACTCCCATTTGCTCGATTTTTTTGGCTAACTCAGTTACTCTGGCAATCATGTTACGTGCAACAACCTTTTGAAAAAGCTCAGCCGTGGTCGTCGGCACGGCATCGGCCGCTTTTTTCACTCGCGGATCGAGCACCGAAACGATTATTGGCAGGTGCTTTCGCGTAACCAGGGGAATGGCCTGAAGCATTTTTTCAACGGCCTCACCCGAAGTCAGATCGGTGACGATCATCAGCATTGATCGACGCAAAGTCGTCATTGTCAGTGCTTTCATCAATGAAACATAATCCGGTTCGACACGATTGGATTGAACGGAATAAAGATTGCGCACAAACGAAAAGAAATGGTTTTTGCCTCGGCCCGGCGGCAGCATCTGGTGTGGCGCATCGGAAAAAGTTATCAATCCGATCTTGTCACCTTTTTTCAATACCTGATGCCCCAGAAGCAAAGCACCATTCACCGCGTGGTCGAGCAGAGTGATTTCTTCGACAATGGCACCCATGGATCGGCTACAGTCGATCATAACCACAATCGACTGGTTTACTTCCGACTGAAATTCGCGGGTAATAAGCTTGTTTCGTCGCGCAGAAGCCTTCCAGTCTATTTTTCTGAATTCATCACCCTTAACGTATTCGCGCAAACTCTCAAAATCAGTGCCACTGCCGCGACGTCGCTCTGAAATCAAGCCGATTTCAAGCAGATGACTTCGCTTCATCAGCAGGTCGAAACGGGAAATGCTGGTTATGTCGGGATATACCTCAACCCGGGTAATATCACCGTAGGATTCCTGAAAAACTACCAGTTCGAGCAAGCCGCGAAACCGAACGACGGTTCGTTCAAAAAAGAAAGCGCCGCGTTGCAGAGGGACGATTTCGTAGGAAATTGTCGTGCTGGTGCGTTTTTCGAGTCGCAATTCGATTTGCCGGCCCTCGCCTTTGAACTCACAAGGAAACTCATCGATAAGCTCGAGTTCGATGGCACTATGAGCCTGGTTGGTCAGAATCAGTTCAACCCGGTTTGGCCTGGCAATGGCAAGTTTACCGGCAACCCGGCGTTCGACCAACAATTTGTCCGGACGTGGCGACAAAAGAACATCGGCGATGACCAGGGCAAATATGACCAGGTTATAGACCAGCATTACCGCAACCGCCCATAAATGCTCTTTTGCAATCATCAAAGGCAAAGTACCAAACAGCAACAGAAGAATTACCCTTGTAGTTACCACCACCCGCTTCTGAGCCACCAGTTCGCCCATGGTCGGAATTGAAGGGTTGACCTTACGAGCTTGGGCGAGCAGATAAGTAGCGACAGCGATGGCAATTGCGATAGGAACAACGACCATTGGCAGAAGGAATGCCAGTGGAATCCCGATGGCAAGGACGGTTCCTTCAAACAAGGGTCGCTGCATCTGTTGTGAACTCAAAATAGGTTACCTCGGCACTTTTACCCGGCTCAAAATGGCCTTTAGAGAATCGTCTGAACTGATTCCCTCAATTTCGGCCTCGGGTTTGAGAATGACACGGTGCCTTAACACCGGCATAACCATGCGCTTTACATCATCAGGGGTGACAAAATCGCGACCATCAAGCAAAGCGGCAGCTTTTGAAGAAAGAAACAGACCAATAGTAGCGCGCACACCGCCACCAACCTGGATATCTGCCCAATTTCGGGTAGTACGAACAATCTCGGTTATATAATCACGAACCGGGTCCTTGGTCTGGACGGTGGTGATGATTTCACGGGCAGCCTGAATTTCTTCAATGCTGGCAACATGTTCGAGGCC
Source organism: uncultured bacterium (assembly GCA_964613435.1). Lineage (GTDB taxonomy): Bacteria > Muiribacteriota > Ozemobacteria > Ozemobacterales > Ozemobacteraceae > DYKG01. The sequence continues at coordinate 14,158 of CAZTHA010000038.1, forward strand.
AACTTTTTCTATGCTGTCAGAACGAAATCCGGCTTCAAACTTGCTGAGAATGCCGCGTTCGGCCTCTTCAGAGGGATAATCAAGCAAAATTTTGAAGAGAAATCTGTCGAGCTGGGCCTCGGGCAGAGGGTAAGTGCCCTCGTATTCAAGGGGGTTCTGGGTTGCCAAAACCGAAAAGATCGGCGAAAGTGGGAAACGATTGCCTTCGATGGTGACCTGGCGCTCTTCCATGCACTCAAGCAACGCTGATTGTGTCTTCGCCGGAGCACGATTTATTTCGTCGACAAGAACCAGATCACTGAAAATCGGCCCCTTGTGCGTGTGAAAAGAACCGCTTTTGGCGTCGAAAATCGTTGTTCCCAAAACGTCTGACGGCATGAGATCTGGGGTCATCTGAATTCGCCTGAAGCCGGCACCAATTATCTCTGCAAGAGTTTTCACCGTCAGAGTCTTGGCTGTTCCCGGTACACCTTCGAGCAGAATATGTCCCTTTACCAGCAGGGCCGCCAGCATCAGATCGATTGTTTCGTCCTGGCCAATGATAACTTTGCCGATTTCTCGGCGGATTCCGGTAAAAATTTCTTTAACTCTGGCAGGTTCAATCATAGAGTTTAAGGTCCTTTCTTGCGTTTTCAAGAGTTCTTACAACCCTCAACAAGGAATTGGCGGACTGGTGTTGGCCCGACTTGATCAGAAAGATCTCTTTTTCAATGTTTTTCAAATTTCTGGCCACACCAGCATCAGCAGTCTCAATTTCACGAATCAAATCACTGAAGGCAGCATCCGCTTCGAGTCCATAGCGCCTGGTGGCTGCAGCCATGAAATCGAGCAAAATTTCATCAAGAAGAAAAGCGGTATCGGCATTGGCTTCAAGCAAACGACCGAGATTTTCAATATAAGAACTGGTTGCTGATTCCTGGTCTTCGAGCGGTTTTGCCCGACCAAAACGGCGGCCGCTTGAATAAAAATAGACCAGCAAGGCAATCAGCATCTGTGCAAGGACCCAGCTTATCGGATTGGCTTTCAACAAACTCCAGAAAGAAAAATGGTCGACCTTCTTCTTGACCTGTGAGACCCCGGTACGCTTGATCAGTTGTTTGGCACGAGCCTTGATCAACAAATCCGGCTCGGTATCGAGAATATTGATCGCCTTTTTGGAACTGGCATATTCGATAAGCCTGGTGACAAGCACAACATTGTCAGCCTTCTTCAAACCATAGCCGTGCGTCATATCCGGATGGGAAATCAACACGATTCTTCCCTTGCCTTTGAAAGTTATAAAAAGATTGCTGCTGTTGCCCCGTTCTCCCAGCACCGACAAGTGGCTCGCATCTTCTTCCCGACTCATCGCGCGATCAATCGGACTGGTCTTTTCAAAGTCATAAAGATAAGGAAGCTCGGTATAAATTGTTTCCGGCCCGGAACTTTCGTTGCTAAAGCGCTCAACCCCGCTGATTTTATCCATCAGATGTCGTTCGGGAGTAAAAACAATCAAGGTTCCGCCATTACGAATCCACGCAAAAACTTCTTTAAGCAGATCCAGGTCAACGCGAGGCGGAGGATCGACGAGCAAAAGCGGCTCATCATTATTTTTGGGCGGCTTTGCCACCATGCTTACCTCATAACCAAGTTCTTCGAAGTAGTAAAACAAAAATGGCCGGGGCTTGAATCTATAGGTCGAAACCGAACCCACCTCGACAAACTCGATTTTGTTCGGATCCTCTTCCATGCTGACAACTTCGACCTGGGAAAGGGAAAAGAGGTTAATGCCCCACATGGTAAAAATAAAAAGGCACAGCAGAAAAATCGCGTATCCCTTGAGAACATTCATTGAATCGCGGCTATTCATTGATGCACCTTTTCCAGTTCGAGGTAGAATTTTCTGAAACGCTCAAAATCATCCTTGGCAGGCTTGCGAAAGCCATAAATCAACAAGTCGAAAAGACTCATCGGCTCTCGAAACATCGAATGCAAATGGCGTTCTTTCAAAAGTGAGCGCAAATATTCGCCGTTGGTAAGAGTTTCCTGAAAATTCATTACCCGGCGCTGTTCCAACAAAAGAAGTGCACCAATGGTCAAGAGGCGAATCCCCTCGGCAAAGTCACCTTTTTCGGCTGCCTGCAGTGCTTTGTCGTAAATTGTCTCAACCTTCATCCGCTCAGGTGGAAGACTGGCCTCGAGACTGGCAATTTCTTCCTGCTCACGAGCCATTTTTCTCCGGGCATTTCGCACCATGAAATAAATCATTACCAGCAGGGCCAGAATACAAATACCGAGGATGATATAAAAAATATAGTTTGAGAGTTTGGTCGGAACCTTTGGCGTTTTTGGTGGTTTCGGTGGTTTGGGCGGCTGGGGTTTTGGCTTTTGCGGTTTAGGAGGCGCCGGGGTATGTTTTACCTGACTCGGCCGATTTACCGGATTAGAAACGCTATTGTCCTGATATGTTTTTGAACTATGGCTTACCGACTGATTGCTGGTGCTCGAAGAACTTGAGGAACCGCCTGAGGCGGAGGAAATGTGGCCGCGGTTTCGCCCGGCAGCACTTGAGACGGCATTGGCAACAGACTGGCCTGAAGTGGCTCCGAATGAGGAATTTGACCCGGAACTGGAACCTGAACCCGAGCCCTGGTAGCGAATCGAAGCACCGGCACCGACAAATCGATTGCCACGGGAAAAACCGCCACTGGTTGATTCGACTGAACCACTGATCACGCTTATTCCTTCGCCACCGCCTTCAATGACGTAACTACCACCACCGGCCCATTCGATTGCCGTTCCCGGTGACTGGCCCTCGGCAACCTTAACCGTCCTGGTTCGCCCCATGGCCCGGTCAAGAGCATCGAGCATCTGCTTGCGAGTTGCACCGTTTTTTTCAATCCTGGCATTCAGGTCAAGAAGCAGGCCATTGAGGGTATCGACGAAATTGGCAAAAATCAGTCGGCGCTTTTTCGGCACAACTTCAAGTTTGAGCGCACCAGCAACCGAGTTAATCCACCACAGGTCGACATAATAGGTTTTATTTTCGACCTTGACCATGGTTATCTCAGACAGTCGAGAGCAAATTTCTTCTGCTTTGGGCGTCAAAGCATAGTCAGCCTGCTCGCCGCGCTGAAAGATATCTTCAAGCGATCGAACCTGTTCTGACAAGCTTTCGATATTTACTTCAACAGCATTTACTGTGACCGCGACAAAGAGAAAAATAAACAATTGAAACAATTTTTTAATCATTCTTCAGCTCCCAGGTTGAGCCGAGCCAGCATGATTCGATAACCGATGACAAAGGGGTCGAGCAGACAGTCGGCGCTGATCAACAAGGCCAGATACCATATTTCCTGACGGATTTTAAGGCCGGTGGTCTGCAATGACATGCCCAAAAACGAGCTAAATGCAATGCTACTGCTATAAAACATCATATAAAGAACAGTCAGAATGGCAATGAAAAACAGGTTTCTTTTCAAAAATTTATGTTTGCTTCTGAAGCGCAGGAAAATGCCATCGACAGCACTGCGAAGGCTACCGCGCAATAAAACCATTGGGTTGGCAAGGACGAAGGGTTCCCAGATCAGTAGCCAGCAGAGAAACAGTGGCCAGAATAGTTCAAGCGAATTGAAAAAGCTGATGAACAAATTCAGCCCATAGCCGAACATTGCCGAAAAAGCCAATGCAAGTGGCAGATTGGCCAGTAACATCGGGATGTAGAGTTGCTGTATCCTTATCGCCCGTGCCTGCTGCCGGCTCATGCGGTCCGGGAAGCCGCCAATGAATGCTTTGCCGATCGCCAGCCATGCCAACGGCCGCCAAAAAAGCTGATGAAAAAAAAGAAGCGCGATCAAAACCTTTGAATTTGCGTATTCATGAAAATCTGAAAAAAGGTAGGGGCCCGCAAACAGGGTAAAAACAAGCAAAAGCTTCGGAATTGCAGCGATGAAGCTGATATAAGACAATTCTGAAAGATTGCGGCGGCAGATAAAAACAATCTCATCGAGTAATTGCCAGCCACTGCTGATAACCTGCTTTTCGGCAGGCCGAACCGGCTTCTGCATGTTTCGCCAGAGCGTGCCAGAGCGAGTTTGGGCTGCGCAAATGCGCCTGGCGATCGAAGCAACAATGGGGTCTGCATCTCCTACCAGAACGCTGGCAACCTGAAAAGAGCGGTTCCCGCCGATTTTTTCAAGTCTGGCCGCGCCGGAGCGCCGGGTTTCGGGATCGGGGCTTTCAATACAATCGAGAGCCATGGCGAACTCAGACTCATTAAGCTGCGGATTTGATATCGCCTGATCAATCATGGTTTTCTCTGATAACTACGGTATTAGCAAGAAGATCGCCCAGTCGCTGGTGATTCTCGGTCAATAACATCGACACGACCGCCGCGCAAAAAAGTGTGGGTAAAAAATCTGCAAGTTTCATGACGTTGCGCAACAATGAGTTGAAAAACCTTATGTCCTGGCCGTTGGCCATTACGACACGAATGCCGAAAGCCTTCTTACCAGGAGTTCGACCATGATTGAAAACTTCGTGATAAACGTAATAACCGACTGTCCAGCCAAGGGTAACGATGAGAAAAATCCCGTAAACGATCGTTCGCGAGGAATAATAAAATAAAGGAAACCGCAAATAATCGAGGCTACCGATGATGCCGACGTAAAAAAGAACCAGCCACAAAGCCTGTATCCCGATATCATATCCCAGTGCACCTGCACGACTGAACATTCCCGCCAGGGGCAGTCGTATTTCAGCATTCTCCGGGGTGACAATGACCATATCCTGTGACATATTCGGCCTCTCAACTCTATACGCTTGAGAAAGTATAGCAGAAGCGATAAATCAGATCAATTTAAAGAATCTTCTAGCGTTTGAACTGCTGCATAGCCTGCAACGGGTCTTTCAGGTCGAGATACCTGGCACGACTGATAAACCAGTTTTCCTCGATCTTGCGCAAGTCAATCATCGCCGCATCGGCGCCCTGTTCCCCAAAAGCCTGAAATCGGTTGCCATCTATGGTTCCAGCAACTTTTACCACGACA
>CAZTHA010000039.1:0-19046 GCA_964613435.1 uncultured bacterium
CCCTTCTTCAAGTCCATTGCTGACATCGACGCAGCGACCTTTTTCAATGGCTGAAACTGAGACACCACCGCCCATGTGGGCAACGACAAAATTTTCCTTTTCCAGTTCCAGATTTAGATTTCGGCAGGTTTGCCTGACAACTGAAAAAACATTCAATGCGTGCCAGACAGAGGTGCGATTAATGGATTTTATACCCGAATAGCGTGCTAGATCGTTCATTTCATCGACGACAACGGGGTCAACGATAAATGCGGGAATGCCGGCTGCCTTGTGAAAACTGTAGGCTAGCATCGCTCCCATGTTACTGGCATGCTCACCGTATTTGCATGATTTAAGATCTTCGATCATCGCTTGATTGACCTGGTAGGTTCCGCTTTTCAACGGCTTTAAAAGACCGCCGCGACCGACCGCCGCAGATAAGTCCTCTGCTTTCAGGTTGTTTTCGTGCAGAAATTCGTCGATCAATCTGCTTCTAAAATCAACCTGATCAATAATTGAAGAATAGCGGGCAATCTCTTCGGCGGTGTGCGCAATTTTTTTCTCTTTGATAAGTGTTTCATTCTCAAAAAGCCCAACTTTTGTCGTGGTCGATCCCGGGTTAATTACAAGAATTCTGAAGATATCGGCCATGTTTCAATCCTTTCCCTGACTTTTTTCTTTGCATGTTAACATCAGGTTATGCAACTGTCAACGTGCACCGATAACCGAGAACGGGCGTAACAGGGGCCGGCTTCGACAACCAAATCTGGACAGATGCTTCAAATATTGAACAGAGTTCCGAAAAATGGATTGTTGTTCTTTTCTTCTTTTATCGTTGTCTCGGGGCCATGGCCAGGCAAAACCTTGCGGTCGGCAAGGCTGAAAATTTTCTTTTTGATCGTTTCGACGAGAATCTTGCCATCGCCGCCAGGAAAATCCGAACGACCAATTGATCCGGCAAACAATGTGTCGCCGCTTAGAACAAAATGGTCAAAAATCAGAACCATTCCACCAGGAGTGTGCCCCGGAACAAGCCTGAATTCTCCTGTCTGGCTTCCTACCTGGATCTTTTCACCATCTTGCAACAATTTTTCGGCCGGAGAAACTTCAATCGCGTCTCCGAGATAGCACGAAAGATTCAATGAGGGATCACCCAACATGGCTGAATCTTCTTTGGAAATTGCCACCGGTGCCTTGAGCCGGCTACGAAAAAAATCCACACCAAAAATATGGTCGGCGTGGCCGTGAGTAAGAACAATGGTTATCTCTTTCAGATCAAGCTCTGAAATTCTTTCCAGGATTTGCTGTGACTCTTCGGCTGGATCAACGAGCAGAGCCTGGTTGCTGTTTTCATCATAGACCAGATAGGTGTTAACTTCCATCGGACCCAGTATATATCTTTCACAGACCAGACAGCCATTCCTGTATGAAATCATTTTTGACCTTCCTGTAATCGTGCGATGTTTTATCGGTATTCAGGCTTAACCACACCGATATACGGTAAATTGCGCAAATATCCCTTGAAATCCAGACCATAGCCGACGACGAATTCGTCTTCGAGCAGAAATCCGCAGTAGTCAACTTTTACATGCTGTTGCAGATTTGATGGCTTGTTACATAAAACACATATTTTTATGCTGGCCGGGTTGCGGTCCTGAAGTATTTTCTGAATGTATGAAAGGGTTAGCCCGGAGTCGATTATGTCTTCAACGATGAGAACATGTTGATTCTGAATGCTTTCAGATAGATCCTTGTCAATTTTAACAATTCCCGAACTTCGGGTGGAATCTCCATAACTGCTCACAGCCATAAAATCCATTTTTTGAGGGATGCTAATCGAACGGCAAAGATCGCTGGTAAAAAGAAAAGCACCCTTCAGAATGCAGACAATTACAATTTCCTGACCGGCATAGTCTTTAGAAATTTCCTGGCCAAGCTCGGCAATTCTTTTCTGAATTTCCTGGGGAGGAATCAGAATTCTTTCGATTTGTTCGGCAAGTTCTATTTTTTCAGACATTTTTCTTTGCCCATTCCAGAGTCATCTTCAGCCCTTCATCCAGTGAAATAACCGGCTCCCAGTTCAGAATTTCTCTGGCTCTGGAAATATCCGGCCTTCTTCTTTGCGGATCATCGATCGGCAAAGGTCGGTTGACCATTTTTTGTTTTGATTCTGATAGCGCGAGGATTCGCTCGGCAAATTGCCTGATCGTGATCTCACTCGGATTTCCAAGATTAATCGGGCTCTGATAGTTGGATTCCATAACTCCGATAATTCCGCGAACGAGGTCAGAAACAAAACAAAAGCTGCGCGTCTGGCTGCCATCACCAAAAATAGTGATGTCCTCACCTTTCAAAACCTGCGAAATGAAAGCGGGAACAACTCTGCCGTCATTCAGGCGCATTCTCGGGCCGTAGGTGTTGAAAATCCTGATGATTCGGGCGTCAACTTTATGGTAATCACGATAGGCAACCACTATCGCTTCGGCAAATCTCTTCGACTCATCGTAGCATCCTCTCGGCCCGATTGGATTTACGTGGCCCCAGTAATCTTCGCGTTGCGGGTGGACTTCAGGGTCGCCATAAACTTCTGAAGTCGAGGCGAGCAATATTCTGGCATTGTGCTGCTTGGCCATACCCAAAATGTTGTGGGTTCCAAGTGCACCGACCTTCAATGTCTGGATTGGCAGCTTCTGATAATCGATTGGGCTTGCTGGCGAGGCCAGATGATAGATTCTGTCGATTTTTTCGGCCAGGTAAATGGGTTTGGTAATATCATGCTCAACGATCATCAGTTGATCTGAGCCATGATGATGTTCGAGATTTTTTCTCGACCCGGTAATGAAATTGTCGATTACGACAACCTTGTGACCTTCTTTGATTAAGGCATCCGTTAAATGAGAACCTATGAAGCCAGCGCCGCCGGTAACCACAATACGCATGGAAAAACTCCCGATTTTAATGTGAAAACAGTTAATCATCTGGACTGGAAAAGGTCAAGGCGAAATTTGGAACTTTTGTTGGTCTTGAAGGTCTAAACCTTTTGAAAGAAAATTAAGGAGGAAAAAAAATGTTTCTTAACTCACGAAGAATATTGGGCAGCCTTTTGGCCTTGCTAATGATGTTCAGTTTGCCGGCATTCGCTGCGAATGAAGCCGAATCAACAGGCCTGGATGCAGCTTTCTCAATGCAGAAAGCATTTGTCGAAGTTGCCAAAAGACTTAAACCATCGGTAGTTAATATCCGGGTTGAAAAGACAAGCCAGAATAAAATTCGCTGGTCCACTCCCGATGGCGATGAAGATGGGAGTGTTGAAGAATTTTTCCGGAAATTTTTCCGGGCTCCTGGGTTTAAGATGCCTGACAATGAAGATTTCAAGACTCAGGCTGCTGGCTCAGGGGTGATAATTGACTCTAATGGCACCATTCTTACCAATAACCACGTTGTAAAAGATGCCACTTCAATTACCGTGAAACTATTCGATGAAACTGAGATTCCGGCAAAGATAATCGGCCAGGACCCGCAAACCGATCTTGCAGTTATCAGGGTGGAAACGAAAAAACCGCTTCAGGCTGCAGTTTTTGCAGATTCTGAAAAAGTCGAGGTTGGACAATGGTGTATTGCGGTAGGCAATCCGTTGGGTCTTGAACAGACGGTAACCGTAGGGGTTGTCAGTGCTCTGGGGCGCTCCGGAATTGGTGCAACTGCCATCGAAGATTTCATTCAAACCGACGCCAGCATCAATCCAGGAAACTCCGGGGGGCCGCTTGTTGACCTGAACGGGAGGGTAATAGGCATCAATACCCTTATTTTCAATGCACCGGGCTCGGGAATCGGTTTTGCCATTCCTTCAAGTATGGCATCGCGAATTGCCAGACAAATTATCGAGAGTGGTAAGGTTCAGAGGCCCTATCTGGGCATAACCATGCAGCCGGTCAATAAAGAACTGGCCGAACATTACGGGCTCAAAGACCGAGATGGCGCAGTGGTAATCCAGCTTGCCGAGAATTCCCCCGCAGAAAAATCAGGGCTCAAGCCTATGGATATCATTCGCACCATCGATGGCCGTCGAATGAAAAATACCAACGACGTTCAAAAATATGTTCTGTCCAAGGAGATCGGCCAGGATATACAACTTGAAATACTTCGCGATGGCAGCAAAAAGTCTTTGAAGATTAAGCTTGAGCGCATGCCTGATTCATATGGCCTCGCCGCTGGAGAAGTGATTAAGAAGCAAACCAGCCCCCAGGAAACTGGCGAAATTGAAAAACTTGGCTTCAAAATTCAGGAGCTTAATGATGAGACGGCCAAGAATTTTGGAATTTCGGTCACGAGTGGAATTCTGGTTAGCTCGGTTAAATCAGGTTCGCCGGCTGATAAGGGTGGGCTGATGACCGGAGATGTCATTACTCAGGTTAACGGCAAGGAAGTGGCCAATGAAAAGGATTTGATCGCGGCGATCAAAAGCGGAGCAAGAAATAATAGTTCTGTTTTTGTCGTTAATCGGGGCGGTTCTCCGATGTTTCTGGTAATTGGCAGCCAGGAAACGAATAAGTAATTCTGGCTGCTCAACGAGATTTCTCGAAATTTTAAATCTGGCCGGAAGGTGCTTGAACTTACTGAAAGTCGCAAGCGTCCTTCCGGTTTCATTTTTGTTGCCTTGCTTATCTCGGATTAATAAAATGCGCTGGTTCGGTCGATAGATAGAATGAATCAAAAGAACCGGAGAATCAAATGCTGAAAGAACTTTCAATTGCAGTAATTTTAACGATACTTTTTTCGATCGGTGTTGGCGTTTTATTCGTCAGAACGATTATTGAAATGATTGAAATGTTCTTCAATGGCGAAATCGAAAGAAAAGAGCCGTTGCCTGCCCGCGATCGCAACTCAAAATAAAAGCCTCAGTTTCTCAACGTGCCATGGATTGAGCAATGGAAAAAGCGTCGACCATCCTTGTAGATAATTGAGTATTTTCCGCCGCTAGGACATTTGGGAATTTCGTTCATGGCTCCGATCTTGATTAAGAGCTCCGGGTTGAAGCGGGTCATTCGTTTTTGCATTTTCCGGTCGTGAAACAAGACGGCAAGAATCAAAGAGCGCATTTTTGCAAAGCACTTGATTTTAAAGTCTTTCTGAAAGTCTTCTATTTTTTTGCGGACTTTGAGGTAATTTTCCTGCTTTCTTTCATAGTCGCTGAAAAAATAGCGAAATTTCTTTATGTCGATGTTGCTGGTGTCGGTTTTGCTGATTTTGTTTATCATTTCCAGGTAAGATTTTTGATAACTCTCGTGAACTTCTTTGAATTTTACCTGGTTAAGAATGCTTTCCTGATCCTCAACATTTATGGCCACATCCGGGATGGCAATCGCTCCGGGACCAATGATATCTTCGGGCGGCGGTTGACGTTTACTGATAACCCAACTTGCGGCGAATGCGACAACAGCCAGGAATAAAAAAGCTATTCCCAGCAGCTGAAATTTTTTGCCAGAAAAGGTTTCCATATATATCACTTTGAGTAAACAATATTATTATCTTTGCATGAGCCTGTCAATTTAATAGATTTGCCGTACAATTAAATTGAATTGCCGGATGCTCTGTGATATACTTCGCCAAAGCATGCTACCTGCAGGGGGGATAGATAAATGTCTGATGATTCCAAGAAGACCGTATTCAGAAGAGTAGTCGTTCCTGACGAAGTTAAGAAGAAATTCCTTGTCGGAAATACTCCACCATATCTCGGAAAACCATTTGAATTATCTGTGTCTGAAGAATTTACAGTCGGCCGTGAAGAGGGCAGGACTTTGCAACTTGCCAGCGACATGGTTTCCAGATTGCATGCCACGATTTGTGCAAAAGAAGGTAAGTTTGTTCTTATCGACAATGACAGCTCTAATGGCACGTTTCTGAACAGTAATCAGATTTCTCCTAATGAATCTTATGTTCTTTCCCATCGCGATATAATCAAATTTGATACGTTCGAATTCATCTATATCGATACCGCAGAAGGCGACCTGTGGCAAACGCTCAAGCCTCTTTCAAGGGAAGGCTCGCAGATCATATCCTTTTACAGCCCCAAGGGCGGCACCGGTATCAGCACGATAATCGTTAACCTTGCCCGCGCTCTCTCTGAAAATGGTGAGAAAAAGGTTGCGGTGGTCGATCTTGATTTGCGATTTGGCGACGTTTTGACCTATTCCCTGGGAAAATCAGGCGCAAGCATTATCGAGTTGATCAATGAGCACGAAATTACTCCTGATATCATCGGGAATTATCTGCATAAAGGTCCTGGCTATGATTATCTTCAGGCGCCGAAAAAGACTGAATTGGCTGAATTGGTTAACGCCCATCAGGTAAAATCGATTCTCTGGAGTTTGCAGAACAAATACGACTTTGTTTTGGTTGATCTCAAAAGCGAAATCGATGACATTTCAATCACCGCCTGGGAACTATCGAATCTGATTTATGTTACTGCCGTTCCCGAAATAGGCCATTTGCTCGCTGCCCGTCGGGTAATGGAAATCATGAATACTTTCAAATTCCCCGAATCCAAGGTTCGCCTTCTTATGAACAAAATGGGTCGTGAGGGTTGTATCAGTGAAGAAGAAGTTAAAAATTTCATGAAACGTGATATTTATTCCTTGCCTTACGCCCCGGAAGACGCTGTTTTGACTTCAAATCACGGCAAATTGCTGCTGGTTGAAAAGTCCGGTTCGCCTCTCGCCGGCGGAATTTTGAATTTACAAAAAACCATAGTCGGTGAAGAAATCGTCACCGTCGAAGGTGGAATTTTTGCCAAGCTCAAATCTGTATTAGGGTTCTGATAATTGGCCGACTATACCAACAAAAAAGCTGGTAATTACACCATTCTCAACAAGCTTGGGGATGGTGGTTTCGCGACGGTTTATCTTGCTCAGCATTCGGTTCTCGAAAAAAAGGCCGCGGTGAAATTTCTTCTTGAAGATTGGGTTGACGAGCCTGACGTCGTTGCCCGCTTTTTCGATGAAGCACGCACCATGGAACGCCTGAATGAGCATCCAAATATTGTCAAGATCATCGATATCGCAACTCAGGAAAAGTGTGCTTCAGAAGGTTTGCCGCCTTATTTCATTATGGAATACATCGACGGGAAATCCCTTGAGGACCTGATGAAGGGCGATGAAGGTTTTACTCTCGATGACGTGATCAGAATCATTTCCTGCGCCCTTTCGGCTTTGCAGCATTGTCATAACCTTGGCATCGTCCATCGCGATATCAAACCGAGCAATATTCTGATAACTTCCACCGGCGAAGTCAGACTGACCGACTTTGGTATTGCAAAAGCCCGCAAGAATACCAGCAAAACCGGAGAAGGTCTCACCCTGGGCTCGACCGACTACATGTCGCCTGAACAGGCCCTTGGCAAAAGAGATTTGGACTACCGCTCAGATATTTATTCTCTGGGCATAACACTCTACCAGATGGTTTGCGATCGCCTTCCCTTCGAAGGTGATAGCCCCAACGCGGTTGCGCTAAAGCATATTCAGGAACCTCCAGTTCCGCCAGTGCAGATCAATGAAGCAGTTCCCGAAAGATTGAATAATCTGATAATGAAGGCGATTGAGAAAGATCGCGAACACCGCTTCCAATCTTGTCAGGAAATGCTCGAGGCCATTCAAAAAATTGATGATCCGGAAGAAGAGGTCGTTGAAGTAGATATTCCTGCCGTTGACCTTACCAATGTTTCACCAGATCGGGACGACGATGATTATGTCAGGGACTACGACTCCTCGACCGCTTCGAGAACTACCAGCAAATTGGCGGCCAGACCTCCGGTCGAGCTCATCAACAGTATCCGGGTGATTTTGATTATAATTGCTTTCACGGGCCTTTTTCTTGGGGCATTCAAAGGCTATTATTATCTCACTCAAGCCAGAGTCAAGCTGAGCTCATATCCTGTCGGAGCTTCGGTTTATGTCAACGGCAGCCCCGTGGGAAGCAGTCCGGTTGATTTGACTTTGCCGCCGATGGGTTATCTTATCTCTTATGTCAAAGATCAGCATGCCACAGCCACTTTTTATTTTGACGTCAAGGCTAGAGAAAGCTTAAGCATAGAGCCGAGGCTGATGCTGCTTGAGCCAGACCTCGGTGCCTTTAATAAGGCCTACAACCGCTTGGAAGAACGGTTGAAAAGTATGCCGGGCGCTAATTTTAAAACAAAAAAAGAACAGGAAAGATATGAAAATGCCGTGGCAGACCTTGGTAAGGCCTGGCAGGCGGTTTTCAAAGAATTGCCCAACATTGTCGACTATCTCGAACCTAATTTGAGACTTATTGAATTGTGTAAAAAATATGCCCAGCTTGGCAAACTTGAGGAGTTTTACAGCAAAATAGCCCCAAATAAAGCAGGCGCGTCGGTATATACCATGCTGGGAATGGTTAAAAAAGAGCAACAGGATCGAAAAGAAGCGTTGAGCCTTTTCATGAAGGCCTGGACCCGGGATAGTAATCATCGGGTTCTGTTGAATACTTTAGGCGATTTCTTTCTTGAAGAGAACAAACCAGGAAAGGCTAAACAGTATTTGGAAATGTCTCTTTTTCTTTATCCCGAACAGGAAGAAGTTAAAGAGAAACTGGGAGCATTGAAGTAGCCAGGGAGGATGTTGGTGCGATATTCGGCATTCGGAGCGACTAACGTAGGCAAGGTCAGAGACCATAACGAAGATGCCTTTTATGTTTCACCCGAAAGTGGTTATTTTATCGTTTCGGATGGAATGGGTGGACTGGCAGCAGGTGAGATTGCATCTGCAGTTACCAGGGAGACGATAATCGAATGTTTCGAAAAATCTTTTGCGAGTACCGATTCTGTTGAAAAGCTTATGAAAGAAGCTTTTTCAAAAGCAAACGAGGCTGTCAGGAAAAAGCTGAGTGAAACCAACGCTAAAAAAGGCATGGGTTGCACCTGTGTCGTGCTCGCTTTTCGCGATAACGATTTTTTTGTCGGTTATGTTGGCGACAGTAGAATTTATCTTTTTAGATCGGGAAAATTAAAGCAGTTGACTCGAGATCATTCATACGTTGAGGAGCTGTTTCTTCGCGGATTGATCTCTGAAGAAGAGAAAAAAGATCATCCGTACAAGAATTCTATAACCAGATATGTTGGTCATGCAGAGCAAATCGAAGTTGATATTTCTTCCGGACCGGTTTCCAATGGCGATGAATTTTTACTTTGTTCTGACGGCCTTACCGGAGAAGTCGAAGATAAGGGAATTGAAGAGATTCTTAAAAGCAAATCAGAACCGGAGGATCAGGTGAACGCCCTGGTTGAACAGGCTCTGGAAAACGGCGGTGGTGACAACGTCACTGCTGTCGTGGTCAAGGTGGAGAAAAAATCACCGGGTTTTTTCAAGAAATTGTTTAACTGGTAAGCGGTTGCAGGCCAACTTTTTACAGGCCGAATACCTCTTTCAGTAAAGAAAACATATTCCAGGTTCCTTTTTCAATCTCTTCGCCGGTCAACCTGGCACATATTTTTCTGACCGCCATGAGAATTGCTGAGCCGTCGCTGCCTTTGGCCAGAACGAAAGGCTTTCCCTGGTTAACCGAGGGCACGACAATGTTTCCCTCGCTTGGGATAAAGTGGCTGATCGCATAGCGCAGCGACTTCTCGACTTTTGATGGTTCCAGTCCCATTGATTTAAAGGCGCGATTCAAAACGACCTTGATTCTCTCTTTGGGGATTTTCAGCCGGCCAAGCAGATCCAGAAGAATTTTGGTGTTCTTGATGAAGGTCAGTTCCATTGTCATCATCAGCATTATCAGATCTGATGATTCGAGAATCTTGAGTTCAAGCTCACCAAGTTGATTGTGAGTGTCAATAATGATGAAGTCGTAATGCGACTTCAGGATTTCAATAGTATTTTCAACGAATTCTGGAGTTATCAGCTCGGCCAGTTCGGGTACGGCCGGAGGAAGAAGAACCTTCAGCCCGGATGAATGCTCGGTAAGCTGTTCCTCGATTGACTTGATGTTAATGGGTTTTTTGGCTTTGGTCAGAAGGTGAATGTTTTTTTCCTGGCTTAGGCCGAGTAGGATTGCCTGGTCGCCAAAGGCCAGGTTCATATCGAGCAGAACCACTTTCTTTTTCCAGAATCGGGCCAGCATTACCGCGACGTTTGAAGAAATTACCGACTTGCCGGCTCCGCCCTTGACATTGAAAAACGTGATAACCTTGCCAAATTCGCTTTTACTCATACCTTCTTCGAGCAAAATCTGCCCGCGTCGCGAGTAAAGGTCGCGGGTTTCCTTGGCGAAACCAGGATAAAGGCCAATCAAACGTAAAAAGAAATCTTTGGGAATGAAGATTATCTGAAATTCCTGATATCCGATCAGGGTTGTCAGGCACTTTGTGCCATTCAAAATTTCAACTTCACCGTAAATTTCGCCGGGGTCGAGGGTGAACAGAGTTTGTTTTTTCTGGCCGTAGGTTTTAATAACCGAGACCTGGCCTTCAACAACCATTACCAGGTCGGCGACATCTTCTTTTTCTTTAAGAATGACGGTGCCCGATGCATACTTTTTGAACCGACAGACCTGCTTGAGCTTATCAAGCTCTCTTGTTGGAAGGGTATTGAAATATGAAAACGTTTTTAAATCTATCATGTTTGCTCACAACCCCGTTTATTTAATCTTGTAATGAAAATATCCGTACTCTAATAAATTTGCAAGAATTGTAAACTTTTTCTTGGGTTTACGGTAAAATAATAAAACAAGAATTCAGGGGGAAACTTATGCGTTTCAGGCAAAACATCTTGATTTGGCTGGCCATGTTGCTGGCATTCTCTACGTTAAATCCCGTTCTGGCCGGAGAGAACCCTTTTTCAGACAAAGCTGTCGATATATCCAAAGAATCCTACACTCCGAGTATTGACCCCGACTTACCGCCTCTGACAGAAGGAAAATCTGAACAAGGCACTGTTGATGTTGAAACGACCCTGAATATCAGGACCTCTCCTTGGGGAGACATCATCGGCAATCTCAAGGGTGGCGACAAGGTCACCATCGTTGGGCAAAGCGGCGATTGGTACAAAATTTCCGTCAATGGCAAAACAGCTTATGTTCACACGGCCTACGTGAAGAGAAAAGGCGAAAAAGACAAGCCTTTCGCCAGGCAAGGCTGGGTTAATTCTGCAATTGGTCTCAATGTCCGTCGTGTTCCCCATGGTGACAAGATTGGTGCCTTGAAAGACCAGGCTGCGGTTGAAATTCTCGGGGTTAGCGGAAACTATTACAAGATTAAATGGGGCGATGACAACGAGGCATTCGTTGACAAGAGATACATCGATACCAAGATGCCTGCCTCACCCAAAGACGAAATACAAAACGATAGCTTTGTCGGCTATGTTACTGCTTCGGCCCTGAACGTCAGAAAATCCCCCTGGGGGCCGATTGAAACAACGATTCCCAATGGCATTGCCGTAAAAGTTACCGGAAAGGTCGATGACTGGTATCGTATCGACTATAACGGCAAGACAAGATATGTACATGCTGACTATATCGCAAAAAGCCGCGGCGGCACCCCGGCGACCACCCCTCCGCCAAGCTCTACACCCGGAAATCTGCAGCAGAAAATAGCTCAGGAAGCCCGCAAGCTTGTCGGCAGTCATTCTTTCCGTGGTCCTGAGGTAGATTATGGCAACCTGGCCTGTGCTCAGGTAGTAACAACTGCCTTGAAAAATGCCGGAGCCCTTACCAGAGTGCATCTGAACTGCCGTTCAACGGTCTCTGACCTGAAATCAAAGGGTTGGCGCGAAGTTTCTGTGCCGCCATACCAGGAAGGCGATGTCATCACCTGGAAGACTTATGACTATACCGGCGATGGAGTCAAAGACCCCGACACCCATATTGGCATTATTGTCAAAGAGGGTAACAGCTACATGGCGATGAACAACTCTTCACGCTTGCGTATGCCCCGATTGACCACTCCTACCGCTATTGGTCCCATTACCAGAGTTCTTAGAAAGGTTGCTTGAATTAAATGAGAGTTAGACAAGTTTTACCATTACTGTTGTTGATTTCTTCGACGGTTATCGCATCCGGAGGCTGGCACCTCGGCTATGGCTCCGAAAAAGGAAAAGTCGCGGTTTACAACGCAAATACCTCGAAAGAGTTCAAGGAAGATCAGCCGTTTGGCCCAATGTCTTTTAGAATTCAAAACGATCTCTGGCTGCTCGATTCTATCGGGAGCAGGATTTATCGCTTGAATGGCGAAAACAAAGTAGTTGGTTGCCATGAACTGGCAGGCTTGCCTACTAACGTTCTTCTCGAAGATTTTGCTCTGGTTAATGGTTCAAATGGGGAGCCTGAATCGGTATGGGTCGCCGAAGCCGCCGGTTGTGAAATAAGAAAAATTTCGCTGGCCAACGGTAAGGAACTGGTAAAAATCGGTGGTAATGGCAATGAACCGGGCAAATTTCTGCAAATCAATCAGCTTGAAATAGATCGAACCGGTCGGCTTTATGTCGGCGACATCGGTCGGGCTAAATTGGCTGTATTTACACCCTACGGCGAACTGGTCAGAGAGTTCCCGTGGCAGAGAAGCGGCTTTGCTCTCGACAAGTCCAGCAGCCTGCATACGCTGCACTATAGTGAATCTGCGGGCTATTTTCTGCAGGTCTACTCTATCCGCGGGCAGCTTGAAAAAAGCCTGCATCTTGGCATGAGCGAGCTTACCAACCCACGAGTATGGGCGGTTACAGATGCAGGAAACGTCATCGTTTCATTCGTTCCGGCCGGGGGGTTCAAGGGCGTGCTGAAACTTTTCGAGATATCTCCATTCGGAAAGATTGTGAAAAGACTGGAATTCTCTCCTCCGACAACCATGAATCGCTATCTTGCCGGCGCAGATGGATGTATCTGGCTGGCCGAAGCAGATTTTATTACGGCTCCCGAAGGGGAATTCAAGATCAAAGGCATAAATTGGAGTGACGTAAAATGAAAAAATCCCTAAAAAAATTGTTGCTTCTGTTTTGTCTTCTCTTGATCGCCGATGTTGGTTCAGCACAAATAGATATCGAGCGCGAAATTCTTTTTAAGCTGCCGGCAGAGCTGACTTATGGTCTTCTGGGAATGCGTGTTGCCACCGATAAAGTGGTAATGATGAACAATCTGGGGCGCATGGTCAGTTATGATCTGAATACGGGTGAATCGTTCTCGGGTCGCATCAAAAGACAGCGAGTTGTCGATTTCGACCTGGTTCTTGGCCAGCCGCTATATTTGAATGAAGAGGGTATGCTTGGCGGCCAGATACAACCTGAATGGCCGAAGATTCAGTATTTGGCCTGCCGGGTTGAAGCAGGCAAAAATGGGCTGTATCTTTCCGGCGGCGAGAAAATGATTTTCCTTGGCAACAATGCCACGCAAACAGTTGAAGTCAATGGCCTGAACTTCGTTCTGCCGGTCTCGGAAGGGTTTCTTTGGTCGGTTGGGCTTCCAAAAATAAATTCGGCCTGGGTCGTTTCACTTTTTGACAGTTATGGCAATCTGATGAAGGAAATATACCGCTTTTCACCGGAATTCGATCCGGTTGGCCTTGAAATCGGTCCGCTAGGTGAAGAAGATGAAGTTCTGGTTTCCAGCTATGAAGACAACCAGCGCAAAGTTGCACTGATTGGTAAAAATGGTCACATGCTCTGGAAGGTCAACGGACCGGAAAAATTCTGTAACCGCGATCTTGCATTTGACCCTGAAGGTAATCTTCTGGTGATTGAAAAAACCTCTGATGGAGCGGTTCTTTCTCGTTGGAAATTTGCTGCGCCCCAGGGTTAATCATTGCTGCGGGGGTAAAGGAAGAAGGCCGGCCGGCTTTTTTTGAAGTCATCCAACCCCTGAGAGCTGCTTCCAAGAATTCTATCGGGCTTGTCACCATTGACAAGCCCTTTTCTTACGAGGTCTGTCCCACAGAGATAGTCGATAAAAGGAAATTCAAGGCCCGGCCGCGGCGTAAAATCTATTTTATCGGGATGGGTTTGCATATAGGCATAAATCGCGGCAATTCCAAGATGAACTGCATTTTTTACGATTGGATTTTTTGATGTAAGTTGAATTCCCTGGCATTTTTCGCCGGAAAACTTGGAAAATGTTGGCACAAATGTGCATTCTTCGATGCTGATACAAGCGGGGGCCACCTCGCTCAGCTTGTTTGCCCAGGCGCGTGAATTCGTGCCCGGCGCGCCGATGATGCGAAAGGGGGCTTGGCTGCCGCGGCCCTCGCTCAGCTGAGTTCCTTCGAAAAGACAGGTTCCCGGGTAAAACTGCGCAGTTGCAACATCGGGCATGCTTGGTGAGGGTTTGAACCATGGAAAATCCGGGGCTGGGTTTTGGTTGCTGCAAACGTAATTTTCGCATTGCCAGACTTTTAAGTGAAGCTTGAGATTGGCATGATCTTTATACCAGAGGGCGAGCTCACCGGGTGTGAGGCCATAGCGAATCGGAATCGGCAAATGTCCAACAAAAGAAGAAAATTTCTGGTCGAGCATCGGGCCTTCGACTTCAATGCCGCCGAGAATATCTGGGCGGTCGAGTATCCAGACCTTGCAATCGCATTCTGACGCGGCTTCGAGTATATTTCGCAGAGTGCTGATGTAGGTATAGAATCTTACTCCTACGTCCTGGATGTCGTAGATCAATATGTCCAGATCATGAAGCAACTCTTTGGCCGGCTTCTTTTGATTCCCGTAGAGGCTGATGACCGGAACCTCGAGTTCGGCATGGCGAGAATCGGCAACGTGCTCTCCGTCTGGCGCATCGGAGGTGAAGCCGTGTTCGGGAGTGAAAATCCTGACCAGTTCAAAGGCCTGGTGTTCGGCGAGAAGATTGACTAAATGCCTTCCGTCGCGGGTTCGACCGGTGAAATTCGTGACTGCCGCAACCCGGCATTTTTTTTGATGCGGATAGGAAAAAAAAACTTCAATACCGGGCTTAAACATGTTTTTTTATCTCTCTTAAGGCTTCTGAAACCAGGTATAGTGAGCCGGTCACGACAATGCTTTTACCGTCAGTTTTGCAAAGATCGAAAGCTTCCCGGAAACTATCGAACCAGCTCCAGTCACAGGGCAGATTTTCAAACGCAAGATTGAAGTCTTCTTTTGAAAAAGCGCGGCTACTGTCTGGAGGAACAAAACACAGGCGGTGCCCGAATTTTTTGAGGCGATCGGCCATTTCCAGCATCGGCTTGTCTTTCAGGGTGCCGAAGATAATATTGACCGGGTTCTTGGGCGGAAAGGCTTCAAGATAATTTACCAGAGTTTCAAGCCCTTCCGGGTTGTGGGCCCCGTCGAGTAATACCGGCGGGGTGCCGTCTATCCATTGCAGACGTCCCGGCCAGCGCACTTCGGCAATTCCCTTGATTATTGCTTCATCACTGATTTCAAAGCCGTGCAGGCGCAGGCGCATTATCAGTTCCAGAGCCAGAGAAAGATTGGTTAACTGATGGGCGCCGGGCAGAGGCAGAAAGACCGGAGCGTCGGCAAAATTCAACTGAATTTTGTGCCCTTCAGGAGTGCTTTCACAAAGAGAAAAATAATTGAAGTCATCGACAGAAACCATTTCTGTCAGGTTGTTGGCGCAGGTTTCCCGAAAAATATCGAGGATTTCCGGGTCTCGTTCGGTGGTCAGCAGCGGTCTCTTTTTTCTGATAATACCGAGTTTTTCCCTGGCGATATTGGGCTTGCCCTTGCCAAGATACTCTTCATGGTCGGTGCCAATGTTGGTAATGATCGAAATTTCGGGTTCGCAGGCATTGGTTGAATCAAAGCGCCCGCCAAGGCCAACTTCAAGCAGAACTATATCGCGTTCGGTTTCGCGGAAGGCTCTGAAAGCAAGGGCGGTGATCGTTTCAAAAAAACCCGGAGAACCGATCGAGGGTTCTTTGTCCATAACCTTGGTGATATCTTTTAGTTCTTTAACCCCGTTTAACCAGTGTTCTTCATCTAATTTGCGCCCTTGAATACGAATTCGTTCGTCCATGTCGAGAAGATGTGGTGAAGTAAGACTGCCAATCTGGTAATCTTCGGTATTGATAAGAATGCTCTCGGTTATTGCGGTTACCGACCCTTTACCATTTGTGCCACCAATAACGACACAGGCATATTCATGTTGTGGGTTTTCAAGTTCGCCGAGCAGGTAATGCATTTTTTCAAGGCCATATCTGCCTTTGCGCGAGCCGCGTTCGAGGATCCATGATTTTGCTTCGTTAATGTTCATTTGCAGTTTCCAGATATGAAAAATAGTGTAATTACGCCGCCTAAATATAGCAGAAGCGCCAGGACAAAAAAAGAAAATCTTCGATTATCTTACCGATACCGTTGAAAATGTCGAAAGCTTTATTGTACTCTGTATTTTACAGGATGGTGTTTGCAATGTTTTTTAGTAAAAATCAGGACCCGGAAGAAAATTTCGACCCCGCCGAAGACGAAGAGTCTGAAGATTCTGAGACGGTTACCCAAAAGCTTCTTGGCTGGCTGTGGTTTTTTTTCAAACTCGGCTTTGTCTTGAGCATTTTAACCATAATTATCGTTACTGGGGCTATTTTTGGTATTCTTAAGGGATTTTCAGAAAGAATCCCAATTATAGCCGACAACTCGTATCGGCCCAATTTGACTTCTCAGCTCTACGACTGCAACGGCAAGCTGATGGCCAAACTTCATGCCGAAGAGAATCGAACGGTTATATTGTCGAGTTCAGATATTCCCGCTTTGATGAAAAATGCGGTAGTAGCGATAGAAGATGAACGATTCTACCAACACTACGGAATCGACCTGGTTGGCATAACCAGAGCCATGCTCAAGAATATCAAGGCGGGCAGGGTGGTGCAGGGCGCTTCGACCCTGACGCAACAGCTGGTTAAAAACGCATTTCTTACCAGCGAAAAAACCTTTAAAAGAAAGGCTATCGAAGCAATGATGGCCTTTCAGATCGAACGAAAATATTCGAAAGAAGAGATTCTAACCCTTTATCTCAATGAAATCTATTTCGGGCACGGAGCCTATGGTCTTGCCGCTGCCGCCGAAATCTATTTTGCCAAAAAGCCCAAGGATCTGACTCTGGCCGAATGCGCCATGCTGGCCGGTATTCCTAAAAGTCCCGAAGCCTATTCGCCCTTTAAAAATCCAAAAAATAACCGGACCCGTCGTGATCTGGTGCTGGCCAAAATGGTCGAACTAGGTTTCATCACCCCAGCTCAGTATGAAGAAGCCAAGAAGGCCTCACCGGTTTTGCAGCCGCTTCAACAGCAAAAACCTCTTGCTCCATATTTTGTTACCTATGTACGCGATCAACTTCTGGAAAAGTATGGCGCAAATTTGGTTTACAACGGTGGTCTGAAAATTTATACCACTCTTGATCTTGAGCTTCAGGATTATGCTGAGGCTGCCATGGCCTCTGCACCGATCTTTCATGAGTACCCAATTGATAAACATCCTGATTTGAACGGTTCCCTTGTTTGTATTGACCCAAAAAACGGCTATATCAAAGCCATGTATGGCGGAAGAAGTTTCGAACAATCCCAGTTCAACCGGGTAACTCAAGCCTATCGTCAGCCAGGATCATCCTTCAAACCCTTCGTTTACGCTTGTGCACTTGAAGAAGGCATGTTGCCCAACGATACTGTTGTCGACGAATTCATATCTTACACCAATCCCTGGACCAAAGTGGTCTGGTCGCCCAAAAACTATGATCTCAAATATCATGGCACGGTAACTCTGATAAAGGCATTGTGCAAAAGTTACAACGTTCCGGCGGTCAAGCTTATTGACAAGCTCACGCCTGCCAAAGTTATAAAATTTGCCAAGCATTTGGGAATCACCGCTCAGATGGAGCCAAACCTTTCTCTTGCACTTGGTTCTGGCCAATTCACTCCTCTGGAAATGGCTTCCAGCTATGGGGTTTTTGCCAACATGGGCATCTATTGTCGGCCATTGTCGATTTTGAAGGTTGTTGACCGGGATGGAAACATTTTGGAAGAGAATCTGCCCAAAGCCCGTGAAGTCATGAAGGCTAAAAATGCCGCGATGATTTGCGACATGTTGAGAACTGCAGTTGAAAGAGGAACTGGGGCACGAGCCAGAATTTCCGGTCAGATTGTTGCCGGTAAAACAGGTACGACCAACGATTATGTCGATGCCTGGTTCAATGGCATGTCTGCCGACCTGGTGACCGTGGTGCAATTCGGCTTCGATATGCCGAAAACCCTGGGTCCCAAAAAAGCAGGCGGTTCAGTGGCGGGACCTGTCTGGAAAGCCTTTATGGAAAAAGCGTTGCAGCATTCCCCGAAAAAGGAATTTCCAGTTCCAGATGGCGCAGTTCGCTGCCGGGTATGTATGACCAGTGGTAAGCTCGCTTCAAAAGGCTGCCCAGGTCACGAGGTTGTTTATCAGGTTTTTCCGGTTGAGTCACAGCCACTGACCGAGTGCAGTCATTATAAGACGGTCGCCAATTTTGCTCCTCCTTCAGACGAAGATGAGGTAATGGCAATGCCTGAAAACTTCACGAATATGCCCGATCCGAATTTTTTCCGGGGCGATTATAGTTCCGGAGCCAACAATTCAAATGCGGCACATTCAGGAATGGTGAATCATGTGCCTGGAGTGGTTACTCCGCCGGCACCGCAAACCGGCTGGATCTCAAGGGACAGCGAGCCAAAGCAGAGCATCCTGAAAAAATGGGGTGCTGATCAGAGTATTCCCCGCGATGCCTTTCTCGATGATGACATGGCTGATGCCCCGGCAGTTGAATCAAATGATTATAAGCCCAGAGAGCCAGGTGTTTTGATTCAGCCTCCGCCGAAAATAGATTTCAAGGAAGACTATAACTGAGTCAAAGTTGCGGTTGCAGGCAGGAAAAAACTTTTTGTCGCAATCGCAACCGGTTAGCTTCTCCCAAGGCAATCCCTGCCTGGAAAAGCTCTTCGATACTTATTGGATCGGCACTGCCGAACTCTTTTTCATTTCTGTTCAATTCTATGCCAAGGCTGCTCAGTGCACTCGTGGGTGCGCTCAGAAAGTGAAAACGCGGAATATCGGAAAACCTGGGCGAAA
>CAZTHA010000040.1:0-18961 GCA_964613435.1 uncultured bacterium
TATCAAAAATATCATCAGCGCATTGGAAGCTTCGGGGAATCTTGAACCTATACCTGTTCCTGCTGAAATCAGCAAAGTCGCGGTTTGTTCAATTTCCGGGCAAAAGCCAGGTCCATTTTGTCGGCTGACCGGCTTCGATCTGGTCGATGGTGACGCCGATTCCTTGCCGGATTGCCAGTTTCACCGCTCTGAGTTGATGGGGCATGAATTGCCTGCCGATTATGCCCGTTGGATTCAGACCCGTGCGCGAATGAATGATGCTGATCCCTTTCAATTATTGGGAAGCCTGAGAAGCGCTGATGCCTGGCGCATATTTGGTTTGCAGCCCGATCCGAATCCGGTTGCCCCGGCATCCGGCCCGATAATTCTCAAAGCTGAACCGGCAAATGGCAGCTGGAACAATATTAAAATCGTGGCTCCCCATGATGGTGATCGCTTCATTCTTGCGGCCACTGACAATTTTCTTCACTTAAGGGCAATTCCTGAGCAGCCGGTTGAAGAAATAATCTGGCTGATCAACGGTAGTGAATTCATTCGCACCCCTCCGCCCTATGAGGCATACTGGCCAATGCGTGAAGGTCGGATACGTGTTACGGCGCTGACCTCGGGTGAGGCTGCTGCGGAGGTTGAAATACTTATTGAGCGCTGAGATAAAGAGCTTCCCAAGCCTGCTGATATTTGCTTTTTTCGGCGGAGCCGACTTTTAAGCCAAGCGATGAAAGTTCTTTGGCTATTACTTCAGATATTGTGCGCACATCGTTGAGAAAAAACTGTTTGGTCTTTTTCAATCTTTCAGTTTCAGCTTCATTTCTACTTTGCTCCAACAAATACGAAATTGCTGATTCGATGTTGCGTTCCAGCTCAAATTCAGCCTCGGTAAATCTGGCCACAGGCTTAAGCTGCTTTTTAAGACGTTTTCGAAGTCTTGGTGTCAGCGAATTGCAGCTCAATGCCATTCTCGACTGAATATATGTGTTGAGAAAATCGCTCGGATGGTAAATTTCAGAGCTGTCGAGGGTAGTCAGGATGACCTGGTCTGCGTTAACAGCTGATCCAAACCCTTTTTGGGCTGAAATCATGCCAAATTCGTTTTTCAGGCCAAGGTGAACTCTTCTTCTCGTGGTGACGATGATCAGAGATGGCTTGAGACCGATTTTTCCACCTATTTGCAGGTTGGCTTGCAGATGCCTGGCATATTCATGGGTGGTCATAACGTTGTGCTGGCCAAAAACTCCGGTTATGGCCGGTTTGATGTATTCTTCGAACGGCCACGGGGGCGGGGGGCATGAATTGTCGGCCTTGAAAGGAAATGATTCATTCCGGTATTCGAATCTTGTTTCGAGACAGTTGTTGAAAGAGTCTTTCCAGGCCTGGGTATAAATTTTCAGCTGATATTCACAACGATGCGGAAAATCCGCAGGATTCTCGCTGCCAAGAAGATAACGAAACAATGCTGACCTTGAATGCCAGCGGTAGCGAACGCGGTAAGAGATGCCATTGCGGTAATTCAGGCTATTTTCATCGTCGAGATAAATATCGAGAAAGCAGAAGGTGCCCATGCCCACTTTCATCAGGTAGTAGTTTGAATCGGTTATCTGCGGAGCCTGCCAGAGCAGATCGTTACTCAAAGACCTGGCAATGGCACTTTTTATTTTGGCAATAAGATAGGAGTTTTTACCGAGAATATACTCTGAGCCGAAAACCGGCCGCTTGAATTCGTTTTCTTCACGAGGTGGAGTGCCTTGGGGCTTACTCTCAAGAACCTCTGATATGTCAAATTTCGCGGCAAAATCGTGGTAATCGAATGAGTTGGCAAAAGAGAAAAATGGTATATTGAAAAACATGAATGCAAGAATCATGACAAATTCAAATCTGTTTTTGTTTCTGCTGATGCTTTTCATGGTGAACCTTTCTTTTGCGCGCGATCTGCAGCAGGATTTACAATACTACCAGGAACAACTTCGGCAGAACCCGCAAGATCCCAATGTCAATTATAACATGGGGCAGGTTTATTTCTTTATGGGTAAAACCGATGAAGCTATCCGTTATCTTGAGCGAGCTATTCACCTGAATGACCAAGACAGTGAAGCCATGCTCAAGCTTGCTTCAATTTATCGAAAAATCGGCCATTTATCTGAGGCGCTGCAATTGCTTAAAACTGCGGCGCAGATCGATGCTTCCAATTGTGAAATCTGGTATGAAACAGGGGTGGTACACTCTGACCTTGCTGACTACCAGGCAGGTATTGCCGCCTTTCAAAAGGCTTTGCATCTGAGTCGTTCCGAGGACCAGAAGTTTTTGATTATTTATTATACCGGATTGTTGCATCTCAGTAATCGTGACTGGGAAAACTATGCCGATTGTCTGCGTCGTTTAAAGCCGTCTCCCAAATATTACCAGGAGCTTGAAAAGCTTGGGCGACTTTGGAAAAACTGATGTTGAACGGCAGTTGCGTATTTTGAATAGCTGATTTGCTCTATTTGCAAATTTCGCAATGACTGCCATAGCGATTGAGGAATTCCCGTATAGGATTTTATTTCGAAGATTATTGGCTGATTATGTAAAATAGCCAAGGTCGGGAGGTCAACGTCGGCAAAATTGTTGAGCAGTTGCGGGGAAAAACTTGCAAATTCGTGATCGAAGGTGAATCTAAGCCCAAAATTTTCTGGGCTGATCCAGGCTTTTCTGCGATAAAAAACCGTGGTTACCGGCTGTAGCAGAGCCGCGAATTGTTTCAAACTTTCATTCAAATCTCTGTTCTCGGTGAAATTTTTTAAATTGGGTAAACTAAGGTTTTTTCTCGACTTGCTGACCAGGTTACCGCTTCTTCTTTTCTGTTCGAGAGCGAATGAGTGCCAATTACCTTTGCCGGCCCGGTAGGCCCGCAATCTTACTTTCTTTTTGTTGAATTCACCATTGATTTTGTCGTGATAAAACTTGAGATCGGGAGTGTCAAAATAGATGCTGAGAATATCGTAGAATCCGTCAACTCCGTTTTGGTCCGGGACACAAAACCTGCCGATAATTCTTTCCAATTCAATTGCCTGTTTCAGGGTGGTGAGAAATTTAAGCTCGTAATATGGTTTGATGCGGCTCATCTTTTCAGGTCCTGCCATGGATGAATTACTTTTGTACAAGGTAAGTTGGCTGCTTCGTCCACAAAATTTTCGATTTTTGCCTTGACCATTTCGCCGGTAACCGCATTTCTGCAATTCTCGGTCAAAACCTGCAACGCTTCTTTAAGGCTGGACTCCTCGATTCCGATTGTGTAAGTCTGAAAGTCCGGGGCCAAAATGAAATTGCAGTGTCTTCTTTCAAGCAGCAGCCAATGAGGAACTTTGGGTGCTGTTTCTTTAAGGCCTGGATGCAGGAGCAATGGCGAAAGAAAATCCTGTCCTACTTTATCAAGTTCTCCGTCAGAGCCTAAATCCGGCAGAATGGCAGCGTAATATTTGCCAAGATCGCAGGATATCGCACAATTTCCGGTAACTCTAATCAGCACCAGGCGGAAACTTCGAGCAAAAGCTTTTTTGCAGGTCTCGGTGACGATTATCTTCAGCTCACTTTGCGCTAACTCCTTCAGCAAAAACTCTCTTCTTTCTTCCATGAACTTGAGGAGCCTTTCGCTGTCTGCAAGCTGAGTTTGTGGTGAAACGGGGATTTTTCTTGAAAACAAAACCAAAGGAACGTTTATCAGCGCACTTGCATAGGGTTCTTCGAAATAAAGGGGCTTGAGGACCTGCAGATACTTTTGGCTCAATTCAGCGAGTCTGGCCGGGGCAAGTTCATTTTGCAACAGCCTGTACAGTTCGAGATTTCTCTTATGCTGAAATTGTGGAATGCGAAACAGGGCGTTCTGTAATGGCGTCAGAAACTCATTGATGGGAACCTCGACGTCAATTTTTTCATGCTGCCCGGCCATGGCGGTAATCACGCCAAAGCCCGTCGAGTCTGCGATTGCCGGGAAAACCTTTCCCGAATCATGATTGAAAATCAGCAGATTGCCAAGAAAATCATTGCTGTGAATGCTGGCAATTGCAGTCATAAGCGCTGACCATCTGGCAAAAAGATCGAAATCGACAAGTTCTTCGAGTTTTTCAACTCGGGCTAAATCAACAGGAGTTGAAGCCGATTGCAGAATTGCCTGCAAGGCTTTCTGTGCTTCCACTGATCGCCCTGTATCCGTGCTTTCGATCTCCCATAGATCATGCTGGTGCCACATTCGTAAATTGCGAACATTGCCTTCGATGATGCTATGGTTTTTGAAACCTTGATTGTTGATTGATGCCAGGTTGATTGGTTCAGCCTGGTGATAGAGGCCCTTGTAGTCGCCATTCAGAGTGATGGTGCAGATGCGCGTTCTTGGTGAAGGAAGGCCAATTGTGGCAGCGATATTGTCGGCAATAAGATTGGCAAGCATCGAGGCATCGTCAGGGTTGATAAAGTCGACAATTCGATTGTTGCTGATTTTTAAATTGTCTGGCAGTCTCAGTCTTAGCGAAGGCTTCCTGAAATCCCAGTTCCAGGCGTGTGTGCCTCTTATCCGCAGCGATGCCTTATGCTTCGCCGGCAGGCGGTTGATTGTAAATTCTGCGTCTGCAAAGGTGTAAAGGCTATGGGGTTTGTCGGAAAACCAGAATTGGAAGTCTTCGGGTCTTATACCTATCGTGAAGTGGTTGGTGGAAAATGGTAAGTAAGCATTTTCAGAAAGACTTTCTGGTCTTGACGGATCAAGGTTCACGGGTAAGAACAGGTAAGCCAGAAAGACCAAAAATCCTGCCAGCAAAAACCTTAATTGTAAAGTTCGGTGATCGGCAAAACCCTTCATCAGCTTTGGTCTAATAATACCTGGATAAGGATTTCCGGGTTGATCTCTCTGGCGGCCTTGATCAAGTCTGCTGATCCGGTTTCAGCCGAAAAAATGGCTTCAATAATAATTTCGGTCTTTTCTGAACCGCAGCTTTGCCTGCTAAGAATCTGATGACTTTCGGTCAGGCTTTCCACCTTTTCCATGAGCTGAGCGTTCATTTCATCATGGTTAGGAATGACGGCTTTAATCATCGATATGCCCGAGCAAGGGTTATGGCCGAAAAATCTTTCAAGAAATACCGAAAACATTATAAACAGACCGGTTGCTCCGGCAGCAATAGCTAGGTAACCACTACCGCAAGCCATGCCCACTGAAATGGCCATAAAAAGATAGGCCAGTTCATTGCTGCTTTTTATGGCTGTTCTGAACCTTATCAGGCTCAAAGCACCGATTGCACCGAAGGCACGGGCGAGGCTGTTGCCGATAACCGCCATAATCAAACTTACTACCGTCGCCAGCAGCACCATAGTCCGATAATGCCTCGGATCAGAAGCCTGGTGCCGGGCTGCCTTTTTTAAAACCAGGCTAAGAATGAGTGAAAGAACGAAAGCGGTTACCATTCCGGCAAATACGTCGGTGGCACTAAGATCGATCATTTTCAATAGGGGTTGGGAAAGCTGATTTTCTGGCAAAGCGGGGCTCCTGAAGGTAAATCAAATCAGATTAAAGTATAATCCCTGGGCGCAAAAAATTACAGATCATTTTGAGAAAATATCCAGAAACTCGATTGCCACTTTGTTGATTTGCCAGGTTACTCTAAGGTTTTGCGAGCCATAAAAGAGGCGAACTATTTAAATAAATCTGAAATAAAATGTTCGTTAGTTTTACTTTATCCTTAGCTGAAAAAGTGTGCTAGAATAGAATGATGAAACACTTGAGAACTCTTTTGCCCCTGCTGTTTTTGCTGGTTTTTGCCGGTAATTGGCCCGTCAGGGCATGTAGCCTTGCCATTCACGACTGGAAACTGGTTTTTTTCGTTAAGATTCCAATTTCGGCACCGGTTTTCCCTTTGGCTGAAGTTAACTTCTTAAATGCAAATTTTAAGAAGCCTCCGGTTGATTCAATTTATTGGTTATCGGGGCACAATTGGGTTTCGCATTTTTTTTCCGGATTTGTCAAAGCGCTGCCGAGCTGGCCCTCGAAGTTGAACTGGAGTCTTGTCGATCGTTCAAGTTCCGTTTTGAAAATGGGCCAGGATTTTCTTGCCAGGGGCCAGAAACCTCTCATTCTCGGTAGTGACAGGAATTTCCTCAAGATCGCCTTTTTCAGCGATGCCAACTCCGATTTCAATTGCCACCAGGTGGTGATCATGCAAAATAGCCGGATCAGAGGAGTTTATGTCGACCAGGAAAAGCCATGGGCTCAGGAGCTAAATGGTATGTCCTGGGTGTCGCTGATCTTTTTCCAGTTGCCGTATCCAGCGAGAGTTCTTTCTCTCTCGGTGTTCCCGCATAACTATACACGAATCAGTCTTTTCGAAGACCATGATTACGTGGAATCCTTGCTTGCGCAAAAACTGTTGAGGCGCAGACCAGATCTTGAGATCGATCCATTTGTTTTTGATTTTCCGGAGTTGCCAGATTGATGTGTAAAAAAATTTTTCACCTGTTAACATTTTTTGCTTTTCTTGTCTCGTCATCATTGTCGGCGCAAAGCTTTAGTGCTGCAGATTTTGAGCGTTTGCTCAACAAGCATCCGATGATGAAGAATTACGACCCTGAATCTGGAAGGTTTAAAAACACTCCGAGTCAGGTTGTCCCTGTTGAATCGGTTCGAAGTCAGATTGCGTCAGCTCAACAAGAGATAGCAGTGTTCGGGCGGCAGCGCGAAGAGATTCTTTCCCGATCGTTGAACTCGGAGGATGCGGACGAAAACCAGGTCTGGAAAGAGCTTACCCGACTGAATGAAGAAATTTTCAAAAGAAAGCGTCTGCTTTTGGACTTGGGTGAGCTTGAAGCTGCCAATGGCGTGCCGCCTGTTTCAAGAGTTCTTGCAATTGCCCGTTCGATGATTCTCGATGTAAGAGAAGAATTTTCTGATTCAGACGTTGTTTTAAATACTTTGCCACGTTTTTTCGCTCCTCCGCCTGAGTTTATCCGCAACCCTTTACGGGAATTTTTCTTCCAGCCTGAGAGCGCCGCTGGGTTGGTAAGGTATCTGCGTGAGACTCATCGGATAGGTTTATTGTTCCCGGTTTTGGCCAAGCCGATCCTTGTCGGGGAAAGGAAATAAATTAAATGAAATTTGGAAAAAGACTGCTTTTTTTCATAACTATCTTTGCTTTGTCGGCAGCTTCAATGGCCTTTGCGCAGATGCGCATCGCCAAAGTAGATCTGGGTTTGGTGGCAAGTATTCATCCGCAAATGGCTTTATTCGATTTCGATCGAATGGGTTTTTTTAAAGTCGCACCGGGTCTGTCTCAAGAGCAGTTTGAAGCGGAAGTGAATAAACTGCGGTCCAGTCCGCCCACTCAGAACTGGAGCAAGGTTTCAGCGGATCTTCGCGGCAAAATTGAAGCTTTTGAAAAACAGAAGGCTGCTTTGATCGCGCAGATGAGCGGCGCTGAACTGTCTACCGGCAAGCGGGTTGAAAAGAAGCTCGAAGAAATTTCCAGAGAAGAGGAAAAGATCCGCGGTCAGCTTTCCGATATCGAGTATCAGCAAAATTGCCCTGACCTTACTGCGCCCGCCGAAACGAGAAAAATCCTTGATCATATTGAAAAAGAGCTGATGACAGAGCTAAAAGCCCTAGCTGATGAGCAGAAATACGATCTGGTGCTAAATTCTTCGATAACCGTGCCAATCAACTATCCACAACGCTATAAAGCCGGCCCACAATATGGCCTCGGCATTCCCGGGATTGATTTCAGCCTGTTTTATTCATTTCTGGCGAATCGCGATCATGTTTTGGTTTCAGATGAGACGCCAAATTCCAGAAATCTGATCAACTGGCTCGAACTGATCAGATATCCCGATGCGATGAATCTTCTGCCTTTAAAACCTTATCCGATGGTGCTCAAGGGCGGAGACGATATTTCAGCCGCTTTGGTTGAAAGAATTTATCTTAAACACAAGATCGATCGCAAGGTTATCGAATCGGTCCATTCAATTCTGGCTATTGTAAAAGATCATGATCAGAGGTTTGATACCGATCTTGAGAGTCTGGTCGCACCCAAGTAGGGGTACCGGCAATGGCATCAAAATTGCGTAACTATACTCAGGGAGATTATATGTACAAAACCGGTAAAGTCTTAAAAGGTTTTACACTCGTCGAAATTCTAATTGCGGCGAGCATTCTGTCGATGTTCATTGCCGGCGTTTTCTCTTTTTATCGCATGGGCAGCCGCATGTTCACAGCTGGTTCCTGGCGGTTGCAAAAGCAGAAGGAAGCAGAGCGCTTCTTGAACCTGCTCAAAGAAAGAATCGAGCAGGCTTCCAATGCTTCCGGAATAAATCCCGCCGGAACCCCACAGGTGGTTGTCTCAGAAAGTTGTTTTGTCACTGTTAAAAACAACACTGAAGTTACAAGTTTGACTGCTGATACCCGACTGATGCTTTTCAGTGTTTGCAAACCGGATATGTCTGTTTTCGGTGCCAATGTCGGCCCTGGTACCGGTCCGGGTCTGATTTTGTTCCATTGTCTTATGGCAAGACCCAATGACAAAAATCTTTACACTTTATACCTGCATGCCAACACCAAAAAAGAAGCACATAATGGTATCGATTATTTCAATACCGCCGCTGCTTTTGAGCCTGATTTGTCCAAGTTTAGCGCGCCGCTTGGCAATTTCAATGCCGCTCCCGCAGACTTTTCGCTGATTCGCGCACCCTATACCGCCAAATTGAGCGATGTTCTCACTGCCAGTTTCAGTGTTGAAATAGCCTCTGGAACTGATGGAATGACTGAAACAGAGAAAGTAATCGGCTTGAACATTACCATGCAGCACCCAAAATACCCTGGAACCACCGTAAATCAAGGAATCAAAGCCAAAATAGACTTCTCGGTCAAGGTTAACGAACTCGATCTGGGGGGATTTTAATATGAGAAGAATTTTTTCCAGAAAGAATCGTCGCCGGGCGATGAGTTTGACCGAAATAATTCTGGCCATGGCTCTGCTTGCCACGGCTTTCATTCCTATCATTGGGGTAATGGGCACTTCGATCAAGGCAACCGATAAAGATGACCGAACCATCAAGGCAGTTAACCTCTGCCAGGAAAAGCTTAACCAGGCTTTGCAGTTCCCATTTGGCATCCTCGAGCCGGCTGCTAACCAGACGAAGACCTACGGATCCTCATCCCTTGAAACCCTTAAATCCAGTAACGATGCTAACGGTATCATTCTTCGAGTCGGCCCTGACAGCGTGCTTGACCCGGAAACAGGAAACAAATTTGAATTCAAGGCTGAGTTAACCGTAACCGATCGGCCAGGTTCCTTTAAAGTTCCGATGTATGATCCCTTTGAAAAGGCAAATAATCCGGGCGATCCTTCAAAATGGGGCTGGAGTGAACAGGATAAGGCCTACGAAGGTATGATCTATGAGTATTCCATGAAAATTACCTGGCAGGATAAGGGCGAAGATAAAGAGAAGTTCTATACCCTTGCAACTTTCAAATCGAAAGTGAGGGACAACAAATGAGCAAAAGGTTTAATAGCAGAAGAGGCATGGCCCTGATACTCGCTCTTGTTTTTGCCGTAGTTTTATTGCAGATGGCTATCGCTTACAGCGGTATGACCCGTGGAACCAAAAACCAGACGGTTCAAATCGATGAAAGAATCAAACTGGATTATCTTGCTCATGGCCTGACTGAGCTTGCGTTGTTGAAATTTCAGCTTTATCCGGGCGACTTCTATGCCTGCTGGGAAGCACATAAATTAGGCGATTCGTCATATCTGCAGACTTTTACCACTTCTGCCAATACCAACGAATTCCGGATACTCAATTTTGATAAATCGGTTTCAAGCTTCAATGACCAGCAGATAAACGTGGTTCTGGCGAGCATGTCAATATTCACAGACAATAAATGGAACACCGAAGCGCTGTTTATACAGGCTGAGGCCAACTATCAGGACCAGTTCGGCAGAATAATTTCCAAAGATGCGATTAGAATAGTTTCCGTAGAAAGGATCACGAAAAACTAAACATGGTTACAGGGATGAAAAGACAAAACAAAAAAATCGTATTTTACCTGGTTGTCGGCTTGTTGCTAAGCCTGGGTTCATGCGTTGAAAGTCGGGCTGCCGCAAAGGTATTGATCGGAAAAGTTGATCTCAAGGCGCTGGTGCTTCTGCATCCTGGCATGCGCTCCTATAATCCGTATCTGCAGGCTTTTCGCGTTGACCCGGCAAAGGTTTCAACCAGTGTGGCCAACCAGAAATCCGAAGAGCAGCACCGGGAAATTGATGAGCTCAACGCCAGAATCAGATTGCTTGAAGGTCGGCTCCATGAGACCCGTAGAAATTACAATCGTGAAATGGAGCGAATTGCCAAGCAATATCTCGACAAGATCGATACTTTGGCTACTGGCCCGAGGGCCCTGAAAAGAAAAGAATACGATATTGCGCAAAATCGAACTGACGCATCCTTTAATGCCAAATTGCAATCCTATTCGGCACAATTGGAACAGGCTGAAGATCGGCGCAGCAAGCTGGAAAAGGTTGCTTATCATGTCGGCTATACCGATCCGGAAACCACGCAGAAACAGTTTGCTGCCATAATCAATGAAATTCGTCAGTATACTCGTCAGATTGCTGCAAATAAGGGTATCGAAGTTGTGTTGAATTCAAAAAGCCGCGAATTGAAAGCGACTCTTCAGGCTCAATCACAGGTTCTTGCCCCTGATTTGAATTATGACAAGTTGTTTGCGATTCCTTTCCCCAACGAAATTCGCAACGATTCCGCCGCGATAAACGGCTATTATCAAAACATTACCAGTCTCGCTGCCAATTGGCTTGGACATGGTACTAGCATTCTTGAACCTTTCTCTACGCAGATGCTCGACAATGATATTTTTATCGGTG
Organism: uncultured bacterium; assembly: GCA_964613435.1. Lineage (GTDB taxonomy): Bacteria > Muiribacteriota > Ozemobacteria > Ozemobacterales > Ozemobacteraceae > DYKG01. The sequence continues at coordinate 10,890 of CAZTHA010000040.1, forward strand.
GGGTGGACCTTACCGTCGAAGTTCTCGCGGCCATTTTTCGTTCCTATAAAATCGACAATAATATCGGCAATGCCGTTATTCAGTCCATATATAGTAATTAATGCTTTTTCAGGAGTATGAAGGAGGGAGTATATGAGATCAGTCAGGCTTAAGAGGTTTCTTTTACTGCTGTTACTCGGATTAGTCTGTGTTTCGGCCTTTGCGGCCCTGAAACCGGAATATCGCCGTAATGGTGAGTGCTATCTGTTAATCGGCGAAGGACCCGTTTCAATGCGCGGTATTTACCGCCTGAACAATCCTGAGGCCAACAAATACTTCGATCCTCCGAAGTATTTGTTCAAACCCGACAGTTCAATCGGGTTTTCCGTCGACCTCGATCGAAAGATTTACACCTTTTCCGAAAAGGTGGTTCCCGGCTATGTCCTCCTCGGCGAACCTCTTAAAAGGCAGGTTCTCGATTCCGGCAGTACTGACCTTGCCGACTATGGTTATCACCAGTATGTTCACTATGACCATCGTTCGTGGGGCAAGAATACCGACATTTACCGAACCGGCCCCAAAGGCCGTGGTATCAGAAGAAGCGGTGGCTCGACCTGGCCATATTTCAAGTCTGCCGGTCCGGGTAAGCCGATTTCCGCTCCCTCAGGCAACCCTCTTCCTGATGTGCCCTCCATTCCGCTTGGTATTTATTCCGGAAAAAGCTGGTATGAAATTCCCAATGGTGCCTGGTATTCAAGTTGGCGCACCAAACCTTGTCAATCGAGTCGCCCCGGTCCGGCCGGCTACTTTTACGTTGTCTATGGCGACAAGGTTGAAGGTCAGCCGCATAACTGGACCCTCTACACCTATACTCCGGATAACGTTGCTGCCGATGCGCCTAACTATACTTCAGCCGCTGGCCAGGTCGTAGCGGTTTCCTACGACAAAAAGATCAGCCGCCAGATCTTTGCCGGTTGTATCGATGGCTGCGGTGGCGCCAGCGGCTCGGGCGGTGGTGTTGCCGACCCGATGATAACTGACCTCGCTTTCATGCCGCCAATCAAGGCACAACCTTCGCGCACCTATTTTTATTCGCGCCCGGTCGGCGATATTAACTATACGGTTACCAAGAACAAAAACATTTATGCTCCGCCGAGTCCAAGCGGCAACCCGATCATCGGAACTCCGGCAAGCCAGGATACCTACTGGATCGGCGTTTCGATGCGCGATGTCAGCTCCGACTACGTTTATTGCGTCGGCACCAATGACATTAAAAACTGGTATAAGCAGGCTACGACTTCGACTGCGCCGGGAATGAGTATTTCTGCGGTGGCGGTTTCGAACCAGTGGAACCAGAAAGGCGGTATCATTTTTGCTTATGATAAACCCGCAAAAATGGTTTACAAATTCACCCGCTATGAAAATGATCCAAATGAGCCACCTATTTCCAAAACCAGATACGAAGGTATCGACGTTTCCGATCTGGTCAATTTGATTAAAGCAGATCCCAACAGCGAAGTTGACGACATCAAAGCCGATGGTTTCGGTAGCTTGTTCTTCGCCATGACCTATCCGTCGAAAAACGTTGCCACCTATGATCCTCGCGGAAGCTTCCAAATTAGCGATGCGATCAAGGTTTACGCGAAAAATGTCACCGAACAGGATCCCTCCGAGGCTAATTGGACTGCATGGTTGATTTATCGCCAGCGTTATGGCAAAGCTGTTTTTGAACGCAGTATCTATAGTTCGACTCCCCAGGAGATCGGCCGTAAGGTTTTTGCCGAAAGATACTATAATCTGGATGTTCGCATCTGTCAGGAAGGCTGGCATCAGCTGGTCAATTCAGGCCCATGGCCAAGCGCTACGGTTGGGCAGATCATCGCTTCCTGGTCGGCGTCATTCGGCAACGGCGATGCTACTTTGACCGCTAGTGACTTTTCTTATGGGAGCAAAGGACAGTATTACGAATATAACTATGGCGATCCTGGCCATGCAAAACTCGCGGTAATCAATGTTCCCACCCCACCAGAAGTCATCAGTCTTGCCGGTAAGAAATCATTTCTCGATATCTGCGGTCCATACACCGATATCCCGATTTCTACTGATATTAACAGCACAATGCAGAATCAGAACCTGATCAAGCCTGCTCCAAGCGTTCTTGACGGTGATCAGATCTATTACTTCATGGTTGAGAATTATCCGCTGACCACCGGGGCCTGGAATCCCCACGACCAGCCAGACTGGGACGGCGATGGTCGACAGGGTGGTTTTATCACTTCGATAAGTAACACCAACTCCTCGACCAATGGCGGTAGCGTTGCTTACCGCTGGCGTACCTGGATGGTTGAAGACATGTTTCAGAGACCGGTTTTCCCGCCGGAACCTTATCCGGCTACCCCATCTCCACGTGATGGTTCTGATACCGGTCAAGAAAACTTCACCTTCTTCTACACTCCGGTTGGCGGAAAATATATCATTACCTGTCAGGTCATCTATGACTGGTATGATTATGATCTGCTCAACTTCGGCGATACCATCGATGACCTGCCTTCGATCTTTAGACCTAATGTGAAGGCTGTTCCAGCAGCTGCCGGCGCTTCGGTTTTGCAGACGGCCTCAAGTCAGCTTTCCAGTATAATGGCTACAAGTCAGTTCAAATTCATGCAGGCCTCAGCTACCCAATACATTGACTACATCACTGAGAAAATGGAAAGCGGAGCCGACGATCCCTACTATTGCTGTTACCCGATTGTTGCCGCAGGTATTGCGACTCCTCCGACCTTTACCTACCAGTTTATCGCAAATATTGACAGGTGTGATGGTTGGCATCCAAATGACAAAGATGATCCGTCGCATTGGGTATTCCACAATAAAACATGGCCGGAAGCAGATCACGGTCTTGAAGCAGGAAAACAGTATTTCTGGCGCACCTGTTTGGCTTCGCAGTCCGCGTTTTTTGCCGATATCAGCAAGACAACCGGCCCCGGCGTTCCATACCGGAATTTCATTGTCGATATGATGCAGAATCCCCACAAAGATGCCAAGGGCCGCAACAATCCGCTCTTCGTCAATGACCGAGATAACATCAAATTCGACAACAAGGGCGATGACCTGCGCTGGCTTGAAAAAGATGATGCAGACAACGCTATTCGCTTGAATGCATATCTTGAATATCAGGTTCCCGATGATACCGGTAGCCCGAAAACTGTTAAATTGCAGCTTTTGGCTTCTGGTTCAAAGGCAATATCGGTTAACTTCCCGATCAATGCCTCTACTTCGATGGATCTGCCGCCAACTGACCCGTTCGTAGCAACTCTTACCATCGAAATGAGTCGCTGGTTATCTTATGATATGTGGGTTAAGAATAAAAATGGCCTGGATATGTTCCCGGTGCGCAACCTGCCGAAAGAATTCAAGGTTTCCGGTAAGACCAACGTTCTTATCGTCGACCGCCAGGCTCCGAAGATTCTTTACGATTTCACCAATCCGGTCAACCTGTTTGCCGATGCTGGCTTCCCATTAACACAGGGGGTTGGACCCAGCGGTGGTAACCCGGCATCGATAACTTTCAGGCTTTCAGACAACAACCCCTGGGAAGCGGTTGATTCGATATGCGGTATTACCAACGCCAGCTTGTGGGCTCAGAATTTCACGCATAACAATACCGCACCGAATAAAGCACCCACGGCTGTATTTAATTACAAGCCCGTTTTTGCCAAAGCGTTGAAACGAAGGGTTTCGCTGTCGTTCGACCGAGCCTGTCGTTTGGATTCAGGAAAGGTGAGATTCTATCCGCCCGACCAGGCTGCTTTACTAAGTCCGAGCCAGACAAAGAATTTTGCTGACAGCTTTGGCGAACTTTATGTTCACAAGTACGTGCTTTCCGGAGGTAATACGTTCCCATCTGAAAACCGCTTGCAGAAAGATTTTCAGACCACGAAAGAGACGATTGGTTTGAGCACCAAATACTTCGCAACCATCGGTTTCAGGATGCCACTGAGCTTTGTCATGCCCAACTCATACGCATCGACGGACGCTGGAAGAAGACGCCTGCCCAAGGGATATGCCAACAATACTCCGGGTTATGACGAAGGCGGCAAGATCAGACCATACAAATTCTACCTTTCAGCAACCGACTCTTCAGGAAATTCACTGGCAAACAAAATGTTGAATATTGCATTGCACCCCCGTGATGTTCATAAACCTGAGCCGTATGGATTCATGACAGAATTCAAGGGTAACACCACCAGTTATTTCCCGATCTGGGCAGTGGCCACGGATAGCCTTGATCCTGACAGTTCGACCAGGAAAAACTCAGACACCACCATGAACGAGGCTTTCTTCGATAGTACCAACTGGATTCCAGGCGCCGACGGAAAAATCAACAGCAAAGATGCAACTGGCTTCACGGTCTTCTCGTATAAATCTTTGCCCAAGCTGTCTGATGATATAGTTTATAGCTACACCAGTACTAATCCAGACTATGTTGCTCTTATCGAGACCAAGTTGCCGCCGCTGGCCATCGAAGACAACGTAGAATTCTCAATCGGCTGCGGCGTTAGCGATAATGCCGGTTTGGCAACAGCCACATTGACCTTCAAATACCTCGACAACAAGGAAAATGAAGTCAGTAGATCAGTTGTGTCTAACTATGAGAGTGCGATGGATATCGCCCCCTCGGTATCTGGCAACGCAATTGCTTCGAGCACTCCAGTAGTTCGCGGTCTGTTCCGTGGTAAATCAGAGCAGTTCCCGATGTCGATCCCAGTAACCATTATTGCCCGCGATAATGCCCGTGACTGGGATTACTACACAGGAAAAGGCGGAACCCTGGTTGACCCGAACAATCCCTGGAGCGACTGGAAGTGGGGTTCTTTCCACAAAGGTGGCGAAAAGAACAATGTTAGAAACTTTGAAACCAGTATTCCGGTATTTGGCAGCAGTCTTATCATCAGAACGATCGATAAGGGTGTGCGCAACAAATAGCTGAAGCCATAACAAAAAAGTGGGGGCTGCCTCGAATGAGGCAGCCCCTTTTTTAATTGTTCTTTTGAAGTTTTACTTCTGTCTAAATTCCTTTAAATAAGCGAGCAATAATTTGCAGGTCGCATCTAGACCTTTCAAATGAGTGCGTTCGTTGCCATGTGAGGCGGAAACTCCCGGGCCAATCAGGCCAACTTTTGCATCCAGGCCGGCTCTAAGGGCTGCCGATCCATCCGAGCCGTAAAACGGAAAAACATCGAGCTTATAATTGACCTTGTTTTTTTGGGCGAGCTTGACCAGTCTTTGTCGCAGTTCAAGATCATAGGGCCCGGTCGAGTCTTTGACGCAGATCGAAACTGAAAACTCATCGCCGGCAACGCCGTCACCGACGACGCCCATATCGACAACCAGCAGTTCTTCTATGGAAGGCGGCAAGCCTGCACAGGCGCCATGACCTACTTCTTCATAGTTCGAAAAGAAAAAGACCACCGGTAACTCTTTCAGAGTCTTGGCTCCGAGCGTCAGAAAAGCTTCGATCATACAGGCACATCCTGCTTTGTCGTCAAGAAAATGGCTTTTGACGAAACCAGTGTCTGTATATTCGAAACCAGAGTCGAAAGCGATAAAATCACCGATGGCAATACCCAGCTTTTGGGTTTGTTGTTGACTGGTAACTTCGGCATCGAGTCGAATATGCATCGTTGAGTCATTTCTTGGGCTCTCTTCTGCTTTTCTGTTTACATGCACCGCAGGATTATCGAGAATCAGGCTGCCCGAGAAAATCTTGCCATTTTGGGCAAATACCCGAACGGTATGGCCTTCGAATGCCTGCAAAAGAGGACCGCCGATTTTGGTGAAGCCAAGTGTCCCATTGCCTTTGATTTCTTTAACCATCAGGCCGAGAGTATCGACATGGCCGGCAATTGCCACGGCGGGCTCGGGATGATTACCGACAAGCAGTGCGCCTTTCCTGGTGTAACGGGTTTTGAGGCCCGATTTTATCGCCAGTTTTTCAATAAACCGCAAAGCAGCCTCGGTCATTCCGGAAGGAGAATAAATAAGGGAGAGGTCGCGTAAAACAGAAACCAATTCGGGAGTTTTAGTTTTTTTTATGGATTTGGCCATGGTAATTCCTTTCTGTATAACAGCTTGAAAAATACCAGATCAGCAAGTTTAAATCAATGTTGTCAGCGGGCAAAACCCGGCATGCTTGCAGAGCTCGGTTTTCTGGGATAACATGTTGTTATGCAGAATAGCGGAGGAATCACATGTTAAAATTTCCGAAGTATTTTTTGGCCATCTTTCTCATGGTCGGCAGCATTTTAGGGGCGCAACAAACCCAGCAGGCGCAACAGGGTTTACAGGTCTCTCCTCCCGGTGATACTGAATTGATAACTCCGGTGAATTTACAGCCACTCGATCTTGAAGAGTTGGCTCGAAAAAAGGGACTCAGCAGTGAGAGTCCAGCGAGAAACATCGTGATTCTTTCCGGTTTTGGCTTAATTGAAGACGCGGCAGCCATTTTCCGCTCTACCGGAATCAAGAAGCCCCAGATCGATGAAATGGAAAACTTCGCCCTGGTTTTGCCCCGGTTTATTGGTGCAAATGAGCATTCTCAGGTTGTCAGGCTCGCAGATCTGCTTGTCGGCAATGGCAGAGCGGTTGGTTTGGTCTCAGACAGTAATTTCAAGTGTGCCTCGGCCTGCGAATTTATGAAAATTCAAACCGAAAAACTGTTCGAACGTTCCCGAATGGCTCTGACTCTCGGCAATTTCAAGAATGAAGAAGACCGCGATGAAACGGTTAAAAGGTTTTGTCGTCGTAATATTGAATATGCGAGGAATCGCAAGGATTTGAATCGCCTTTTTTCAGCGAAGGCGGATAAAATTGTCGGTGCTTTCGACCGCAATCTGAATCTGGTCAAGGAAGACCAGACTCAGCCATTTTTTGATGAATTGGTAACCGCCTGCCTGAGTCGACTAAGCGTTGCTGAAAACGGTTTTGTTTTGCTGATCGGGGCAGGGGCTGCTGAACAGGCGGCTGTTGAAGGGCGTTATTTTGATATGATCGAACATCTGCGTATCCAGGAAAAGGTTTTGCATCAGATCAATTACTTTGTTTCCGGCCGCAAAGACACACTGGTTCTATTGATTCAGGATTCGGGAAAAATGCGCTGGGAATACGGAAAGGATTTCAATCTATCAAGTTTTGTCACTGATCTGAAACTGCTGGAAAATGCCATGAAGTCTGATGATATATATAAGCATTTGTTTGAAATTGCGCACAAAGATAGTCTTTTGCTGAAAAATGTTGATGCCACCCGGATAAAAGAGTTGGTCGGGGCCGGAGATAAACTGGCTCTTTATAATTATCTGCAGGATTGTCTCAAGCGCGGTTATGACTCTAGCGCGCAGTTTTCCGGCAGCGAAACCAGATTGCCCGGATTTGCCGTGTTCTCGCGTGGCCTGGGAAGCGAACTTTTCAGGGGAATGGTTACTTTTGAAGATTTTGTCAATTATCTATCTTTGATTTCAGGCGTGCGCAGCAATTCAGATCAGGAGTAGGCTATGCCAATGTTTGTTTTACTGGAAAACTCCGCTTTTGAAGAAGGAGTTATGGCGGTAGAAATTGCCAAGGTCCCCGAGGTGCTGAAAAAGTATCCCGAAGGGCTTTTGCGCTCAACTTATCTGCTTGAAACCGACCAGGTCGAAGCATTCGCTTCCGGGGGCAAAGAGAAACTATATGGCCCATTTTGTCTTAATTTCTCGGTTAGAAGGGCACGAGATCTGCTATCTGAAGGATGCGAATATCAGGGAGTCAGTATCGAGGTTGAAAATAACGGTCGCAAATTGCCGCAATTGCCAGCTGCTTCAGAATTGGCGCGAATTTTAAACAGTGAATCCTGTTTGATTTACGTTAATGGCTCGCCCTTCAAGCCGGCCACAGAGGTATTTACCTTTCAGCAGGTATACGACGATTCAGTTCGATGTATCGATGTTTTGAAAAAGATGGGCATTCCCCAGGAAACCATCGCAATTTACGCTACCCCTGAAGAAATCAGTATTGAAGTGCATCCAGGCGTTCTCGGCCTCGAAGGCAAAGAAAATCTC
>CAZTHA010000041.1:0-18642 GCA_964613435.1 uncultured bacterium
AATGCTTAAGCAGGGTTTGTTGTTGAATTTTAGCAATTCTGATATTCTTGAGAACAATCAACATGCCGGAACATAATCTGCATATAGCTCTTATCAAGCCTTCGCTCGGCGAGCAGCGCGGGCGGCCGTATCGCACCCCGGCTGTGCTTGAACCAATGTTCGCCGCTTTGATCGCCGGGCAGACCAGTGACGACGTGCGGTTGCATTTTTTTGATGAACGGCTCGAGAACCTGGATTTTGAAGCTGATTACGATCTGGTGGTTATAAGCGTCGAAACATTCACCGCATTGCGCTCTTATCAGATAGCCGCCGAATTCAGATCGCGGGGAAACCGGGTTTTACTGGGTGGCTTTCATGCCACGCTTTTGCCCGAAGAAGCTGCGGCGCATGCAGATTCGGTTGCCATCGGAACTGTTGAAGAAATTTGGCCGGCGGTGCTTGCCGATCTCAAATCCGGGAATTTGCAAGCACAATACTGTTCGCCTTTACGCGGGTTCAAAAATTTTGCCGTAGACCGCAGCATTTTCAAAGATAAAAAATATCTACCGGTAGCTTTGATCGAAACAAGTCGTGGCTGCAATTTCAATTGCAACTTCTGTTCGGTTCACAGTTTTTATGGTAATTCGGTTTGTTTTCGACCCATCGACGAGGTTATCGGAGAAATTAGAGCGCTTGCGCCAAAATTTGTTTTTTTTACCGACGATAACATCGTTGCCGCACCTCTGCAGGCCCGAAAACTATTCCGGCAACTCGGAAAACTTAAAATTCGTTGGGCAAGCCAGGCAAGTATTACCAGCGCCGCCGACCCTTCTTTTCTTGACGAAATGGCGGCGAGTGGTTGCGTTGCCGTCATCATTGGCCTGGAATCAATTCGCCCCGAAGCTTTGCGGCAAATGGGCAAAAGCTGGGCACCAACCGCCAGGCAACTTGAAAACGCTTTAACTGAGTTTCGCAAACGAGGCATAATGGTCTATGGAACCTTTGTTTTCGGCTATCCTGGTGACACTCCCGGGCTTATCGAGGAAACCGTTGACTTTGCCATTTCGCAGCAGCTCTTTATGGCCAACTTCAATATGCTTTACCCTTTTCCCGGAACGCCGATTTATGAAAGTCTAAAACAGCAAGATCGTTTGATTGACCAGACATGGTGGCTTTCCCGATCTTCGAGTTGGGATTTTCCCGCCTTCATTCCTGAGAGCATGACGCCGGAGCAGCTTTCAACCGCAATAATGAATGCCCGCAAAAAATTCGGCAGCATTTCCAGTATTTTTCGGCGTTCTTTGAATTTTGACGCTAACTTGAATAATCCGTTGAATACTTTGTTGTATTTTGCGACCAATATCCTTTCTCGACGTGATATCAATAAGAAATCAGGTTTGACACCCGGTTTTTCAGTCAAGCCGGAAAAAATGGTTTTAAAAGAATGAAAATAACTTTTATCAAGCCTAATATGGGTCTGGTAAACGGCCGACCCTACTACGACCGCGGCCGAATGGAACCGCTTACCTTTGCCGTGTTGGCCGGTCAGTTGCCCGAATACTGCAGCTGTGTTCTTTACGACGACCGCTATGAAAGAATTCCTTACAACGAAGCGACGGATCTGGTCTGTATCAACGTTGAAATATATACGGCGCGGCGCTCTTACGAGATAGCCGACCGTTTTCGTCGGCGTGGCGTCAAGGTCGCTCTTGGCGGTTATCACGTCACCATGATTCCTGAAGAGGCAGCAGAGCATGCCGACACGATTTTGCTGGGTGACAGCGAGGGACAGTTCGCCCAGCTGATTCAGGATCTGACTGTCGGTCGGCTGCAAAAAGTTTATCATGGGCATTTTCCGCCGAATTTGCATGGTTTGAAAACACGCTGGGAAATTTTTGCCGGAAAAAGCTACCTGCCTCTACGCCTCACCCAGTTCAGCCGAGGCTGTCCCAATAGTTGCAAGTTTTGCGCAACCGGAAACATTTATAGGAAGACTCATTGTTTTCGCCCCCCTGAAGAAGTCGTTGAAGAGCTAAAACAACAGGATTCTCCCTTTGTTTTTTTTGTCGATGACAATATTGTGGCACAACCCGAGCCGGCAAAAGAACTTTTTCGCCTCTTGATTCCTCTGAAAAAGCGTTGGATCGGTCAGGCAAGCCTGAGCTTTACCGAAGATCGCGAATTGATGGAACTGATGAAGCGTAGTGGTTGCGCTGGTCTGGTCGTTGGTTTTGAGTCGACCAGCCCTGAGAACCTCAAGCAGATGGATAAAAACTGTAACATGAGTTTCAACGGCTATGCCCCGGTAATCGAGAAGATTCGCGAGATTGGTTTTCAGCTTTGGGCTGCTTTCTTAATCGGCTACGATGCCGATGATATCAATTCTATTAAAAAGACCGTTCAATGGGCAGTTGATCAGAAGTTCTGTTTCGCCGCGTTCAATATTCTTTGCCCTTATCCCGGAACGCCACTATATGATGAAATGAAATCTGCCGATCGGCTTATCTATGAAAAATGGTGGCTCGATGACCGCTACCATTTTGGCGATTGTGTTTTCAAGCCAGCAAAAATGACGCCTGACGAACTTACTGAGGCATGCTTCTGGGCTCGGCGACGCTTCAATCATCCGGTTAATATTTTCCGACGTGCTTTTGATTTTAAAACCAATGCCAAGGATTTATGGAGTCTGGCAACTTATTTTACTTATAACCCGTTATTTCGCCGGGAACTTTTCAAAAAGCACGGAATGGTTTTGGGATACGCCAAAAGATGAGCCAGAGAATGTCTGTGCGTCGCCTGATTCCGACAACTATTTTTGGTCGAATCTTCGTCGCTATTTTCTTTGTCGCTCTGCTGGCAGTAGCGCTTTTCTGGTTCTGGTTCAACCAGCGGTTCTATGATTCACTCGATCGTGAAGCCGAGATGCGATTGCAGAGTATGGCCAGAACTCTGGCAGAAAAACTTCAAACTTCAGACGTCGATGAGCCTGGAACAAATAAACTGGCGATTCTCGACAGTCTTTGGGAGTTCGAAAAAAATGGCGCCTGGCTGCAGAACCTGTATTGGCTGGATGTAAGTCATGATGTTCCAAGATTTATTGCCTCCTATTCTGCCCAAAATCCTGATAAGGTCTCAATTCTCCCACCGACCCCGGAAGAAATCGAAGATCTGGTTTATGCCAATATCAACGAGCTGGAAAAAGGAGTCGTAGTTATGCCAGATCCTTTTTCCGCAGCGGATTCCCGTCGTTATAAAATTGTGCTTTTCCCTTTGCTCGACCAGATGCAGATGCTTGAATCGGTAATCGGCATCGAGGCCGATCAGGAGTACCTGCAGTTGGCTGCATCCATGCGACGGTTTTTCATGGAAATGCTGGCGGTCAGTCTGTTTTTAAGCCTTATCGTCGCGTTTATAATTGCTTCAAACATCAGTATGAAAACCTCTTTTCTTCTCGCCGAGCTAAAGTCTATCGAGAATGATGCGATTCCGCAGTCGGCCGACCTCCATTTGCGTGAATTCAACCAGATTCATGCCGCAATGATCAGCATGGCCAAAGAAATTATGCGCAAAGACGAGCATTTAAAGGAAGTATTTAACCGTAAACTTGAAGAACTTGCTTTTACCGGTGCCGCAGTCGCCCATGAAATACGTAACCCGCTTTCGGCGATAGAAATGCACTTTGGCTTGCTGCGAAGAAAACTGCAAAAATCGGATCTGGCCGGTTCAGAGACGACAGAAATCGCCGAGCAGCTTTTACATTTGCGCAAACTTGTCGAAAGCTTTCTCAATTATTCCCGACGGGTTGTGCCTGAGCGGGAAAGGATAGATCTGAATGTCTTCTTCGATCAGTTCCTTAAACTCAGAAATGGACTCTGGCCAAGTCTTGAATGCATAACCGACTTTGAAGAGCCGGCTGTCATTTTGTTCGATTGCACCATGTTTCAGCAAATCTGTGAAAACATTTTTGCCAATGCATTTGCCGCGGCGGAAGAAATTACGCTCAAGATCGGTTTTACAAGATCTGAAAGGGGTTGGAGTCTGAATTTTGCCAATGATGGCCCACAAATTCCCCCTGAAATTCTTGAAAAACTCTTTACCCCTTTCATCACGGCCAAACCTGGCGGAAATGGGATTGGCCTGGCATTGGTTCGCAAACTTGTCGAAGCCAATGGTGGTGAAATAGTTTGTCGTAATGAGCCGGGCGGTGTAGTTTTTACCTTAGAGGTCGAGGAAAAATGAAAATTCTCATAGTTGATGATAATGCATCTTTGGCAAGAGGTTTGAAGAACTTTCTCGAAGAAGAGACACATGAATGCCTGATTGCGGGCAACGTTCGCGATGGAATCGATTTGATTAAGGCGAATCTTTTCGACCTGGTGATAACCGACCTGCAGTTGCCCGACGGCAAAGGACTCGAAATAATTGCCGCTGCCCGCCAATCTGAGGCAACTCCTGTGCCAGAGGTGATTCTGATGACCGCCTTCGGCACAGTTGAATCCGCTGTTGAAGCGATACGTCTCGGAGCGATGGATTACCTTACCAAACCGGTTTCACTTGAAGAATTTTCTTTTAGAATCAATAAAATCTCGGCAATTCGCAATATTGAAGTTCGAAATGAACAGTTGCAGCGTCAGCAGATGCAATTGTTGAAAATGGCTGATATGAACACCGAACTCGGTGATATTGCCGGGAGCAGTAGTGCAATCATCGAGGTTAAACAGTTGATTCAAAAGGTTGCCCCATATCCATCGACGGTGCTGATAACCGGTGAAACCGGGGTCGGCAAAGAACTGGTGGCAAAAGCAGTGCATAACCTTTCCGGAAAAAGCGATGGGCCTTTTGTCCGGGTCAACTGTGCCTCGATTCCGGAAACTCTTTTTGAGGCCGAGCTCTTTGGCCATGAAAAGGGAGCCTTTACCGACGCTAGACAAAGTCGCCAGGGTTGCTTCGAGGAAGCCGATGGTGGGACCTTATTTCTCGATGAAATCGGTGAAGTACCATTGAATCTTCAGGCCAAGCTTTTGCGGGCCTTGCAGGAAAAAGAGGTCGTCAGGCTTGGCAGCAGCCGGGCGCGAAAGGTTGATGTGAGAATAGTCGCCGCGACCAATCGAAATCTTGAGGAAATGGTCGAAAAGGGCTCTTTTCGTGAAGACCTGCTCTATCGTCTGACCGTTTTTCGTATTCATATTCCGCCATTGCGGGAAAGAATCGAAGATCTTGCTGAAATTTGCACCAGCCTGCTTGAGAAGCTTTCTTTGGAACTGAATCGACCACGTTTGCATTTGTCGCCTTCGGCAGTAGATTCACTGCAAAAACAGGGCTGGCCCGGTAACATTCGCCAACTTAAGAATTCTTTGGAAAGAGCCGCGGTAATGGCCGATTCTTCGGTTCTTGAGCCGGCGCATTTTGGCCTGTCAGCCACCAGAAGTCCGGTTGCCTCGATCATCAGCAATGAGGAACCGGCAGCTGAAAATGGGCTAATAGAGGCTCTTGAAGCTCTTGAAAGAAGAATGATCCTGGCGGCCCTTGAAAAAAGCAGCAACGTAAAAAGCCGGGCGGCGGATGAACTCAAGATTCCGCGCACCCAGCTTCTTTATCGAATGAAGCGTCTGGGAATTGAAGATTAGTTTTTAGAGCGCCATAATCTTCTGGTATGTTTCTTCGATCTTTTTCAGCGCTTCGGCAGCAAGTTTTTCTGCGTCGGCTTTAACTTCGCTGCGCATTCTTTCGTAGGCCTCTTTGACCCTGGTCTGATCTTCGGCTTTCAGCTTTTCTACTCGACCCATGAATTTGGCTTTGTTGGTTTCCATTCTCTCAGCTAATTTGGTTTTGGCGTTATTGATATTTTCTTTGAATTTGTTGTAGCGTTCGGTGGCTTTGGTTTTGCGTTCTTTCAGTTTTGTTTCGGCCTGGGTAAGCTTTTCGCCGCCCTTTTCTTCCTCTTTTCCTTCTCTGAGCTTGGAAAGGCGCTGCGTGGCCTTGTCAATTCTTTCCGATGCCTGAGCCAGCTGCTGGTTGAGCTTTTCAAATCTGCCCTTGATCCGTTCAAGGATTTTGACTTTGCGCTCTTCCATGCGCTTGATCATGGTGTCTGCATCCGGGGCCTTGCGCTGCTTCATGCCCGGATCTTTGGCGGCATTGTCGCCCTGAGCCTGTGCCAATACCGGCATTAACAAAGAAAACAGGAACAGGACCATGGTAATTGTGAAAAGTTTTCGCATTTTATTTCCTCCGCAATTTAATTTTTGTCGTTTTATTTATTAGCAACCTTCGTGCCAGGTTTCTAAACGGCTTCAAATAAGAACTTTGCCAGCCAACGTCAAAAATTTGACGTCTATCCTTATTTGTTCTCTGTCAAATTTCTGACGGTTGGCAAAAGTTTGACAAATCTTTGCCAATAATTGATTCCATGGTTTTTGCTGGGGTTTTCCCTGCTTCCTGTCCGAATAAGTTTTGAGGTTTTGCTAAGGGTTTGCCTATGAGATTGCCGATAGATTTACCGGATAATTGTTTTTTGTTAGGAAATAGCCATTAAAACGACGCTTAAACAATTTATGCTGCTGCTGATCATTGGCCAGATTTTTCTGGTCGGTGCGATCATCCGGTCTGATTCGGTAACTTTTACCGACGTGCCTGATGTTGAAGATCAGGACATTTCCATGGAAATGAAAGTGCCGGGAATATGCGAAGAAGATCTGTTGCTCGACCAGCTCTCTGAAGACCAGATGCCCGAACCCGAGGCGTCTGAAGAAGAACCCTCGGCAGTTCTTGAAGATCTACGCTTTCGCAGTGAAGAAAGCTTTGAAGTCGTCGACTTTCATCTGTCACGGCGGGTTAAAATTTACCGCAAAAACCAGGGCGGCAACCTCCTCAGATTGAGAATGATGCCGGCAATGAGTGCTTTAACTGTCCTTCAGCAGCGTGAACTTGAAAAGAAATTCGAGAAGTTTTCTCTCTACCAGACCGACAAATATTCGGAAATGGTTTTTGCTGCCGGCGGAAGAATCGGGAATCCCTATATTGCTACTGACAGTGCGGGCCTGTTTCGCCTGAGCATTCCTTTTCAACAGGAAAAGAAAGGCTTTGCCGTGCCGGGCGGCGAAAAGGTTGCAGACGGCGTGACCTACTACCGTGATCGGGTGCCGGTCAACGGCAAGCATTCCGATGTTCATATCCTTAGAATCGAGCCGTTCTGCAATTCGATCAAGATACTTCCAGTCCTCGCCAATGAAGGCATCGCCCAGAAGGAAGTTCTTTCTTCAATGGCAAAAAGATACAATGCTGTTGCCGCAATCAACGGCGCATATTTCACTTCACGCGGCGATCCAATCGGTACTCTGATCATCAATCGTAATCTTATCAGCTCACCATTGTACAAAAGGTCCGTATTCGGAGTTACCGAGGATGAGACAATGGTTTTTGGCAACCCTGATTTTTCAGGCGTCTTGCGTTCCGGCGAGGTTTCATTAAAAATCGATGCGGTTAACCAACCGAGAAAAGCCGACGGTTTGGTTGTTTATACCCCCGAGTATTCTCGTTCGACCCTGACCCATGAAGAAGGCGTAGAACTTGTTCTGGTCAAGGAAAAAATCGTCGGTATTCACAGTCGCGATGCCCTGATTCCCCCGGACGGCGTGGTGGTTTCTGCCGCAGGCAGCAAAGCTTTGCAACTTGCAAGGCTGCGCCTCGGACAATCGGTTAAGCTAGATTATTCTATCGATAAACCCTGGAATCAGATCAAACATGCTGTTTGCGGCGGGCCGCGCTTGGTTTCTGATGGCAAAACCGATATAAACGGCAAAGAAGAAAAGTTCGATCATTCAATTGTTCATGGTCGCCACCCGAGAACTGCAGTTGCATTGACTTTCTCGGGAGATCTTCTCTTTATCGTAGTTGACGGGCGCTCAAAAAGAAGTGCCGGAATGAAACTCAGCGAATTGTCGACCTATTTGCGTCGGCTTGGAGTGCGCCATGCAATAAATCTCGATGGCGGTGGATCATCTTCGATGATCGTAAAAGGTAGAACCGTTAATCGACCATCAGATGGAGGGGAACGCCGGATATCCAACGGAATTCTGGTAACTAAGCAATGAAAAAGATGATTACTCTAGTTGGTTTGACCATGTTTTTGAGCCTGCTGCTGAATGCAGGCTTTGCTGCTGATGTTGAAATAATGCGCCTTTCCGAGATCAAGATTGGCATGAAAGGTGTTGGCAAAACAGTGGTCATCGGTCGAAAAATAGAGAGTTTCGATGTCGAAGTGCTGGGCATTCTTTCAAACAACAAGGTTAATGAGAACGTGCTGATCAACGGCAACTCTATTCTGGTAAAGGTCAGCGGTGATGTAATCAAAAGGGCGGGCGGTATTGCTGCCGGCATGAGTGGAAGCCCGGTTTATATCGACAATCGCCTGGTGGGCGGCATTAGCGCCGGTTGGGTGATGACCGATCATACCGTCGGTCTGGTGACTCCTATTGAAGAAATGCTTGAAATCTGGAATTATCCCCGGTTGTCAAAAGTTAATGTGAATGATCAGGTTGAAACTGTCTGGAACCTTAATCAACCCTTGCAAATTAAAGGAAAAACCATCAACAGAATCCGGGAAGTTGATTTTGTGCCTTTTGAGGTTAAAGAAGACGAAATGGTCTTCAAACGTGTGGCCGCTGATTTGTTCGTCGATGGCCTGTCGGGAAAAGCCGCTGAAAATTTCAAGAAGCAGCTGAAAAACAAAAATTTGAAAATGGCTCAGAACCTGCCTGAAATTGGCCCGGAAACTTCGGCTCAGGAAATTCCGCCGCCGGCATCGGGAGCCTATGAGCCCGGTTCAGCCATCGGTATTCAACTTGCCAGAGGCGATATTAACCTGTCAACCTTGGGAACGCTTACCCACCGCGATAAGAATAGAATTCTGATGTTGGCCCATTCGTTTCTGAAAAAAGGGCGGGTCAGTTTTCTGATGACCGGTGCCCATATTTATCATTCGTTTGCCAGTGTGCAAATGCCCTTTAAGATCGGGGCTCCAACCGAGATGCTTGGAATCATCAATCAGGATCGTGAAAAAGGCCTTGCCGGTGAAATCGGGCAATTTCCCGAAATGGTGCCGGTGCAGATTGATGTTCAGGATAAAGACCTTGGCGTAACCAAAAGCATAAATTACCAGATTGTTAAAGATCCCTCTGTCTTTGCCATGGTGCTTGAATCAACGATGATTCAGGCTTTGGAAGGGGTTATCGATCGCGAAGGTGACGGAACGGCGCTTCTCGGGATATCTCT
The DNA here is from genome assembly GCA_964613435.1 of uncultured bacterium. Classification (GTDB taxonomy): domain Bacteria; phylum Muiribacteriota; class Ozemobacteria; order Ozemobacterales; family Ozemobacteraceae; genus DYKG01. The sequence continues at coordinate 9,253 of CAZTHA010000041.1, forward strand.
CGACTGCAGCAATCGCGATGGTGAAAAATACAGTTTTCGCCGCGAAAACATGTTCTATTCGCGCACCGATATCGTTCAAACACTGATAAACGAACTTTCTTCACTGATGGAAATGGTTGTTGAAAGTGAGATTGAAGAAGTGATGCCGTCGCGATTGCTGTTGAAGATCGAAATTCAGAAAACCCGGCGAACCGTTTCCATTGAAAAGGTTGAGGTCAGGAACTCTTCGATCACCAGCGGTGGGATTCTTGATGTCGAAGTAACTCTGAAACCATTTCGTGATAAAAGTTTTGTTCGCAAGGTTAAATTACCGATTCCTCAGGATCTTGGCAAGGAAAACCTGACTTTGTCGGTTTTTGGCTTGAATATGCGCATCGAAGATGCAGACTCGGTGGGCGAAACCAGGGATGCCAAGCCGGCGCGGGATTCCCGTAATGAAGAACCGGTGATCGATTTTGATTCTGCGATAAGGACCTGGGCCAATTCGCCAAAAAACTCTGATCTTCTTTTCCAGCTGACCGTTGAGGGCGATGAAATGAAGAAAATCAAGTTGAATGGCAAAGACATGGAAATTCAGCCAACCAATCTTGTAGTAACTGGTCGGGTTGATACAACGCTGACTTTGAGTGAGGACTAGCGATAATGTTCCTGATTAATTACTTTAAAGGTTTGATTGAATCTCTTGGTAGCATGACTATTCTTTTCATGCAGACCATCTATTGGACTTTAAATGCCATCAAAGGCGGCCGGTTCTCAGCGAAAAATCTCTTCGATCAGATGTCGCGCATCGGCGTCGATTCACTGTCGATGGTTGCCATAACCGGCTTTTCAACCGGTGCGGTTCTTGTCGTTCAGATTGGTTACCAGTTTGCGCAAATGGGTGCCCAAAGTTATGTTGGCGGCGTCGTCAGCCTGGCAATGGCCCGCGAACTTGCGCCTATTCTTACCTCGATCGTTGTCGCCGGCAGGGTTGGTAGTGCAATTGCGGCTGAAATTGGCACAATGAAGATTACTGAACAGATCGATGCCCTGGAAACCATGGCTACCAACCCGGTTGACTACCTGGTAGTACCTAGATTCTGGGGTTGCACGATCATGCTGTTCATGCTGACTATTTTCACGAATGTAATTGGAATGATCGGCGGTTCAATCGTTGCCATTCACCAGATTGGACTTACTCTGGTTGCTTTCAAGGATTCAATTCTGCACATGCTGCTGGTTCAGGATCTTATGGGCGGCTTGTTCAAAGCGACGATTTTTGGGGCGATTATTGCCATTATCGGCTGCTATAAAGGTTTTACCACTGAAGGCGGCGCGGAAGGGGTTGGCGAAAGCACTACCAGCGCCGTTGTCGTTTCGATCATGATGATCCTTGCCGTCAATTACTTTCTAACTGTCGGTATCAATAATTTCAATACGGCGTATCTGCAATGATTATTATTTCAAACGTTCACAAAAGATTTGGTCCCAAACAGGTTTTGAAGGGCATAAACCTGAAAATTTACGATGGCGAATCTCTGGTAATTCTCGGACCATCTGGCTGCGGCAAAAGTGTTTTGCTCAAACATATAATTGGTTTGATGAAACCCGATTCTGGCCAGGTCATCATCGATGGCGAAGATGTGACCAATTTCGACCAGAAAAGGCTTGATGCTCTGAGAATGCGTATGGGCATGCTGTTTCAATCGGCGGCCCTGTTCGATTCGCTGAATGTTGAAGAGAATGTCGCTTTCGGTCTGCGTCGGCATACCAATATGTCTGACCGGGCAATTCATCACATAGTTTCTGAAAAACTTGAAATGGTCGGCTTGCCTGGCACCAACTATCTCATGCCATCCGAACTTTCGGGCGGTATGCGCAAGAGGGTCGGTCTGGCGCGGGCAATTGCCATGGAACCGGAAATAATTCTTTATGACGAACCAACTACAGGACTGGACCCAATTATGACTTCTGCCATTGACGAACTACACCTCAGTCTTAAAGAGCGACTGGGAGTAACATCCATTGTCGTAACCCACGATCTGAAATCGGCCTACCGGGTCTGCGACCGCATTGCCCTGCATTACGGTGGCCAGATTGTTGAAATTGGATCACGTGAAGACATCATTAACTCGCCAAACCCCGTGGTACAGCAGTTTATCCGCGGCGAGGCCCATGGCCCGATGACGCTGGTTTAGAGGATACAGGAGAAAAAGCATGAATTCTACAATCAAAGTTGGACTAATGACCATTCTGGCCGCGGCGTTGCTGATTTATATGGTGTTTATCATCGGTGACTTCAGTCTCGGCGAAAAAGGCTATGGCTTCGTCATCAGCTTTTACTCTGTAAACGGCCTTAACAAGGGGTCAAGCGTGTCCATGTCCGGGGTTAAGATCGGTAAGGTTGAAAAAATCGAAATTCGTGATGATCAGGTTTATGTTTTTGTCTATATTCGTGAACGTGGCATCAATATTCGTAAGAAAAGCACTTTTACCATTTCCACCGCAGGTCTGATGGGCGAAAAATTCGTTGAAATCATGCCTACCCGCGATTATACCTCACCATACGTTCTTCAGGATGAAGTGGTGCCTGGCACTGATCCGACGAGAATGGACGAATTGTTTGAACAGGGCAATGTTCTGATTCAAAAGCTTCAGGAACTGACCGCTTCGGCAAAAGACATCATCGGCGACCCCGAACTTAAGGAAAATACCCGCATGATTTTCAGAAATGCCCGAACCGCGTCTGACAAAGTTAATGAAATGATCGCTTCGGTTAGAAGCAGAAGTGATCGAATTGTTGAAAGCCTCGATAACATTCTTCACAAAGTCGATACTGAAATCACTCAGAACCGTGACGAAATAAGGGCGATGATCGCCAATTTCCGTCAGTTCAGCGATCGTCTGAGCAGTATCGCCGAAGACAGTCGCGGCGATTTCAAGGAAATTATTGCCAATGTGCGCCAGACTACCGACCGTCTTGACAGCATGATCGAAGAACTCAACCGCAACAACCAGATGACCGACGATCTGCGGGCAACGATTGAGTCTCTGCGTGGCGCATCGGACAATGCCAAGGAAATTACCCGAGAAGTCAAGGAGATCGTTGCTGACAAGGAGATTCGCGGCAAGATCAACCGCAGTCTCGACGATGCCCACAAACTTGCTCAGGCCGTCGATAAGGTTTTCCTAAACATTCGCCAGACCAGAATCGATTTCAAATATCTGCTTAGATACAAAGAAGAGAATGAAACCTTCTATTCAGACCTTAGCGTCGATTTCTACCCGAGCGACAAGACCTTCTACCGCTTCGGTGTTGAAGACGTAGGTGGTGAAGATCATTTCAACATGATGGTCGCCCGCGGCGCCGATACCAAGTTCATTCGCCGCGCCGGTATCATCAGTTCAAAAATCGGTGCTGGTGTGGATTATCTCATGGCTAAGGATCTCGCCCTTAGCGTTGACTTCATCGATACTACCGATTCAGAAATCAGATTCAAGGCCGGTTATATGCTCAACGAAAACATCCGTTTCGAGCTGCGCGTCGATGACGTGACTGACAAGAAAGACATCAACTTTGGTATGGAGTATCAGTTCTGATATGAATAGCTGGACAGCCGGCACCGGGCGATTATCTGGGCATCACATCAATCTGCATCATCAGTTGCAGCAGAAACCTAAAGTTCTGCTGGTTACGACCGGTGGAACGATAACTATGCTGCGTGGGCCAAGCGGAAGCCTTCAACCTTGCGATGATGCCGGCGAACTGATTGCCCGAATTCCCGAACTGAGTTTGCTGGCAGATATCGATGTGTTGTCGCTGGCCAACGTCGATTCAAGCAACCTTACCCCTGACCTCTGGATAACCATCGGGCGGGCCATTTACCAGAAAATGCAAAGCTATGATGGTTTCGTAGTAACCCACGGAACCGATACGCTTTGCTATACTTCTGCCGCCCTGTCTTTCATTCTGCAGGAACTTAACAAGCCCGTAGTCGTTACCGGAGCTCAGGTGCCGCTCGAAGAGATTGGCTCGGACGGCCGGGCCAATCTTATCAATGCCGTGCGGGTCGCTATTTCTGATCTTTCAGAAGTGGTCGTCGTCTTTGGTTCTTTAATTATTCGCGGTACCCGGGCCAAGAAAACTTCGGTTTTCGATATGCAGGCGTTTGTTTCCGTTAATGAAGTTCCTCTTGGAACGATCGGTCTGACGATAAAATTCAGCAGTTTCGCTCGCGGTCGCACGCGAAAAAAACCTTTGTTGCGGGCGTTTCTTAATGAAAATGTGGCGATGTTGCCTATTTATCCTGGTCTTAAGCCAGAAGTTCTCGATTTTCTGGCTGAAAAACATTCAGGAATAATACTCGAAGGTTATGGTGCCGGTAACATTCCCAACGAGAAGTATTCGTTGATTCCGGCGATAAAAAAGGCGACCGATCGTAATGTTCCGGTCGTGGTCTGCACCCAGTGCATTGTCGGCTCTACTGAAATGGAGCTTTACCAGGTTGGCAGGGCTGCTCTCGATGCCGGCGCGATTCCGGCAATGGACATGACCCCTGAAACTACAATGGTTAAGCTGATGTGGGTTCTTGGTCAGACCGATGACCTGGCGACCGTAGATTCAATGATGCAAAAATCCTTTGTTGGAGAGCTGCACGAGGTTAGCTAATTTGAAAAAATGCTCAGAATGCGGAAACAATAGTCCGATTCACAGCGGTTACTGTGTCGTTTGCGGCACATCGTTGGAATTGGCACAAAATGCGCGTCGTGAGAGATTTCTGTTTTTCATGACGCCGTTTTTTCTTTGCCTTCTGGGCATTGCCGCCGGAATCGAACTTGGCTACAAAAATCCTCTTGAATCCGGTTTAAGCATTGGCGGCACTTTTGCCATAATTTATCTGGCAGCTGGAATGTTTTACTGGGCTCTGGCAAGGCTGTTTCGTCTGCCTTCAGCACCTGACAGCTACTGGTGCGCCGGCATTTTCACGATTCTGCATTTGCTGGTCTGCGTTTTTTTAAGCTACAATCTCGAGATCCATCTCTTTGGTACCAGCGAAAAGTCCATGGGCATTCTCGAATACAACAAGTCGAGACTTTCACTTTTGGCTGCCATCTATCTGCCGACACTGTTTACCGGTTTTCTTGCGGTTGCGGCCCGTGCCAGAGTAAATCTTCGGCCGGAAACGCCTGGACAAAGAGCATTTCTTTTTCGCAATGCCGTCTGGATTATTCCGGGTTTTGTTTTTATAACCAGCATGATTCTTCTATCGGCTCAGCCCGAAGAAACCAGAAGCTTGATCAAGGCGAGAATGCTCTATGAAAGTGATGCTGCTGATCTTGCCATAAAAATCGCCAGCCATGCCCTTGAAAAGAAAGAAGACTTTGCCCCGCTGCACTATGTCAAGGGCAGCGCTATCATCGATTCTGCACCGGCCAGTTTTACCCCGGCCCAGGCACTTTATCATCTGCAAAGGGCCGCAATACTCGAACCCGGCAATGCCCGCTACCTTTATAAAGTCAGTGTTGCCCAAGATATCGAACAGAATCGGGAAATGGCCATCGAAGCTGCCTCTGCTGCGGTGTCGTTACAGCCCGCTGATTCGTTTCTCTGGCAGCATTTGGGTGAGCTTCAGCTGAAATACCGCAATTACGCCGACGCGATTTCAGCCTATCGCCAGGCTTTGAAACTTGAGCCCGAAAATGCGACTTTGCTCAACAATCTCGCCTTTACCTGCCTCGAAGTTAATCAGGATCTGCCCCAAGCCTTGGCCATGGCCCGAAAATCAGTTGAGCTCATGCCCGGATTTGTTTTCAATACCGACACTCTCGCCTGGGCCCTCTACAAAAATGGTCATTTTACCGAAGCTCTTGAAGTGATCAGCCCAATTTACGCCGATAGAAGCGAGCTGTCAGGCGAAGTCGATTTTCACTATGCCATGATTCTTCATGCCAATAAGCTACTTGCCGATCCGGTTAAAACACTTGAGAAAATGCTGGCAAAGCCTGATGTAATCAATAATATGCCTCTTCAAAAGCAGATCAACGAAGCAAAAATGAAGATTCTCTTCGAAATGCCCGAGAAAGATAACGGCCAAAATGAAGCGGAGAAATTGGAATGATCAAAAAACGCTATTGCTGGATCAGGTTCCTGTCACTCATTCTAATGATTCTTGCACTGCCGTCTTCTGTTAAAGCGGTTTTGCATATAGACACCAGCTATAATGGCAAATTCCGAAACTCTTCAAGTTTCGCCAAAATTATTGCCGATCTGCCTTTCGTTTACCAGGAATCTTTTCAGAAGATTCAGAAAGCTTTGGGCATTGCACCGCGTGAGCAGATGTATATCGTCGTCATGTTTTCCGACTATCTCACCCACAACGGCATTAGATTGCGGGGCAAGCGGCAGTCGGTTAAAACTTCCAACCGGGTCGTCGTTCATTACATTCACCTGGATCTCGATTTTCTTCTCAATGGCCAGGCAACCCTGCTCGAAGAAATGACCCATGAAATGACCCACGCAATTATGGCCGACATTATGGGCCTAAAAGCTTATGATGCCCTGCCGATGTGGGTTAAAGAAGGTACTGCGGTTCATTCGGCCGATCAGGGGCTTGCCCGGATAAAAGCTCTTACCCGTAAGGGCTTTCGCCTCGAAGACATTGGCGGTGAAGACGAAAATCTAGATGGCAACCCCATTTCTCTGGAAAAGTATGTCGAGAATTATTTGAAAATAAGATTTTTGCTCAAAACTTTCGGTTCGAATGCTCTCAATCGTTTTGTTAAACGACTGATGAAATCAGGCAACGTTCACCAGGAACTGGCGGTATGTTTCAATGGTTTAACCGAAGAAGTAATGAATCAGTATGCCGCCGATTTCATCAAAAACACCCTTTTGGAAAACGTCAGACCCGTCGATGCCAGAGAAAATCTTGCCCGAGGCACCAGATTTTTTGATGAAGGTGAATACCTTTCAGCCCGCCTGGCTCTTACTGACGCTCTATACGGCGGATTGAGCGATTCTGAATTCCAGAAAGCCGCCTATCTTCTCGCCGAGTGCTACATTCAGGAAAGAAACCCCCAGGGCGCCCTGCAGATTCTCAAACAATTCAGGCCCGACCCGAAAAACGTGCCGGTTGATCGCTATGAATTCCTTAGCGCTTATTCAGAATACGCGATGGGGCTTTGTACCAAAGCTTATTATGGCTTCAAAAAAGCTTTTGAAACCTCGCGAAATCGTGCGGTTCAGGAGGGCTCTCTCTATTATATCGTGCGGATTCTCAATGAACTGGGAAACCGCCAGGAAGCGTCAAGAGTATTGGGAATTCTCCGCACCAATTACCCGAAGAGCCCTTATGCTGATTTCGCTCTCAAGGTGCTTACGCCCTGAAACTAGAAAATCTTCAGCTGATTACCGTTTTTAACCGCATCTTCGCCCAGTGAAAAAGCACTTTCAATCTTTTTGCCGGCGGCTTGTCCGGTGACCCGATACTTTTCGGCTGTCATTACCTGACCGTTTTTATATCCGGTCGCATAGGGAAGAAGCAAGGAAAAGTTTCCGTTAGCATCTGTTGTGATTTCGCGTACATAATCCTGCTCGACACGATCGAGGCGGCAGCGCAGCGAGATCTTTACCGGCGTCTCCGGATCAGCATTCCCAAATATCCTTGCACCCTTAACCAGTTCATAAATCAGGTAGCCGGGTGCTTTGCCGGAGTTGTCATATTCAAGACAATAAACGATTCGCAGTCGCGAGGCTGCCTGGCAAAAATTCCCTGTTGGGCGCAGGGAGAGACGATTCCGAAGCCAGTAATGAAAGGTGTTTTGAAGATCGTTGCGCCCTGATGACTGATCTACGTATTCGGGGAAAAAGTCGTAATTGTCGTTGCGCACATTCGGCCTGGCAACGAAAGCACGCATGAATCTGACCATTTCATCTGAAAAATGGTAGAAAGAATTTATATAGAAATATTTGATTCGATATTGTTCGCACAGGTCGTAGGCCTGGGTTTCGTTCTCGGCAGTGAACACCCGGGCCATTTTTGCATAGCCACGCATGCTGTTACTGCAGAGCACCGGCCTTTTGGCATAGTAGTTGATGAGATTGCCGATATGCCAGTAACTGTAAACGCAGTATTCAGGCTGCTTTTGATCGTTGAATCCGGATGTGGCCGGAGTGAAGCGGTTTAGCCATGACAAAGAATCGATCAGAGTGGATTTCGGATTGATGCTGGATCGGTAGAACAGTGGATAGCACATGAGAAAATGTAAAAGCATGAAAAACAGCATGGCCAAACCGGTTCGCAAGGATTTTTCCAAAATTGTTTTTTCTTTTTCAAACATTATTTTCAGTATGGTCCAGACAAAATATAGGGCCAGGCCGTTCCAGAAACCGATTGCAATCCCAAGCCAGCGAAAATATCTGATGGCGAAAAGGCTCATGAAAATGAAAACAACTGAAAAATCGCGCAATGCTTTGCCGCCGCCCGAAAATAGTCCGCCGGGGTTAAATCGTTGCATCAGTGGAAAAATGAAGAAAAGAATGCTGAACTTAAAAATGGCATCAAAAAGATTGGATTCTGAAAGAATCACCCTGGAAAAATCGATCCCGGGGCCAAGCTCAAAAATGGAGCGCATGGCCATGTCGGAAACGAAGATGAAGTTTATACCGGCTGCAAGCTGGTTTCTAAGAAAAAAGGCCGAGATGATTGCGGCGCAAAATAGCCCGGCAATCGGCTTCCAGAAGCCGGCAATGGAGAATTCAAGAAAATCGGCGCGTCTGCGGCTTAAAGCGGTGAGGAGACTTATGAATAGCGCTCCTGCGGCTACAGTTACCGGTTGTATGAAAGAAAGGTCACCTACTTCAGTTGAAGCTCTTTGGGATATGAGCAGATATATACCGACGGCAATCGAAGAAAACAGCATGGTGACATAACAGAATCTGCCGAAGTTTTCGGTAATCTCACTTTTGCTGAGAAAAAGAAACAGTGAATACAGGGTTACGATAAAGAAGAACAGTGGGGTTCCCGCCCAGGTCATCATGAATAGAAGGGCGGCAATGGCCCCGCTGATTAACCAGACCCGCCGCTTTTCATCGGTATAAAGACAGCCGGAAATCAGCCAGAGCCAAATGAAGAAATGGTTCAGGAAATGATAGTCGATCTGAAGAAACTGGGCCAGCATGGTCGAAATCAGGCCGGGAATGCACGCCATACCGACCAGTAGGCTAAGTGCCTTGTTTCTGGTTTTTCGCCAGACGTAGAGGGTGAAAATAAGGGCGACCAGCCAGCAGAAAACAGGCGGCATCCAGCCGATGGTTTTGGCGATTGTCCAGTTTTGATCCGGGAAAAGAGACATCAACAAAAGACTTGTTTCAACCAGAAGGTTCATGTGAAATGGCGGGTATTTCAGATT
>CAZTHA010000042.1:0-18595 GCA_964613435.1 uncultured bacterium
GCTGAATGAGCGACTCGATGCCACCGAGAGAAACGGCCAAAGTGCAAAGCTCAACCGAGTCCATGACCTTTTTACCGGCGGCAACCCCACCCTTGACTTCAAAAGAAATCATTGCGCCCGGGCCTTTCATCTGCTTTTTGGCCATCGCATGCTGAGGATGAGAGGGCAAGCCAGGATATTTTACCCACTCAATTTTGGGGTGCTTTTCGAGTTCCGGGGCGAGCTTCATTGCGTTATCCTGAGCGGTTTTAACGCGCATTGCCAAAGTTTTTACACCTCGAAGAACCAGCCAGGCCTGATGAGGATCGATGGTTCCACCCATCTGGCAGAGAACGCCATGCATTTTTTTGATCAAAGCCGGATCTTTAGCAACGAGAATTCCGGCAACGACATCGCTGTGACCATTCAAGAACTTGGTCATACTATGTAAAACTACGTCTGCACCAAGATCGAGTGGCTTCTGAAGCAAGGGGCTACAGAAAGTATTGTCGACTACGAGTATGATATTGGCTTCATGGGCTATTTTGGCAGCTGCTTCAATGTCGGTAATGCTCAAAGTAGGATTTGCTGGAGTTTCCACATAAATCATCGTGGTTTCGGGCGTGATTGCGGCCTTGATATTCTCCGGATTTGATGAATCGATAAAGGTAGATTTTACACCAAATCTTGGCAATTCCTTTTCGAGGAGAGTTCGGGTGGGACCGTAAACTGAACCGGTTGAAACACAGTGTTTGCCTGCGCCAAGAAAGGTCATGAAAACGGTTGAAATTGCCGCCATGCCTGTAGCGGTTGCCAAAGCAGCTTTTCCGTTTTCAAGTTCAGCGATACAATTTTCAAGAGCAGCAGTGGTTGGATTGCCGATTCTAGTGTATTTGTAGCCGTTGTCCTTGCCGGAAAACCTAGCTGCACCTACATCTGCATCGGCAAATGCAAAAGTGGACGACTGAAAAATCGGAACACTGACTCCACCAAAGAGTTTGTCAGGTTCTTGTCCAGCATGGATACAAGCAGTATCGAAACTTACGTCAGAATGCTTCATTTATCGGCTCCTTTCGCCTGTCACATTTTTTTTGCCATGATAGGACTAATGTTTTCTTTTGTCCAGATTTTTGTATTACCCAATATTACAAATTTCAGTTAAAGACGTACAGCAAAAAGGCTGTCACTGGTGTGACAGCCTTTTTGCATCGGGGCGACTGGACTCGAACCAGCGACCACTTGAACCCCATTCAAGTACGCTACCAACTGCGCTACGCCCCGAGATGGTGCTATTTAAAGCGAACCATGTCTGCGTATTTTAACAGATGCCGGAAAAATTTGCAACAGTTTTATTGCGGTTTAAACAACCTTTTCATTTATCAAAGCATCTATTTCTTCAGAAGAAAAACCGGCATCGGCAAGAATCTCGCGGCTATGTTGTCCTAGAACCGGTGCCGGCGATTTAATCTCAGCTACGGTTTCGGAAAATTTAACCGGAGTTCCTGGAACGTGAATCTTGCCAACGGTTGGATGGGTCAATTCAACAAGCATATTTCGCGCTAGGACCTGTGGGTCTTTAAGAACTTCGCTGATGCGGTTGATTGGTCCGGCCGGAACATGTGCTTCTTCGAGCTTTTCCAGCCAAAACTCGGTCGTATTCTGAGCAATGGCTTCATTGAGAACCGGAATCAGTTCATCCATGTGCTTGCAGCGATCGGCATTGTTGAGGTAGCGATCGTCCTGGGCGAGTTTTTCGCGACAGATGACTTGGCAGAATTTTGTCCAGAGTTGATCGTTGCCGCAGGCGACATTGATGAAACCGTTGGAAGTTTTCAGAGAGGTAAAGGGCGCGATTGATGGGTGGCGATTTCCGATTGGCACGGGGTCTTCCCCGGTGGTGGTATACCTTGCCACGGCATTTTCAAGGATGGCAACCATGCAGTCAAGCATGGCCACGTCGACCATTTGGCCTTTTCCACTCTGATGGCGATGATTCAAGGCGCCAAGGATGCCGATCGTCGAGAAAACCCCGGCAAAGATGTCGGCAATTGAACTGCCAACCTTGGTTGGCGTATTTTGATCTGGGCCGGTAATGCTCATCAAGCCACCCATGCCCTGAATGATAAGATCGTAGGCGGGCCGGGAACTATATGGTCCGGTGTGGCCGAATCCGGATGAGGCACAATAAATAAGGCGGGGATTGATTTTTGCTAACTCTTCATAACCGAGCCCAAGCTTTTTCATTACCCCCGGCTTGAAGTTTTCAACAATAACATCGGCCTTTTCGACAAGGCGACGTAAAACGTTTTTGCCCTTTTCTGATTTCAAATCAAGGGTAAGACTTTTTTTACCACGATTAATGCTCATGAAATAAGCACTTTCGCCATCTTGATGCGGGCCAAAAGCCCTTGAGTCATCGCCGGTGCCCGGGCGTTCGACTTTAATCACTTCGGCGCCAAGATCGGCAAGCATCATTGTACAGAAAGGCCCGGCAAGCACCCGGGTCATATCAATTACTTTCAAACCTTTTAAAGGACCCATTATTATCTCCAGCGAGTGTAAGGAATGCGGCGGGCTGGTTCAAAAGAACAGCGGCCATTTTCAAGAATTCCGGCATAAGCCGAAACGTTGCGATCTTCAATGTGATCGAACCATTGCGGGGTTGAGGCATTGGGGACAACGGTTCTTATGGGGTCTGGATCGAGGTTTGCCCAGACATATTCATCGCAGGATCGAGCCTGAGAAAGCTTGATTCCTGACGGATGAACGATCATTGAAGAACCGAAAAAATATGCTCCGCTGGCGTCAGGGCCAACACTGTTGGCTGCAATCCAATAAACGTGGTTGTCGTAGGCGCGGGCACGATTGGTTAGTTCCCAGTGGTCAAAGGTGCGCATAAATGCCGAAGGGCGACAAATAACTTCTGCGCCCTTAAGGGCAGTTACTCTTGCCAATTCTGGGAAATCGCCGTCGTAGCAGATAACGATGCCAATTTTCCCAATTGAGGTTTCAAAACATGCAGATTGGCTGCCGGGAGTGGTCCATCCGCCACCTTCGAGGCGTTCAGTCGGAAACGGGTGAGTTTTGCGATAAACTCCGATCAAACCTTCAGGTCCGATCAATGCGGCACTGTTGTAAACAATGTTCTTTTTTTCACCGCGTTCGTAGGTCGGGAAACAGATATAACAATTGAATTCTTTTGCCCAGGCCCAAACCCTGTCTGTAAGTTTGCCGGGAATAGTATCCACGGCTTCCCAGAGGTCTTCAGCTTTACCGCGTGGGGTAAACCCGGTGGTAACGCTCTCTGGTAAAACAATTAGATTGGCGTTTGATGCCTGATGGCATTCAGAAATCAACTCATAAGCACGATTCATGTTTCTTTCTACAGCCATTGGCTCAACTGAAAACTGAACGGCCGCTGCAACGATTTTCTGCATATATACAACTCCTTGAATGCAATGCTAAAAAATGTAAATATTTCAATTAGCGTAGAATTATAGCATATTTTTACAATTTCCGCCCGCCACTCTTCATCGGGGTTTGCCATCAATCAATCGTAAAGTTATGGGGTTGAAGTTTTCAGTATATTTGCAGTATAAAGCAGTTAATATTAATAGCGGAGGCTGGCATGGAAATTTTCTCATCCAGGATCGACAAAGAAGTAAAAGCGGGTAAAAAACTGACCGAAACTGCCGAATGGCAGGCATTGCAAAAGCATTACGATGCAGAAATGAAAAACGTGCAGATGCGCGACCTTTTTGCCAATGACCCGGCAAGGTTCGAAAAGTTTCATCTGGAATTCCAGGAACTGCTCTTCGATTATTCCAAACATATCATCGGTGAAAAAACCCTGAAACTATTGATCGATCTGGCAGAGGCCTCGGGAGTTAAAGAGGCTGCACAAGCCATGTTTTCCGGGAAAACCATCAATTGGACCGAAGGGCGGGCGGTTCTTCATTCAGCCTTGCGTAATCGAAGCAATCACGCCGTCATCGTTGACGGCCAGGACGTTATGCCCGAAGTAAACCGGGTTCTCGACAAAATGCGGGCTTTTAGCGAAAAGATTCGATCGGGCGAATGGAAAGGCTTCACCGGCAAATCGATAAAATTTGTGGTAAACATCGGCATTGGCGGCTCAGACCTGGGACCGGTGATGATAACCGAGGCGCTTAAACATTATGCTGATGGGCCGCAGGTAAGATTCGTTTCAAACGTCGACGGCACCGACTTCGTTGAAAAAACCAAAGGCTTACCTCCTGAAGAAACGCTTTTCATCGTCGCATCGAAAACTTTCACGACTCAGGAAACCATGACCAACGCCCACTCTGCCCGGCAATGGCTTATCAATGCCCTGAAAGATGAAAAGTCCGTTGCCCGGCATTTTGTTGCACTTTCTACCAACAAGGTCGAAGTCGAAAAATTCGGTATCGATTCCCAAAACATGTTTGAATTCTGGAATTGGGTCGGCGGACGCTATTCCTCATGGTCGGCAATAGGCCTATCAATCGCCGTAGCAATTGGTTTTGAAAATTTCGAGCAATTGCTGGCCGGGGCACATGCCCTTGACCAACACTTTGCCAATGCTCCTTTAAACAGCAACATTCCAGTAATAATGGCGCTTATTGGCATCTGGTATAACAATTTCTTTGGCGCAGAAAGCCTGGCGATATTGCCTTACGATCAATATCTGCATCGCTTTGCCGCATATTTTCAGCAGGGCGACATGGAAAGCAACGGGAAATATGTCGACCGAGAAGGAAACCAGGTAAACTATCAGACCGGGCCGATAATCTGGGGCGAACCAGGCACAAACGGCCAGCACGCTTTCTACCAGTTGATCCATCAGGGAACCAAACTCATTCCCACGGATTTTATCGGAGTTGTCAATTCTCATAACCGAGTCGGCGATCACCATTTAAAGCTCATGGCAAACTTCTTTGCCCAAACAGAGGCTTTGATGAAGGGAAAAACCCGCGCCGAAGTGCAGGCAGATCTTGAATCAGAAGGCCTATCGCCAGAAAAAATCAACATGCTCCTTCCCCATAAGGTTTTTTCAGGCAACCGCCCTTCCACCTCGCTGGTTCTGAAAAAACTGACTCCATTCAACCTGGGCCTGCTTACTGCTCTTTACGAAATGAAAATCTTCGTTCAGGGTATTATCTGGCGAATCAACAGCTTTGATCAATGGGGCGTCGAACTGGGCAAGGTTCTTGCCAAAACCATTCTTCGCGAAGAAAATGATCTGTTACAGGGCAAACCGGTCGACCTTTCAGGGCACGATTCCTCAACTGCCGGTCTTTTGCAGCATTTTGCCAGAAACCTCGAAAAATAATGGCATGGCAATGTTTCGAAATGATCAAATGCCAATAAGCAGGTGATTTTTTTCGAAGCATTGCCAGTTCAGTCCTTTTTGAATATATTCAATGTAGAATCCAGAAACAGGTGGCAAACATGGACAGAGTTTCCAACTCAGGCATACAAAGACCTCAATATCAACCAGAACCCAAGCCGGCCGAGTCTTCAGAAGCGCCTGCCCGCAACAGTCAGGCCAGATCATACGCCAGACTATCTCCTGATCAGCAGCGAGCCGAAAGCGTGGCAAGAAAACCCCGACCTGCGGTCAAAACCCTTGGCAGCCGAATCGACGTCTACGCCTGAGCCTCAAATTACTTTTTCGAGTTGACTTCTTAGTTCACCCAGATTTGAAAAAACCTGTGAACCGCATTCGTTGAGCCTTTTTCGCGAATTGTGTCCCGAAGCAACCAAAATACAATCGATTCCAAGCGCCTGAGCCACTTCGTAATCATGCAGTGTGTCGCCGATAAGCACTGCTGAGTCTGGTTCGATGTTAAGATCTCTGATCATTTCCATGCCCAACTCGACTTTACTGTGTGCATAGTGATCTTCAAGACCACGAACATCGGAAAAAAATTCCTGTAATTCGAAGCTAACGATGCACTTTTTCAATGCTTCGGCATTCAGTGCAGAAAGCACATACTGGCTTGCCCCTAACCCTGACCAGATTTGCAAAACTTCTTTGGCATCGGCATGCAATCGGCAGGAAAACATTTTCTGCGAATAGGCCCCGATGTATTCTTTGCCGGCCTCTTCGAAAGATTCCAGCGAAAAATCGAAGCCGATGGCCTCGTAGTATTTCTTTACCGGGAACTGAAACTTTTCAAGATACTCAATCCGATCGAGCAACTTAAGATTGCGCTTTGCCAGGCTGGCATTGATTATTTCGACACATTCATCAACATCGTCAAGCAATGTACCGTTCCAATCCCAGAAGATGTTCCGGTATTTTTTCATTTCGACACTCTGACTTTCGATTTGATTGATTTTTTCTGCCCTTATTGGCCAGCAAATTATATCAGGGCTGGACTCTCACATCAACCATCAGCCATCATTTCGCGAAGACAACTTAAACCACGGGCATTTTTATACCTTGAAAAACAAGAATTTAAAGTTGCAAGGCCTTTTTTTTTCTGGTAGATTTTCTGATAGTCAAAGCAGGAGGCGGCAAGAAAGCATGTATCTTGGGAAGGTTATCGGACGGGCAGTCTGTACCTGTAAAGATCCGCAATTAAAAGGACTAAAACTCCTTCTGGTAACCAAAATAGATGGAAACGGCAATCCGAAAGGCAAGCCCTTCGTAGCCTGCGACTCTGTCGGAGCGGGCAACGGAGAGACCGTTTTTTTATGTGGCGGTTCGGAAGCGTCTTTTCCCTTCATTAAAACCCGCCCCCCTGCCGATGCAACCATTCTCGGAATAATTGACAACATAGCAGACTGAACATGGAAATTTGCAAAGTCATAAAAAAAGTTGTTTCGACGATAAAAAATGAGGCTTACAAAAACCTGCCTCTGTTGCTGGTCCAGCCAATCCACCTGGATATGCGCAACAAGGGCAGTGAGGTTCTTTGTATTGATTTCGTCGGCGCTGATCTAGGCGAACTTGTTTTGATCATGAAAGAAGGAAGTTCGGTTAACGACATGCTGGGCTTGAAAGAAGCGCCTGCAGATGCTGCAATTATAGGAATCATTGATAGCATCGATGCTGACGACAAAAAAATATTTGAAAAATCCAATTCCGATTGAAATCGGCCGGAGGCTATTAAATGGAAGCGATTGTTGAACAGATTGCCAAAGAAGTCATGTTGAAACTTAAATCAGAATCGGCTAACCGGGGTTCTTCTTACTCCCCTCCTCCGCTTCGACAGGACGGAATGCTTTCTCAACCCGCCAATTTGTCTGCAAAGTCCGCAGTTCTCCTGACCGCGAACTTTAAAGTTATCAGACAGGTTGCCGAACAGATAAAATCGGTTATGCCTTCGGGTGGAAAGCTAATCGTTTCTTCATATGTCTACGACAATTTTGGCGGCGAATCGCTTGGAAAAAACCTGCTTCATTCGCGTAACACTTCACCCCAACAGGCTCTGAATGGTATCGATCACCTGATAATTCCGGCCATGTCGGTTAACAGTCTTTCGAAAGCCGCCAACCTTATGGCTGACAGCTTTGCGACAATAGTGCTGACCCAGGCTCTTATCGATGGCATTAAGATAACCGTAGCCGATGAGTCGATAATCAATGCCAACCGCTATTTCCCCACCGGGGTTGCCAGAAAAATAGACGGCTTCAGGAGAGAACTTGAAGGAATGGGTGTAGGTTTTCAGAAAATGCCCGGCCTTCAGGTTACGCCAACTTTTAAATGCGAAGACTGCGCTGCTGGAAACTGCGCCTCCTGCACAACCTGTTCAGTTGCACCAGCCACCCCAATACCAGCCAAGGTTGCCGCTCCAGCAACACCAAAGGTCGATGCCTGCACTCCCGAGAACTGCTCGATGTCCTACGGCAGTTGTGTTACTTTTTGCGCCAACAAAGTAAAAGAAGTTATCGAAGCCGGCGCAAATCGCGTTGAAAAAGGTCTCGATGCGCCGATTCCCGGCCATGAACTGGCACGTTATATTGACCATACTCTTTTAAAGGCCAATGCCACTCGCGATGAAATAGTTCAGCTCTGCCAGGAAGCCCGTGAAAACAGATTTGCTTCGGTATGTGTCAATCCGGCTAACGTCGCTCTTGCCGCCCAGCTTCTCCAGGGCTCGCCGGTGAAGGTTTGCACTGTAATTGGCTTTCCCCTGGGTGCGACCTCAACCTTTGTAAAGGCCATGGAAACCCGTGATGCCGTTGCCAACGGAGCCACAGAAATCGACATGGTCATTAATGTCGGAGCCCTCAAGTCAAAAGATTACGAGCTGGTTAAGAATGATATCGCCCGAGTTGTCGAGGCCGCCAACGGCAACACCGTCAAAGTTATTCTTGAAACATCGCTGTTGAATGATGAAGAAAAAGCAAAGGCCTGCGAAATGTCCAAGCTTGCCGGCGCAGATTTTGTTAAAACCTCTACCGGTTTCAGCACCGGCGGCGCTACTCTTGAAGATGTTTGTCTGATGCGCCAGATAGTCGGACCGCACATGGGAGTCAAAGCAAGCGGTGGTATTCGCGACAACGAAACAGCGCAAAGAATGATTCAGATGGGGGCAACCAGAATTGGTGCCAGTGCTTCAGTTGCGATAGTTCGCAATGAAACCGACGGTGGCAAAGGCTACTGATCAAAATTAAAATTCTGAAATTGCAAAAAGCCGCCTCAAAGGTTAGAGGCGGCTTTTTAAATGTTCATTTTTCAACCACAACCGGTTAGGGTAAAGACCCAAAACATGGTTACCAGCATGAAAAGAAATAGTCTTTTAGCCATAATATACCTCCTTGAACAGCACAATCATGGTTATTACCATCAACAACCAGAAAAAGAGCATTAAAAACCTCTTTAAGTTAAGCTGGTCAAGTTATCGGCAGAAAACACCAATGCAATGAAAGAAAAGAGAAGCAATTTGTGCTTCTAGGCGCGGGCAAAAAACTTAGCGGTTGTCAGATAACTCTTCTATTTTTGCACTGGTTGATGCAACTTTGGGGGCTTGAATCGAATCAATCGCTTCAGTCTGAATGCCTTTTTCCGGCAAAGATTTTTCAACCGGCAATTCCGTTAGGCCGGCCTCTTTTGACTCTTGAGCCTCTTGAATTTTTTCAGGCTCTACAGATTCTTCAGGTTCTTTGGACTCTTTGGACTCTTTGGACTCTTTGGAATCTTCAACCTCTTCAGTTGCTGAGGCTTCGGCGGCTTCTTCAGTTTCTGCGGTTTCTTCTTCCAGGATCGACGTTTTCGAAGCAAGCTCATTTTCGGGCGGCTTGTCGGAAAAAACCGCCGCGACATCTTCAACGACCGCGACTTCAGGCGCCTTTTGCCATCTTGAGCCAATTCGCTCCTTGACAACCGTTTCGCCAAAAAGGGGAATTTCGATTTCGGTGCCAGGCTGCAGAACAACAACTCGGCGCGAGCGGTCTTTCAACCATCCTTCGCCAGTTTTTATCATTGCCAGCCAGGCATGGCGCAGCGGCGTCATTTCAAAAAGCATTTCACCCTGATAAAATTGAATAACAAATCTCGAATCCACAAATTTAATGGGTTCCTGCAGCGGTTCTTCACTTTTCACCTGAATTCTTCCGCCCAAGAGACGCAACTTGCCGGAATCCACATTTAACAACGCCCCAGGATAAAGAATAATGCTAAAGCTGGCATTTTGGATGCTGGAACCGGTCGCCATAGGGAATAGAGTATCCGGAGCCGCCAAAAGATAAAACGATCCGGTCGGGCAAGCTCCATTTTCGACCTTTTTAAAATTTTCCTCGGCCTGATAACGGTAAAAAAGCTTTCCCTCAAGGGAAAGCTCGTTGCTAATTGCCGAACAACAGCTGGTTTCTGCAGTCCACACCAGCAGTGTGAGGAAAAAAATCGCAGTGGCTCGTCTCATACTGAATCTTTTTTGGAATCGTCTTTTTCGCCGCTGGCAGAAGACTCGTCGGTCTGCAGGAACTTTTCATAGCGTTTTTCCCGCTCCTGCTCTTCTTCCTGATCAGGATTTTCAGCCTTGATCGACTGCAGCATAATGAAAACTTCGTCTCTTATTGTTAAAATTTCATAATACAAAATGGTGATCATCAGGATAATCCCCATGAATGAAAGCACTGGTGTATTCAGCGGGTCACGCTTGATCGATTTAACATAGACATAAGAAAAAATACCAAGGGCAAACAGCATGATGAGAATCTTTCTAACTCGCTGTCTTCTTAATGTAGTCTGGTTGAAAAAGACATCGCGCCATTTTCTCGACTCACGCATACTTCCTTCGATGACCCATAGATGGTCACGGATAACCAGGATTTCGGCGTAAACGATAACCATCAGCAGCATAATGCCCATATAAGTAAGAATGTCGCGATGACCAACCATATAGAAATAAACTGCCCCGAAAACGCCAAGAGCGAAAACAAGGGAAAAGATTTTCTGAAATATTTGCCGTGAAATCAGTCCCTGCCATATTCCCTTGAGAAAATGCCCGAATCCGCTTTGCCTGACAACTGATTCAGATGCAGCCTCATCAGTTAAGACGCCCTGTTCTTCTGAAGATTCGATATGCTCTTTGCCGACTTCTTCCTGTGTAGCTTTTGCATCTACCTGATCGTCAGCTTCAACTTTTTGAGTTTTGCCTATCTTTTCTTTATCCATATCCCTGGCCATATTTTTACCTGCTTAATCTTTCTTAAAACAATAAATCGAACGCCAAACCATTTTAACTTTCAAAGGCCTGCTGAACCAACTCTGGCCTGGCCTCAAATACAGCGAGAATCTCAGCATCGAGTCGAAACGGCTCAGAGGCAAAACCAGAAACTTCTACCACCTCGATCGGCTCGATATCCACTCCCATCCGGAAAGCTTTTA
This sequence comes from uncultured bacterium, assembly GCA_964613435.1. Taxonomy (GTDB): domain Bacteria; phylum Muiribacteriota; class Ozemobacteria; order Ozemobacterales; family Ozemobacteraceae; genus DYKG01. The sequence goes on from CAZTHA010000042.1 coordinate 10,823, forward strand.
ACAATTTAAAGGCATGATCGATAGAAGATTTTCTTGTGCGATAATAGATAAAGCGGTCTATAACGGTCTGAAAATCCATGGGAGTAAAATTGATGGTTTTTAGATTCTCGGCAAGCCTTTTTTGATCGCCGTCCTGGCGATATTGTCGGTAGAACTGCAGACAGGATTCCATTTTCTGGGTATCGACAGTCCTAATAGTTCTTGTGGAATACTTAAATCCCAACCAGAATCCCAACAGACAAACTGCCAGAAGAACTCCGGTAAATGCCATTTTCTGAATAATATTCATAATATATCTTATATCATCATCAATAGATAAAGGTCAATAAGACGGGCCTGAATAAAAATCGATTGAAAATAGGCCGAGACTGTTCTATCATGCGAAAACGTATTGTTCGGAGAAAACCTTGGCCAAAGATTCACAAAAGCTCATTCTGGTAATTGATGATGAAGAAGCGATTGTATTGCTTTTAGATACGATATTGAGTGTTTATAATTATCGAAGCATTGCCTGCATGAACCCGGAAAAAGCCATCGATACCGTTCTTGAACAACGCCCGGATCTTATCATCCTCGACATTGCCATGCCAGGCATAGATGGTTACGAAATCTGCTCCAGACTTAAAAGCAACCCGGAAACAGCGGGCATCCCAATTTTGATGCTTACAGCGCTGGCGCTTGCCCAGGATAAAAAGCACAGTCTGGAATGTGGTGCGGATGCGTTCGTTTTTAAACCTTTCGATCCACAAAACATTATCGAAGAAATTGAAAAACTCGTAAACTGAGCTCATAAGTACCTTGCATATTGCTTTCTCCCTGTGCTATTCTGCCACGGTATAAGTGGTATGCCCCACTATAAATTTTTCCAATTTTTCAGGAGGCACCGATGACAAAATACGTTTATACTTTCGGAGCAGGCAAAGCCGATGGTAATGGTAGCATGAAAGATCTGCTCGGCGGAAAAGGCGCTAATCTTGCTGAAATGAACAGCATTGGCCTGCCGGTTCCAGCCGGAATGACCATCACAACAGAAATGTGTGATGTTTATTATAAAAACAACCGCAATTATCCACCCGAATTGAAAACTCAGGTCAATGAAGGCCTGGCCCATATTGAAAAAATTATGAACGCCAAGTTTGGCGATCGTGAAAATCCCCTTCTGGTTTCTGTTCGCTCTGGCGCAAGAGTTTCAATGCCCGGAATGATGGACACCGTTCTCAACCTCGGTCTTAACGACGATACCGTTCAGGGCCTGATCAAAAAAACCAACAACCCCCGCTTCGGCTGGGATTCATACCGACGTTTCGTTCACATGTATGGTGACGTTGTTCTTGGCATGAAACCAGAATCAAAAGACGAAGAAGATCCTTTTGAAACTGTAATGGAAGGCCTCAAGAAAGAAAACAACATTCACGAAGACAGTGAACTGACCGCAGAAATGCTTCAGGAACTGACTCAACGCTACAAAAAACTCATCAAAGACCGCCTCGGCAAAGATTTCCCGACCGATCCGATGCAGCAGCTCTGGGGCGCCATCGAAGCAGTTTTTGGTTCCTGGATGAGCGAACGTGCGGTAATTTACCGCAAACGCGAAGGCTTCTCAGATGATTGGGGCACAGCCGTAAACGTTCAGTCAATGGTATACGGAAACATGGGCAACGACTGCGCAACTGGCGTTGCCTTCACCCGCAATCCTTCAACTGGTGAAAACGCTTTCTACGGTGAATATCTTATTGACGCTCAGGGCGAAGACGTTGTTGCCGGTATCCGAACTCCTCAGCAGGTTACCATCGCCGGTTCAAAACTTTGGGCCAAAGACAACAATATTTCCGAATCAGACCGTGCCAGTAAATACCCTTCACTCGAAGAATCCATGCCAGAAGTTTACAAGCAACTTGTAGATGTCTACATGAAGCTTGAAAATCACTACAAAGACATGCAGGATATCGAATTCACCATTCAGCAGGGCAAGTTGTGGATGCTGCAGACCAGAACCGGAAAACGCACTGCTCCGGCAGCGGTCAGAATCGCAGTTGAAATGGTAAATGAAAATCTGATCACCAGAGACCAGGCGATTCTCAGAGTTAAGCCAAGTGATCTTGATCAGCTTTTGCACCCGGTATTCGATCCTTCAGCCGAAAAGAAAATCATCACCAGAGGTCTGCCAGCCTCTCCGGGCGCAAGCACCGGCCGAGTCGTTTTCAACGCTGAAGATGCTGAAGAATGGGCAAAACGCGGTGAAAAAGTAATTCTGGTTCGCATCGAAACCAGCCCCGAAGATATCGGTGGTATGGACGCAGCTGCCGGTATTCTGACCCAGCGCGGTGGCATGACCTCTCACGCTGCAGTTGTTGCTCGCGGATGGGGAAAATGCTGTGTTGCCGGTTGTGGTGAAATTCAGATCAATTACAAAGAACGCAACATGAAGGTTAAAGAAACCGTTGTTAAAGAAGGCGAATGGATCAGCCTCGACGGTTCAACCGGTGAAGTTATGCTTGGTCAGGTAAAAACCATTGAGCCTAGCCTTTCTGGAAATTTTGGCACGCTGATGAAATGGGCCGACGAAATCCGAAAACTCGATGTCCGCACCAATGCCGACACTCCCAAAGATTCAACCGTTGCCCGCAAATTTGGCGCTCAGGGTATTGGCCTTTGCCGCACCGAACACATGTTCTTTGAAGGCGACAGAATCAGATACATGCGCGAAATGATTCTGGCTGACGATGAAGCTGGCCGCCGCAAAGCTCTCAAAAAATTGCTTGAATTCCAGACAGAAGATTTCTATGGCATTTTCAAGGCAATGGAAGGCTATCCTGTAACCATCAGAACTCTTGATCCTCCGCTGCACGAATTCGTACCACACGAAGAAAAGAATCAGGCTGAAATGGCCAAAGAACTTGGCATTCCCGTCGAAAAAGTAAGAGCCAAAGTTGACTCACTGCATGAATTCAATCCGATGCTCGGTCATCGTGGTTGCCGTCTAGGCATCACCTATCCCGAAATCACTGAAATGCAGGCTGAAGCTATTTTTGAAGCAGCATGCCGCCTCACCAAAGAAGGCGTAACCGTATACCCGGAAGTAATGATTCCTCTCATCGGCACTGTTGCGGAACTGCGCAATCAGAAAGCTGTGGTCAAAAAAATCGCTGAAGCCAGCGTCGAAAAATATGGCGTTAAAGGCCAGCTCAAATATTTGATCGGCACCATGATCGAAATTCCGCGCGCTGCGATCACAGCGGACAAAGTCGCAACCGAAGCCGAATTCTTCAGCTTTGGCACCAACGACCTTACCCAGATGACCTTCGGCTACAGCCGCGATGACGCCGGCAAATTCCTGCAGGAATATTACGACAAAAAGATCCTGCCGGCCGATCCTTTCCAGAGCATCGACCAGGAAGGCGTTGGCGCTCTGATGGAATGGGGCGTTACCCGTGGACGCACAACCAGACCCGAACTCAAAATCGGCATCTGCGGTGAGCATGGTGGAGAACCCGAATCAGTAATGTTCTGCCACAAACTTGGCTTCGACTACGTAAGCTGCTCACCGTTCCGCGTTCCGATAGCAAGACTGGCTGCAGCCCAGGCTGCCCTCAAGTATGCTGAAGAGCGCGAAAATAACCTCAAAACCCAGAATCACACCCCAGTAAAAGCTAAAGCATCAGAAGCATAAGGAATAAAAAATGAATTCTCCCAGGCGCAGGGCTCGCGAAATCGCCTTAAAGGCCCATTACCAGGCCGAAATGGTCGGCTGTGAATTAGAAGAAGCTTTAAACCAGGTCCTGATTGAAGTTCTGCTGTTCCCAGTATTCGAGACCCTTGCCCGGGATTTCATAAAAAATTCCAATTTTGAAGAGATCCTCTCCGGAGAAGTCGAGGAGTTTCTCCCCGACTTCTCCGAGACCCTCGCAAAAAAATGTCTTGATGAAAAAGAAGATCTTCAGCTCCTGATAAAATCGCTACTTGAAAAATATTTCAATGGCATAACTTACAATAAGGACGCTGACGCCGCCATTAAAAAGCTTCTTGCCAAAGTGGCCGACAAATTGAAAAAAGAAACTCCGATTATTGAGTTTGCTCGGCAGCTGATTAGCAAAGCAGCTGAAGATGTTAAGAAGATCGACCAGATTATCGAAAAAACAGCTCAGAACTGGTCACTTGAAAGAATGGCAACTATTGATCGTTGCATATTGCGCTCAGCCGTCTGTGAATTTCTGCATTTTGAAGAAATTCCTGTGAATGCAACGATAAACGAAGCAATAGAGCTGGCCAAGCAGTATTCGGCCGACAGAAGCTATGAATTTGTGAATGGAATTCTTGACAGAATTCGTAAAGAGCATAAACTTGTTAAGAATGTAGCAGTTTCAGTCAGCAAAAAAGCAAAGAAAGAAAATTCGAGTCAAAACGCCCCGGCGGATTGACCAGTAAATAAAACATGGCCCTTCATTCTCTGATAATAAACAAGAGCGCAAAATCACAACGCAATCTGTGGATTTTCGCAATTTTAATTGGCATTATCATTGGTTGCAGTGCTGCCGGCCTGGGAATTGTCGTTGGCAAAATTGGCAAGCTAGCCAAAACCTCTTATGTCATTGCCTCGGTAGTTTTGGGCCTTGTTTCAGGATTTATAATCGGTTGGTTCGGTCGCGAGGTGCTTCGCGGCATCGTTAGCGTCATTTCCCGGGATCTTACCAACATGGTCGGTCTCAAACCAGGAAACCTGACTTCTACCAAAAAAGGTCTGGCGAGAGAGCTCGATGTTTTCGACCAGATGTTTAAAATCGTCATGTCAGTCTTGAAGAGAGTTCTGGTCATCTCATTCAAGCTCGAAGAAGCTTCGATAGACCTGGACAGAACAGCTCAGATAAGTTCTCAGGTTATTAAAGAAATCGTCGACGGAGTTGGCGAGACCAATGATAAAGCACTTGACAATGCTACCAACCTGCGCGAAACGATTTCTTCCCTCGAAAGCAGTTTTAATCTTTCGAAGGATATCAGCTCAAAGCTGATAATCGCCAAGGAAGATAGCCAAAGCGTATCCGAACGCGCCCGTTCGACTCAGCTTTCGGTAAAAGAAGCCGTTCAAAAAATGCTCAAGATCAAAGAGCTCACCGACGGCTCCACTTCTCTTGTTAACGACCTGAATGATCGCAGTAAACAGATCGGTACCATTCTTACCGAAATCGCTAACATTGCTGAAAAAACCAACCTTCTTGCACTTAATGCCGCGATTGAAGCGGCAAGAGCCGGCGAACAGGGTCGCGGCTTCGCAGTTGTCGCCGACGAAGTTCGAAAGCTGGCCCGCGGCTCTGCCGAGTCTTCAAAAAAAATCAATAATCTGATCAATGACATTCTGCAAAAAACCGAAAATGCAGCAGAAATGATGCAGAACAACACCCAGCAGGTTAATCAGGGCATGGAAGTGGTCAGCACGGTTGAATCGAGCCTTGGTTCGATGGTACAAACGACGAACCAGCTCAATGACATCATCAAGGATATCAGTCAGTCGGCTGAACGACAGAGCGAGACTGCAGATATTATGTATCAGAAGGTTAACACCATTTCGCAGATTACCGACGAAATTTCATTGCAAATTCAAAACATTGCCAACACTGCTTTGAGCAAAACGGTTATTGTCGACCAGACCAGCAGTAGCGCCAAAGAACTTCGCACCCTCTCCGATATTTTCCAAAACGCACTTGTTCCTTTCGACTTTCAGGTTGAAGGCGCTAACAAGCGCTCAGCAATCAGAACTGAGACGAGAATTCCCTGTAAATTCAAGGTATTGCTCTCAGGTGAACTTATCGATGGCAGCCTCAACAGCAGCGATTTTGAAATGCGCGGTGTAATCACCAATCTTTCCGCTGGTGGCTGTGTGGTTGAAACCAGCGAAGATGTAGAACAGGGCAAATACATCATTCTTGCCTTCCAGATCGGCAGTAATTTTATCCAGGGAGTTCAGGGTCGTCTGGTTAGACTGAAGATTGGTGGCGGAACAGCCAGCAGCGAGGAATTTTTAACCTCTTCCGTTAAAGAGATTCATGAATGCATTATATCTTTCAATAATGTTTCAGCTGACACTGAAAAAATCATTGTTGAGTTTGTAATGAGCGCCCAACGTCAGTTTGAACAAAACCTTGGAATTGTTGAGTAAAGTTAATGGCACGAATTGAAAAAAAGCTACTTGGTCAATCGCTGGTTTCCGAGAACATCGTTACCGAAGATCAGCTGAACCAGGCACTCAATGAACAAAAGAAAACCAGTGACACTCTCGGTTACACCTTAATCAGACTTGGAATGATCACTGAACAGCAGCTGATTGAATTTCTTGTGACCAAGCTTGGGTTCAGTCACGCCAACCTGCGCAATTATGTCATTGATCCAAAGGTAGTCAAGCTGATACCGGAAAACATTGCCAGAAAATACCATTGTATTGCGATTCTTCGGGTCAAGGGAGCGCTTACCGTTGCAATGCTCGACCCGCTCGACAGTTTCCTGCTCGACAATCTTGAATACACAACCGCCTGCAAAATCAAACCACTAGTTTCAAGTATGAGTGAGATTCAGGCGGCAACTGATGAATTTTACCGTGCCGATGCCACAGCACATATTCCTGGTGGCGGCTCCGCTTCACCCGGCGGTCCTACCAATCCCCAGGGAACCATCGAAGACTTTGCCAAAAAAATCCAGGGCCTCAATGAAACTCGGCCCGGAGAGTCTTCAATCGTTGACCTTACCCAGATAAACGCCGGCGACAAGCAGAGCATCATTCAGCTGGTGAACCTGATTATCACCAGGGCAATAAAGGAGAAAGCCTCGGACATTCATATCGAGCCCGACGAAACCCTGTTAAGAACCCGATTCAGAATCGACGGCATGCTTCAGGAAGTTATGGCGTTGCCCAAAGGGTTTGAGGCGGCAACAATTTCTCGTTGTAAGGTCATGGCAGAGCTTGATATCGCAGAAAAACGCGTTCCTCAGGACGGCCGCATCAAACTTCAGCTCAACAACCGTGAAATTGATTTACGCGTATCCACTTATCCAACTTTGCGTGGCGAAAAAGTGGTTATGCGTATTCTGGACAAAAGCATGGTCGTCTTTGGCCTTGAAGAGCTTGGTTTCCCTGATGACACCCTAAGGAATTTCTCGTCTTTGATAAAAAAACCCAACGGTATCATTCTGGTCACCGGCCCCACCGGCAGCGGTAAAACTTCGACCCTCTACGCGGCCTTGCAGAAGATTAAAGATACGACCATCAACATTGTTACCATTGAAGATCCGGTTGAATATCAGCTCGCCAATATCAACCAGGGCCAGATCAATCCCAAGGCCGGTTTTACCTTTGCCGGAGGCCTGCGTTCTATTCTTCGCCAGGACCCCGACGTCATCATGGTCGGTGAAATTCGCGATTATGACACTGCCGAAGTTGCAATTAGAGCGGCATTAACCGGGCATCTGGTATTTTCGACATTGCACACAAACGATTCGGCAGGGGCAATGACTCGCCTTATCGATATGGGCGTGGAACCATTCCTGGTAGCCAGTTCGATTATTGGGGTCATGGCCCAGCGTCTAATTAGAACTATTTGTGAAGAGTGCAAGGAAGAATATATTCCAGCCGCTGCAGTGATCAAGCGTTCGAAGCTGTTATACCAGGCCGGAAAAACCCAGGTTTTCCGCGGCAAAGGATGTCAGAACTGCAATCAAACGGGCTATCGTGGGCGAACGACCGTTACCGAGCTACTGGTTCCAACTGAGCGTATCAAGGAACTTATC
>CAZTHA010000043.1:0-18482 GCA_964613435.1 uncultured bacterium
GGTACTGCGGGGGCAGCTCCGTGGGAGAGTCGGTCGCCGCCAGGTCTATAAAAGCTCCGTAAAGAAATTTACGGGGCTTTTTCCTTTTAGGCCCTTTTGGTTTTTATCGGCGACCTCTCCTCCCACGTGGGAGGCCTGGCCGCTCTCCATCCTGAGGCGGCCAGGCATAAGCGCCATCCATGGCGCAAAACTCGGTCGCCGCCAGGTCTATAGAAGCCCAGCAGAGAAATCTGCTGGGCTTCTTCCTTTTAGGTCGTTCTATGTATGATCGTAGGGGCGCAAAATCTTGCACCCCTACATTCCGTTTCTTTACAAAAATATGGTTACAAAAAAAACGATTTTTTTGTGATAGGTCACGAACTGGGTTGGGTGGGGCAAGGTGATCGAAAACAACGATTTTTTGGCGATAGTCACCGAACGGCCACCGGATTTATAGCTGTGGTCGGATGGGCGTCGTCTCGATCGCTATCCTGTCCCACACCGAAATTACAATTCTTATGCAAAAACAATGTGATAGAAGAAAATTAAATTAACAAGGATCCTGCTTTCTTCCGACTTTAAACATAATTCCTCTTTCAAAATTTGCGAAATTAGGGTAAACTCATGGTTAATAGTTAAATGCAATAGTGATTCTTAATGTCGGAGTTTTTTCATGGAATGGGACGCAGATTGCTGCATAGGGTTTTCCGCTGTCGATGCGAGGAGAGAGGAACTCTTCGATACTGTTCGTCGGCTCCAGACTCGTAACTCAATGCTTGATCAGGAAAAGGTTCTTTTGGCTCTTAAAGCCGCCGCCCAGTATGCTTCTCAGGTTTTTCCAATAGAGGAAGAATTGATGCGGGAAGTTTTTTTTCCCGGGCTAATTTCTCATCAGGAAGAGCATCAAAATTTTAAAAAGGAAGCGATTCATTTTTTGGAAGGTTTGAAAAATAGTGATGAAGATGACCTTAAAAGAATTGTTGTTTTTCTAAACCATTTTGTTGAAAGGCATTTGCTAGGCTCAGATATTGAATTTGCAAGATTTAAATTTGAGATGGCTCTTCGTCAGGAAGCCCTAAAAATAGAAATGAGAGAAAAGGAATTCCGACAAAAGCCTATCGAGAAGATCCAAAAGTTAAAACATTTGTTTAAAGAGAAGTTGATTAATGCTGATGATTTCAGGGAGCGAAAAGTTAAAATTTTTGCTGAACATCTTGTCAGCCGCGGGTTACCCTCCATTAAAAAGGGAATAGAAGACCTGGATTATTTTCAAAAAAATGATCATTTGAGTGAGAAGGAAAAAAAGCTTGCGATAATAGAGTTTCTGGGAAAAGTTGATTTGGAAAAATCCCTGGCCGATCTTCAAGAAGTCGAAGAAAAGCTGATTCTTCTTAATTCTTTTTTTGAATTTGAACTAGTTTCAGAAGAAGCCTTTCTTAACCTTAAAGATAAGGTTCTTAGTCAAATTTAAAGGTGAAATATGCTTTGGGATAAAAGCTTTGAAATTGGTTGTGAGCAGGTAGACGACCAGCATCGGGAACTTGTCGCACTTGTTTCTGATTTTGAAGAGTCCGTTCATCGTAGCGTCTCTGGACAAAAGCTAGCCGAAGTATTGAAATTCCTAGTTAACTACACTCGTCACCATTTTTCCAGCGAAGAAAATTTCATGGAAAAAATTGGCTATCCGTTGATCGATGAGCACCGGAAGATTCATGATGATTTGATCAATATGGTAACCCGGATTTTGTTAGATTTAAAATCCGGCAAAAGGCCAGAGCCTGAAGCTTTGCTGGCATTTCTCGTTGATTGGGTTAAAGACCATGTTTTGGAAGAGGACCGTAAAATTGGTCAATTCTATCAAAGAGAAATTGGCGCGGAAAATAATTGCGGGCTTGGCCCACAGCACCAGAAAATAGTTGAGAAATTTTCACGCCTTAAAGAACTTTTTCATAAGAAGTTAATAAATATTGAGGATTTTCGTGAGAAAAAAATCTCAATTTTGGTCGATTTACTAAGAGAAATTGGATTGAAGGAAATTCGCCCATTCTTTTGTGAAATTAACCGTTTGATTGCCGAAGATCTTGTAAGTGAAAAAGATAAACAATTTGTCGCTGAAAGCTTTTTTCGCGGCGTTTCATTGCCGGAGGCTCTTGAAAAGCTAAATAATGTAGAAACCAAACTTTTTATCATAAGGTTATTTGAAAATCATGGGTTGGCCACAGAATTAGAGAGCGCCGCTGAAAGAAATCGTATTTTAGAGGATCTTTGAGAAAGTTTTTCAATATTTCTTGACCCGCACAACTTCTACTGTTAGGTTATTGATATGAAAACCGTACAAGAAACTATCAGGCTTTATGAGGCTGCCTTAGGCAAGCAGACTTGGGAAGCCGTTGAAGAATTTTTTCACCCAAATTGTACCGTTATCTTTGCCGAGGCAAACTATTATGGTAAAAATCAGGTTTCTGGCGCCATTAGTAAAACTTTCTCTTTAATTAAAGATGAAAGTTTCAGTCTATCCGAAATTAACTGGACCATTGTTCGAGAAAATTTCGCCAGTTGTACTTTTAATTTTGAATGGGCAGGAACTATAAACGGCAAAAGATTTACCAATCCCGGCAGAGGTACCGCTGTCTGGATACTTGAAAACGGTCACTGGCAAATAGTCAACGAGCATTTCGGCCCCATGCCCAGATAAGGATTTATATGTTAGAAAAACTGAAGAATTCTCTGCAGCCATTGATTAAAAACTGTTATCGCATTACTGCCCAGAGAATGAATTTTCTTCCAGAACTTGCTGATACTAGCCGCTTTGGCGGTCCAGCCTATTCCGAGGAAGGTTCGTTAAACCCTGTTTGTTCTACTTGTAAAGAACCTTTGAGTTTTGTTTTTCAATATAGGGCAGATCCCGTAGCCAACAAGGGCGAACTTATCCAGTTCTTTTATTGTTTTGCCTGCTCGCCGTGGGGTGGCAAAAAAGAAGAAGGGCAATGGCTGATGCGTTCTTTTGTGAGCGCGGATAAAAATAAGTTTTGTCCCGGCGCTGGTGAATGTGGTGACCTTCAACCCTGTATCTGTAAGATATCCAAAGTCAAAATGTTGCCTGATTTTGAGACCCTGGAAGAAATGGGACACGAAAGCGTCAAGATTTGCGACAAGATTGACAAAGATGATCCATGGGATGTCTACGAAGAAACTTGTCTGGCCATGGGCTGTGAAATTGAGCCCTTTTCAAGTATTGGCGGCTATCCAATCTGGATTCAGGGGCATTCTGAAAAAATTTGTCCTGAATGTAAAAAGCCCATGGAATTTATTGCCCAGATTGATTCTGAGGCCGAAGCCGGAATCATGTGGGGCGATGCTGGCTGCGTCTATCTTTTTCGCTGCCCTCAACATCCTCGATGCACAGCAATGGAGATGCAGTGTTTTTAAATTTCAGCGAAGTCTTTTAAATTCGTTGTTTTTCCAGCCAAATACCGCCAGCAGAGGCTTTTTAGCTTCATCTTCATCATCGAAATAGCGAATTAAAACCCAGGTTTTCCCAGTTTTCTTGTTCGGGCTCAGGCTGGTTTTTGCCCCTGCAAAACCTGCTGATTCCCATATTGTATTGTAGTTTTGTCCGACTTTCTTTAATAGTGAAAATTCCTTGTAACCGCCTGAGCCACCTAGATCCATCTGGATCAGAAGTTCTCTCGAGCCGTCACCGTCAATGTCTGGCTCAAAAACCTTTTCAATGTTTCTACCTTCGGAGGCAAATAGTTCCAACGCTTTGCCATCCTTTCCAACCAATTCTATACGATCGAAATGTGCCAGACTTTCTGGATCAAAACTTTTCTGCAGTATAATGCTAGAACCAGAACTCTGTGAGATAATGGTTTTTTGTGTTTCTGCGACCAGAGAGGCGGCGATAATCAAGAAAACTATCGTTAAATGGCATTTTTTCATCTTTTTCTCCAGTGATCATTTCCCTATGGCGAAGTAGATTCAATATTCAAACTATTTACCAATTCCATGGGCGTAGGAATAGAGGCCGCGAGCATAATCATCGACCGATTTTTTCCCAGCCATATTTTGCTCGACAAAACGGCGTTCCGCCGAATTTAAAGCGATTCCCAGACACATTTTAATTTTCAGACCATACATTTTGGGACCCTTTGAAACCGCGCTGCTTGAGATGAATGAACTCCAGTCCTTCTTCAGTTTTGATGAGTATGGCCCCATATTGTAGGCGCAGCCTGCCATGACAAGTTTGTCCAGGCCGGTTTTGCCACCGACTGTGCCCTTATTGAAGATTGTTTTGAATAATTTGGCGCCACCCTGAATATTCTGGGCGGGATCGCGTGGGTTTACTCCAAGGCCTTTCGCGGTGTTTGGCATCAACTGCATGAAGCCAAGAGCTCCGCAGCTGCTGGTTACTATCTGGCCATTGGCTTTTTGATGAACCCCGCTGCTTTCAATGAAGATAATGCTGCGCAGAAAATCTTCGCGAGTAACTTTCTGACCATACATGTTGGTAATGTCTGGAAAATTCCATTCCTTCGCAATGTTTGCGCCATTGGCAAACCACTGCGCAAATTGTGGCGATCGGCTGGTAATTCCGCCACTTGAACTTGGTGTGCGCGGAGCGGGCGGATTTCCAGTGGTGGAGTTGCCCAAATTGCCAGTATCGGAATTGGTAGGTGGAGTAAAAACGACTCCAGAATCCCTGGACATTTCTAGAAGTTTTTCGGCGATCAAACCAAGACGTTTCTGAATACTGGCAACCTTGGCATAAATAGCGGTTAAGCTGCCATTTTGCATGAATTTCTGTGGATTCGTCGCAAGTTGCCGCAGAAGTTCGGCAAAATTCTTCTGCGCTTCGGCAAGCTTGGCAAAAGCTTTTCTTAGTTCATCGGCGCTGATCGCAGAAATTTGTGGTGCAGTTTGTAGCCTGACCTCTTCACCACTTGAATTAGTGGTTACATCTACTTCACTTTCCGTGAAAGGATTCTGTCCATGAGCTGAGATCGAAAAAAACAAAATCGCGAGAATGGCTATTATTGGAAATCGTTTCATAAGACAGCTCCTGTTTTATACTTCTATTATTCTACCGTAAAATTTGAAAAAAGTTTACAACAAAAGATTTTAACGAAGATCAACCAGTTCATAAATATTAAACTCGCGACTTTTCCCCTTTAATGAACTTCTTCTCAGAAAATTGACCCGGGCTTTGCCTTTTAGCTGGCGCATGGCAGAACCAGACAAAATTATACCGGTGTTGCTTTCGCCAGCTTCATTCTTCAGTCTGGCAGCAAGATTCACCGTATCTCCGATAACGGTAAAATCCAGCTTGCCAGTATAAGAGCCGATTCTTCCACTGATAACCTGCCCTGAAGCTATGCCGATCTTCAATTTCACTCCTGCATTTTCTGCTTTCTGTTTTAATTGCAGAGCCGTTTTGGCAGCGTTCAAAGCATGATTGCCTGCCGACTTTTCTCTGAAAACGAGCATGATCGTGTCTTCAACTATCTTGTCGACCATCCCCAAGTTGCTTTTACTGACCCGATAACATAAGGATAGAAAGGTATCCATTCTTTCGAGCATTGTTTCTGAATCAGCCATGCTTGACAAATTGTTGGGGTTTCCAAGATTTATTGCTGCAAAAAGAATGCTGGCTTCCTGATATTCACCACCGGGGTAAAGTTCTCGATTTTGACTTTCTTCGATCTCAGAAAAGGCGTCTGCAGAAACAAATTCTTTTAGCGCGTCTCTTTGTTTAAGACCGTTTACCATTGAATTGAAACTCTGGTTCAATTCATCTAGCTCATCACTTGTAGCCAGTTTCAGATCCCATTCGATGCCACCGCGGGCGATTTTTTCAGCACATTCGGCCATTTGATTGACTGGAATGAGAAAAAAATGATCGAGCAATTGTGATGCAAAAAGGATAACCAGTATTATGAAAAGCAAGCCAGAAACGAATAGGCTGTACCATTCGAAGTTCTGACTTCGTTCTTTTCTTTCAGCAACCGCGATTACTTTATGTTTGAAGCCGTGGTTGGTTCTAATGAAAATCATTTTTCCATCTGCTTTGAATATGTTTTGATTACGGTCATTCTGCAGGAAATTCGAGAAAAGATCGTGGTGTCGCGGGTCATAACTTCCTTGCCAGAAATCATTGTTGGATATTTTTTTCAGAGGGAAATATCCATAGTGTATTTTATGGTTTTCCAAATCTTCGATGAAAAGATTTTCTGAACCGGTATTTTTCTCGTAAAATTCTTTAAGAATAGGTCCGAGCTCGTATTTGAAATGAAGAATCCCAAATATTTTTTTGGGGTCATCTCGGTCTGCCACGCGAACGGAAGATACCCACAGCGGAACCGCGCCCTGACTGATAAGGTAAAAAGCTCCATATTGCATCATGGTTTCGTTAAAAAAAGTTGCCTTTACTTTTTGTCCGGCGACATCAAAGTAGTGTTGGGCCTTGCGATTCTTTTTTCCGTCCTCTTTTTCCCAGCGCAGGACATTTTTGGGCACGAATGACCAGATCGGATCTTCGGCATTCATGACAAAAATACTTTGTCTCTCCGGAAAGGAGCGGTTGAAAGATTCTTTTTCTTTTATGTAACTGATTTCCGATATTGGCAGGATCTTGCCAATTTTTAAAGCAATTTTATGAAATTCAGTTTTGCTGATATCATGGAATTTTTCGAGAATTTTGGGATTGTTATTCATGAACATTTCCATCTCTTCAGTTCTTTGTATCAGCCGTTCAAAGTTCTGGGCTATTTTCATTTCTATGTGCTGAATTAGATTCAGTTGGTATATGTGCTCATCAAAGCTTTGATAGAGATAGAGGCATAAAGAAAGTATTACCACTGGAAAAATCGCCGCAGCAAACATTCCTGCCAGAATTCTCTTCTTCAGACTCCTTGCCAATTCAAGGCCAAAAAAGGCAAATCTGAAGAACGCAGCAGAAAAGATCAACACAAAAATAAAAATGGAAACCCTTATCGCTTTCCGCATTTTCAAAGGTTCGCTACGCAATTCTGAGAAATTTATCCGGTGTCGAATAAATGGAAGTTTTTGCAGGTTGCGCCGGATAAGTGTTCCGCCATAATGAAGGTAATGCCTGATGAAATATTGGTTGGCCGGATAGATGATGCTGATGCCTTGCCTGTCGTGCTTAACCTGACTGTTGAATTTTCCAGGATCAGTAGTATTGCCTAAAAAATCCGTCTTTCTAAGAATAACGTTCGTGTTTTCAACTTCAGACATTGCGAAAGAGAGAATACGTTCTGAAGTGATATCTTTGCCGCGAAACAATAAGATTGCATGGGATATGCCAGAATTTGCAGGCATTTCCAGGACCATGAAAAAGATCTCTCCACCAAGGTAGACCGAAAAATTCTGCAAAACGCTATTTTTCAAAATAGTATTTGTGGTAATCGTTTTAAACATCTGTTGAAGCTGAAGTCGATTGCCTTTTATTAGGCGTTCATTTTCTCTGATTTCTTCAGGGTTTTGCATCGAAAGTTCTGTGAAAATTCTGCGGAACAAAATCCTGGAAGGCATTATGTGATTTTTTATATCTTCTCTCAGGTTTTTGAATGACAAAATCTGATTGCTGTTCTTAAGCTTGAAAACTGAAAAAATGGGCAAAATTCCGGCATTCTTGCTGATTGTCTGGTTGAGATTGGCTTTGTCGGCCTTTTTAATCTTTGCAAATCCCTTGATTAATGGTTCTATTTTGTTTTCAAGATAGGTTTTGCCGTTCAAAAGATGGTCAAAGCGCAGAATTTTGTGTCTAGCTGAAGCGATTGCCTTGATCTTTTCATATTCAAGATGTTTTGAACCAAAGTAATCGAGAGCACCCATAATGAATAAAGCCGGCAAAACGATGGTAAGAAGCCATAAAAGCAAAAACTCAAAGTTGCTTATCTTGTGTCTTTTTGCTTCAGACATTTTCGGGTTTTTCCCTTTTCAATTCATAAATACCTTCGTCGAAACTTTCAATTGAAAATTTGCTCTTACAAATTTCCATGGTTTTGGGGCAAATCAAAATTTTGCTTTGACTTTTAGAACTTGATGCCTCGATTTTTGGCGCAAGCATCATCGGTTCTCCAGTGACGAGGTAGGTCCTTCTTCCCTTATCGCCAATAGTTCCTGAAACGACTGTGCCGGTCGCCAGGCCAATTCCATTTTCGATGCCGAAGCTGCCAGAATCTTTTCTCGATTTATTGAAATTTTCAAGATTTTTGCGCATCTCTATTGCGGCGTTGGCGGCTCTAATTGCTTGAGATGGCTTGTCTTTTGCCGGATAAAAGATGGCAATGATGGCGTCACCGATAAAACGGTCGATGATTCCATGATGTTTGTTGATCGACTTTTCCATTTCGGTGAAGTAATTATTCAACATATCGACAATTTCAAGGGGGGGATGATTCTCGGTAATAGAGGTGAAGCCGCGAATGTCAGAAGCCAGAACCGTTACTTCAGCTGTTTCATTTCCTGAAGAAGAAGTCTGCAATTCATTTTCGATATTCTTAACGAGATGATCTGAAAGATAGCGGCTCATCATCTGATTTTGTTTCAATGCCACCGACATTTCGTTAAATGCATGATTGAGTTTTTCGAACTCTTCTACCTGGGCAGGTTCAAGAGTCGATCCGTAAAAGTTTTGATTGATCTGGGCGATTCCATTTTGCAAATCATCTATATGGCCAACGAATAGCTTGGAAAAGACGCCACTCAATATGAGCAGTAGAATAACAGAATATCCGGCGGTAAATGGGAAAAGTAATGAAATGGTGACTTCAATCTCATTGAGCTTTCTGCTTTTGCCCACTGCCACGAATATACCCTGGTGGCTTTCTCTGAAACGCCAGGAGGCGATGATTATTCCTTCCGGGTTACGTATGATTTTCGTTCCACTGCTTCGCTGATTCAAAGCTTTGGAAAAATATGGGATCAGGTCGTTGTCGAATGCTACTTCTGCTGGCCAGCGATAACTGGTGTAGGTAGACTGTTTTCTTAACCTGGTCCCGGATTTAATGTCGCTGAAATCAGATTTTTCTTTGAAAAATGGTTTTCCCGACAAGTGCATATTGATCAGATAGTCGTAGAAATTTGGCTCGTTATTGCTGAAGCGAGAATTTAAAATGGCATATTCGCCATTTTTCCGCCGGCAGAATAAAAAACTGCCAAGATATGTATCGATGGTATGGGTTATTTCCCTCTGCAGAGAGCCTTCCCTGGGAATGATCTCTTCTTCGATTTCCGGTGTAAGAAAGCTTTCAAGCAGACCCATCGTGAGGCTTATTTTTACCTCCAGTTCCCTGGCACGCTTCGCGGAGAATTTGGCCAAACCCTGGTTTATCATATATTTCGCCATAAGGCCTTCCGCTAAATGGAATTTCTCTTTTTCTGTCTGGTTGGTGGTTCCATAATATCCGTCAGCGTCTATGAAGGCGACGCTGCTGTTCCATCGATTAAGATCCGGAAAATATTGCGCCCTGCAATTTGCACTGAATATTTTGCTCAGGGGCAGACTGGAATTCTGAAGGTGCATTTTCAGTTGCAGGTTTTTTTGCTGCAGGCTTATGCGTTTTTCTGATTCCATTGCCTCGAGATTATTCAAGCGGTTTTCAACTTCTGCAAGAATATGACGTTCGACGATTTTCTCGAAACCATTGTAAAGATGAAACGAAAGAATTGCCGTGGAAGCTATGGGAAGCAGAAAAATCGACCCAACAACCGTCAATAGTTTTTTTCTGATCGACAAAGGTAGCTTCAAGCCAAAGAGAAAGGCATTGAAACTCATCAGAATCATAATAAAGATGCTAAACACAGATATTGTGCGAATGAAAAAATGTATTCTTTTTTGTTGCAGATATTCGTCTGGATAGTTTCCGGCGACCTGAAAGTGCATCTTTTCGATTTTTGTCGAAAAAAAACTTTTGTAGAGCTGTTTCCAGAAATTCATGTGGGAAAAGAGACTGCCCGGGATGAACCCGGAAAAAACAATCCTTTCATTTTGTTGCTTGAAGCCCGCCGAAAAACTGTCGCTGTCTTCGATGATTCGGCATTGAATACCATGTTGCTCGACATTTGTTTCAGCAAAACTGATAATTTTGGCGGGATCAATTGAATCGCCGCGAATAAAAACATTGTAACCGCCGTGAATATCGATTTTACTCATGCAACTCCAGGAATAACTGTAGAGAAATTGCCTTGGAAAATAGTCGGTAAAAACTCGGCAGACGTAATCGAAATCTTCGGGAGGGTCGGAAAATCTTGAAATATATCTGAAAAACAACTCCATCCAGTAATCTCCTCGCAGGTACATTTCCCGGAAGAGTTGTTGTTTAATTTCTGAGGAAGAACAATGCCGCTGAAAATTCATGTAATAAATTACTGAGGTTTGTTTGAGAAGTTTTAGCCCTATTGACTTGGCCAGGTTGCTTAATCCGTCTTCAATTTGTTCACTCAACTCAGGAGCGAACCAGTAGTCCATTTTTGAAAAACCCGGTCCACAGGAAACGAACAATAATGGACGCAAGCCTTCATCTTTCAGGCCGGCCACAAATTTTTCCGGCAAAGATGGAGTGAAAATGTCTTTGCCAAAATCCTTTTCGGGAATAAGACTCAGAATGCTTCTCTGCACTTGCGGCAGAGTTTTTGTGTGGGTCTTTTTTATCACCTGACCAACGTAGGTTTTGGGATTCAGGCGATCTTTAAAATTCTCAACTTCCTGAAGAATTTTTTCTTTAAGCATTTCTTCAGAAGTTTCACGACTTCTGGCCAGAATTTTGTCGGAAAGATAGTTTATAAATAAAAGGGGCAAAAGAAAAACCACCAGGCCGAGAAGAACCGTCAGCCTGGCGTAAACTTTGCCGGGTTGTTTCAAAGCTTTTTGCAGGATAGATTTACTACCGCGAGTCTCTCATCACCTGCGGTATAAACCTTGTCAGAGCTGATGCCGATGAAATCGCTTCCAAAAAAATTAAAAATTGAGCCCGATATGGTCAATTCGGGCAGGCGCCCAATAAGTCTTTCGCCGTCAGTCAGGTAGGCAACCTGAACCGGAGATGCAAACTGACCGTCGGAAGTAAAGTCGCCGCCGCTTGCAATGGCCACCAGTATGCCCAACTTGCCAGCCAACAATTGTTTTAATGACTTGTTTGAATGCGCGATTTCAAGTTGGCAGGTGCCAAGGGATGGAACGCTGTCATAGGCCCCAGAGGCACAGCCGGTGTTGGCAAAGTCAAATTGTTGGGCCGTTCTTTTGTCGGTGTAGGGGCGTAAAATGCGGCCATGGTCGATAAGAATTCTTGTTTCTTCGTTAGCAACCGTGCCTTCGGCATCAAAAACCGGTGAATAGGTTTCTGCCGGGTCACTGGGAATGAATAATGTGAAGTTTTCGCTAAATACCTGTTGGCCTATCTGCGATTGAAACAGAGAAGCCTTATTGCCAACCAGCTTGCCGTTCAGATCACGCAGAAAGAGGCGGGTTAACGTCGACTGATCAATTATAATTGGCAGATTTTCTTCTGGCAGATCGACCTTGTTTTTAAATGCGCGAATGATTTCATCAACACTTTTGATTACTTTTTCTTCATCAAATTCGCGACCGGTGACTCCAAAAAAGGTATCCATAATTCCGGTTGATGAAGCCTCTTTTAAAAGAAACGAAATGGTCAGATACCGGTCATGGTGGTTTAAATTCAGTCCGGCATCATTTTCATAAGAGTGCGTCAATTCACTCAAGTTTACTTTGTTACTGATGAAAAAATCCTGATGAAGCTCTGAAAGCTTTGCAAGAACCTTCTCTATGCCATGACAAAGATCGGTGTCCGATAAATCCAGGCTGGCAAGGTCAGTGTTTATCTTAAGATCGGAACTGACTGCCACCGGGTATTCAACGCCATCAGGAAGCAAACTCTCGGCTTTGGCAAAAAGCCCGTCAATATCAGCCTGGCCAAGGCAGCCGGCCACGGAAATTTTTCCCTTATCGATTACCCGGCAGCCAGTACGGGAAATATCCTTGCGTCTGATCGCACTTATCTGGTTTCTGGTAAGGCTTAGCGAGGTTTGCCTTATCCGACTTCTGATAATTTCTTTCATTTCTTTCCCCTTACTGAACGTTGATTTCACTGATCTTAACGAATGGGCCGCCAAAGCTTACCGGTAGAGGGTACTGTTCCATTTTACCGCATCCGCCGCCGACAAAACTCAATATTTTCAGCTCATTTGAAATTGCCTCAATCTTGTCGAGGGTTGTCATAACGTTGCCGGTTATAACCGAAAATTTTACCGGTCGGGTTACTTTTCCATCTTCAATCAGGTAAGCCATCGACGGCGCAAGGGTGAAAGTGGACATACCAGAACCGTGTTTGACCGTGTCAATGAAAATCCCATGCCTTACCGAGGCAAAAAGCTCATCTTTCGAGAGCTTGCCCGGTTCGATATAAGTGCAGGTCATTCTTACAATAGGCTCAAATTCAAAGCCGGTCGACCTCGCATTGCCGGTTAAGCCTTCTTCAAGTTCTGCAGCTGTTAGCGCACTGTGTAAGCGACCAGTGAGATTGCCCTTGCTGATCAACATCGTTTTTCGGGCTTTGCTGCCTTCGTCGTCGAACGGGCAAAATCCGCTACCTTCCATGGTTCCGCTATCGACAATGTTCAGAATCTCTGCGCCGACCTTTTTGCCGAGTTGCCATTCTTTAATCATGGTTTCATCACCGATCATGAAATCGGCTTCAGATTTATGACCAAAGCTTTCATGGGCGAAAATCCCGGCTGCCAGGGGCGAAAGAATAACACAATAGTTGCCACCTTCAATTTTTTCCGCTTTTCGGAAAAACTCTTCAGCCTGAGCAATGTAAGCGCGAGCTTCCTGGTAATGCCCTGAAAGCTTATCGAAGCTATCGACTGCCTTGCTCCAGGATTCGCTGAATACGTCTTTCCCGGTGCCAAATCTGAAGCCAAGGCGCAATCCGGCGATCTGGTTGTCAAATTCCAGATGCGTACCCAGGCTTGAATAGATCCTTTTGCGGGTATGGTTATCAGAATAAAAAGCCGTCCAGTGAGTTATGGTCTGATTTTCCTTAACTATGTCGACGTAGCTGTCGAGAAGGGCTTTCTTTTGGGAAAGACTGGCTTTTTTCACCGAGTTTTCAGCAAAACTTTTGAAACAGCCCTTGTTTATTTCAAGCTTTTTGATAACCGGGTGGTTTTCGATATTCTTGTCGCCAGTCGCTAATTTGGTCAGGTTTTCAATTTCCTGCTGAATGTTTTTTACATCGGTTGTGGAAGAGTAAAGCCAGCGCTGGCCGTCGAATATTCTGATAAAAGCCCCGACATCTTCCTTTTCTTTGATTTCTTCAAGTTTCCCCATTTCGACGCGAAGTATCGACCGGTAAACTTCTTCTATCCGAACGTCACAAAACAGGTTGCATGGGAATTTATACATGAAAAGCTCCTGTAATTATTTGGCAAAGGGCAGGGTTGGTCTGGATTCTATTTTTTCCTTGAGGTAGGCCCGTCGCAAACGCTGGGCTCTTTCGTATGAATCCAGGGCGCTATACCACCGATAAGCAGAAAAAATACACGATAAGAACACAACCACGAGAAAAATAATGTTAAAGTTTATTTTTCGCTCGATATCGCCTGATCCACAGCTGGGACAGGCTTCAAATTCATTTTTGCAATGATCGCAGACTATTTTCATCGGTTATCTTCCTTTTCTGCGTTTTTAAGCGAAAGATACTCAAGACGGAAATATGGGCGAGAGTCGAGACAGGCAAAATAAAAGTTTATTTTGCTGCGCTGAGTCGTCCAGGAATATACCAGGATTCGGTCATAAGCCAATACCGATTCAATTTTTTCATTTCGGGTGATTGAGTTTTCGAGTTCTTCAAGGGCGGTTGACTCCGGCGGACCCATTTGGCTGGCAAGAGAAATGTACATTTCGTAAAAAAATTGATCTGCCGCTGCGATGCTGTTCAGGATTGGGCTCGAATAATTCTGGTAATATGAGAAGTCAAGCTTTACCCAGGATGGGCAGGCTTCTCCAACTTTAATTTTATTGTTATTGCGAATTTCTTCCAGGCCGTCCAAATTCTGGCCTGTGAGAATATAGCAGCCACCGGTTAGCCGATTCTGGGCAAACATATAATGGGCCACGACTTCAAAATTTCCGATTTTGGTCAGATAGTCCAGATTGTAAGGGTCATTACGAACTTCAAGCTTTTGAGCCTTTTCATTTTCGAGAATTTCTGAACGGAGCGTACCCCAGGTGCCGGCTCTGAAATCTCCTTCTTTGCCTGCGGATCCAGATTTCTTGTTGTTAGATTTTTTCTTGGCGGCATTGCTGTCGGGCTTTGCCTGCTTAGGTGGTCCGGCTTCCTTAACTTTTTCCTTCTTTTCGGTTTCTTCCTGGGCTTGCCGGAAAGGTTTCATCGCAATTTCCGTTTCCTCTTTGACCTTGATCTCGAGAGAAACGAAAATAATGGTAAGGAAAACAAGAACGCCGGCAACCTGGTTTATCAAAGTCGCTTTCGGATCTTTTATCCTGTATTTACAAGCTGGGCAGGTCAATACCTGTTTTTTGCATTTCTGACACTGGTACATCAGCAGCAAACTAACATATTTTTACAAATTTTTCAGCTCTATCCAATGATTTATTCAAAGTATCGGGTAAAAAAGGAAGAATGAATATTGACTCGGCAGAAAATTTTTTTCAAGGAATCCCCGAAGAGCTCTTTAAAAGTTTAACCAACACAGCATAGGCCGCACTGGTAACAAAGCAACTGAAAAGAAAGCTGAACCAGAAATTATAGCTTTGCTTGATCAGATAAGGGAAAAGTGCGAAAAAAACCAGAGATGGCAGAACCATCCAGAATATTTCCTGGCAAAGATTTACGATTATAGATGGCTCGGAGTTTTCATACCTAAGCCACAAAATGGCAATCAGGCTGGTAATTGGCAAGGAGGCCAGTATTGCTGCCGCGGTTGAATTTCTTTTGCTGAGTTCGGTAACCGAGATAATCAGACCAAGAATAATGGTGACCTTAATAAAGTATTGCATATTTCAACCTTTACTTTTATTCTAATCGAACTCAATTATAGCATTTTTCATTGGAAGGTTTTTGCATTGAAGTTGGTCAGATACAGCAAAATCATCAGAAGTAAAGATCGGCGGGAAATAATCCTGCTGAAAGCTTTGCCCTGCCGCTGGGCAAAGTGCAGATTTTGCAATTACATCGCCGACAATTCTACCAATGTCGATGAAATTAATCGAATAAACCAGGCAGTCATAAGGAATGTAACTGGAGAATTCGGCATTCTTGAAGTTATTAATTCCGGCAGCTGTTTCGAGTTGCCTGAAGAAACCTTGCAGATGCTTAAAAAGCTTGTTGTCGAAAAAAATATCGGCAAGCTTTATTTTGAATCGCACTGGATGTATCGTCATAGATTGAATGATTTTCGCAAAATGTTTGCTGTTCCCATCATTTTCATAACCGGAATCGAAACCTTTGATGAATACTTTCGCAATGAGGTCCTCAAAAAAGGGGTGCAATTCGATAGTATCGAAGAAATTAAACGATATTTTGATTCGGTGTGTATAATGGTCGGCATGGTAGGGCAAACGCGAGAAATGATCGCGAATGATGTGAAGATTCTTATCGATAATTTTGCCCATGGAACCGTCAATATTTTTGTCGAAAATGAAACCGAAATAAAACCGGATTTAGAATTACAGGATTGGTTCAAAAGAGAATATGCCTGGCTTGAACAAGTGGAAAAGATCGACGTTCTCTGGAAGAACACCGATTTTGGAGTGGGCAGCGTTATAAATGAATAACAATTTCTGGTGGCTGATTCTTCTGGTTGTCAATTACCTTGGCCTGGTAAGTGCCTTCAAACTTTTTAAAAAACAGGGCATGTTTGCCTGGATAGCAATGGCTTCTATTCTGGCAAATATTCAGGTAATAAAAACAATCGAAATCTTTGGTTTTGTTACAACCCTTGGCAATATTATTTATGGCAGTTCTTTTCTTGCCACGGATATTCTCAGTGAATGTTATTCAGAAAAAGAGGCCAGGCAAGGTGTTTTTATCGGGATCTTTACCATTCTCGTTACGACTGTAATCATGCAGGTTTGTCTGCAGTTTCAGCCGCATCCGACAGATATTGCCAATGAGGCTCTCGATACCATCTTTTCAATTCTGCCAAGAATAACCGTAGCCAGCATTATTGCCTACTTTTTCAGTCAAACATTTGATGTCTGGCTTTACAATTATCTCAAAACAAAGTTCCCAAAATATCTCTGGTTGCGCAATAACGGTTCGACAATGGTTTCGCAGTTGATCGACAATATGCTTTTTACCCTGATTGCATTTTATGGGGTTTTCACCAACGAAGTGGTCATTCAGATATTCGTGACGACCTATCTGATGAAATGGCTGGTAGCTCTTTTTGACACGCCGTTTCTTTATTGGGCGAGAAATCTGCATCTGGAAGATCAGAAAAAGTTGGAAAGTTCCGCTTCAACCAGCGCCTGACAAAATTCATGAACGCTTAACTCGCGGGGAAAATTGTAAAACCTCTGCCCAGGGCGCTCGTTATAGTAGGGGCGGTTACAATTGCCACAGCCGGATGTGCGAAAACAGTTGCCGTTATCGAGCAAAGATCTTACCTGGTCCGGTTCTTTGTTTATTCCCTTTAAAAAACCATTTGAGAAAACGAATTCTTCCGGAGAAAACCCATGGTTTTCACAAAGATATCTGAAAATCTGAATGCGTCGATAAGAGGCAAGTCCTGGTCCGGCACCGCCATTTACCGGAGTTAAGGCAAAAAGAGATACCTTGCCCCCATTTGCAACGATTTCGGCGATCCGCCGACAAAAAGTTTCTTCGCTGTCGCCAAGTCCAAAGATAAGATGAACTTCAATCTTGTTGCGATGCCTCTGCATCAAATTTTGTAACGAAGGCCAGTCTTGCTGCCAGTTTTTCCTTTTGTGTTGAGCGTAAGTCTCTGGGGAAGCGCCATCCAAACCGATGCCAATATGGTCTGCACCGATATTTAGAAGGTTGTCGGCCAGTTCTGTCTGTGACGGGCTTAAAGTTACACTGGTGGTTAGACCATTTTTGATCAGCTCCTGGGCTATTTCAATCAATCGTTCGTTTAACGCTGGATTGAAACCAGTTTGCAGACAAACTCTGGAAAAAGGCCTTGGTTGTGCAGCAAGTCGGTGTAAAATTTCTGCAAACTCGAATTCAGGCCAGATAATTCTTGAAAGCTTTTTGGTTCTTTCATTGCCATTGGCCCGCGGACAAAAAGAACATGAACCAATGCAGCCCCGGTCCCAGAGAAGATAAGCTGTAGTTGGCGCAACATCCTGTCTGGCTTCAATGAGCCCCAGGACAATGCCGGTTCCATAAGATACGCGAATAAGCTCGCCCTGAATTTGCCTGGTCATAGTGCGCAGCATTGATGACGGATTTCAATTTCCACATCAGCCTGTTGTAAAATTTTGATTAAAGTTCGGTCAGCCTGAACGAAATGCTCTATGCCATGCAGCCAGGCAAGAATGTCAAGCGTGCGCCGATAATCGCCAGATGGGCGCATACAACCGACTTTGATCGGGCAATTTAGCTTTTTTCTCGCGTAAGTGATCATTTCAATGGCCCTGACCGGATTGGGTGGCTTTATTTGTGCCATTGAAGTTGCTGGAGTCGGACGGAAAATAATGAATACCAGCTGCTGGGGTGAATTCCTGGCGAGAAAATCAATGGTCTGCTTTTCTCCGGTAAATTCTTCGCCGTCCAATCCGAGATTGAGATGGGGTATTGTCGGGAATCTTTCGGCAAATTCCAGAAAAAGTTTTTGGTAATCACTGGCCAGATACGGCAAATTAAAAACCTTTTGAACTACCTGGTCCGAGGCGGGTAGATCGAAAGAGACGATCACTTTTCTGTCTTTGAGAAACAAAAGCTTGTCTGGCGACTGAAAACCAGGGTGAAGGTTCAACGATAATCTTGTTGGAATTTTCAGCAACGCTTCGGAATGGGCAGAAATGTTCACTTCTCCATTTTCAAGCCCGCCACCGCTGATCAAAATTGAATCATACTCTTCGAGATTGAATTGAAAAAGCCTTTCGAGCGGCACCATTCCCTTGAGATAGTGGCCATTACAGTGGGCACAATTTTGCCGGCAAATTTGGCCGGTTACCGACACCGGCAAAGTTCTTTCCGGAATTATTCTAACAAGCCGGTTGGCTGGTAGACCATCAATAATCGCTTGACGGGCAATATGCTGAAATTCAGGTTCCAGCTCCTGAACAAGTCTCTCGTGAAGCGCATCCATTTTTAGATTTCGTCGTCGGCAGAAACCCTGATAACCTCTGAAAGTGTCGTAATGCCGCGCAAAACTTTTGCCAGCCCATCTTGCCTGAGGGTTCTCATTCCTTGTTTCATTGCTTCATTTTTTATCACGCTGGTGGCGGCCTTTTCGACGAT
>CAZTHA010000044.1:0-18472 GCA_964613435.1 uncultured bacterium
GAAGACCGATGTAGTCGGTCAGCAGTCGTTCGAAGAGTTTAATGGCGATCAGGCTCGATGGCGGAATCGGCAAACTGATCAGATAGCCGAAATCTGAGCTCATTTGCCCGGTATTAAGGCTATGCCCGGTTAAGAGGTCACCGGTAAAGACGATAAGAATCAAATAGAGGCTGATCAATGCAAGAACCCATTCAAGCAGGAATTCACCGAAAGGCAATACTTGCATGGCAAAAACCAGATCCACGGCTCCGGCTGAAACCGAGTAGGTCGTTATAATAAGGGTCAGGGCGGCGGCAAAAACCCGGCCAACGCTTTTCCAGTTGATGAAAGAGTTGATTAACAGCCTTGTTTTCAGGCGAAAAAGCACTAAGAGGGAGCTAAGAAAATTTCGGTTGGTCATTTTAACCTGTTAGAATGGCTTGAGGTATTTGCGCTCCAGATAGTATGCTTCTTTCTCCATGGGAATGTCAAAATCCTTGCTTTGCCCGTTCATGTCTGCGATGGCGCATTGAAGTCCCCAGCCAATGCTCCAGTTGGTGTCGTCGATCCAGCCGTCACCGATTTGTTTTTTTGCTTCAGGCAGAAAGTAGCTGACGTTTGGCCAGTCGATCATTGCCCGACGGTATTGAAAGGTGTGGACCAGTTCATGGCCGGCATGGTTGCCATTTTCATTGGTGATGAAGGTATTGGCGTTGCTATAGGCAAGTGCGCCGGCACTGTTGATGGTGCCATCAGCTCTTATTGGCCGTTTGAAGGCGAGTGTTCCGTATTTGAAGGAATTTTCCCAGCTGAATTTCGAACCCTCGGCCAGGTGTATCAGTGGGGCAATGGTCGCGTTAAGAGCCGGCTTGAACCGAACCCGATTCTTGTCGGCAATAAGCCAGACTGGGCCGATGTCCATGCGGTAGACGAATTCATCGCCGGCGGATTCAGCCAGCGAGGCCCCGAAATTAACCAGAAGCTTCGCCTGCCAGGCACGCCAGGCCGGTTCGTTTTCAATTCTCGGCGCGAGTTTGAAGCCCTGATACATGATGTATCCGCCAAAAATAGCCTGAACAACTGATTTAATTATCGGTTTCTTTTCTCGGTCTGCTTTATATGCGGCCTTTAGTGCTGGAATCCCGAGGTTGATGATCAATAGATCTCTTTCGCCAAAGGCGCGGGCAATTTTCATCGGTAGAAATACCAGCATGAAAAACGTTATTGCAAGAAAGAGCACTAAGGATTTTGAGCGAAAAAACTGCAATTAGAACCTCGATGTGTTTTTTCGCAGTATCGGAACGAAAGGGGTAAACTTTAACTTTATTGTGTCAAAGTTGGTATTCAACTTTGATTTTGCCTTTCCAGATCACCTGTTCCGATCCGGTGATGAAGGCAAGTTTCATCTCGATTACTCTAAGATAATGTGAATAGGGCGAAACTTTGCGTAAAAAATTATTGAGCGAAGCGAAATCGCGTGCGGCAATTTCATAAGTGACTTCGAGAATCTTGTTTTCTTTGTCTCTTTCAATAGAATCGCTTATCGCCACGTCTGTTTCTTCGGCAGTATTCTTAACAAATTCAACGTAGCTGGAAAGGGTTTTTACCTCGGGATTTTTCAGCGGCAGCCCATCGATGCTGATTTTTACATCGAGCGATTTGCCGTCTTTGCCATCGTCAGTTCTTTCGGCAGGATTGCCAGTGGCGTTTTTAAAAATGTTCAACACCGATTGTGTCTCAGGTGGATTTGAAAACTTCATTTTTATCAGAAGCGTGGCGTTGTTATCGCTGCCTTGAAATTCTTCGGTAGAGAAACTGGTCAGGTTTTGACTGACAGGTTCTTTTAGGAAGCGCTCGATAACATCACATGATTTTTCGCCGACCGAAACGGGAGTTGGACGATAAATTCCCGGAACCCCAACAAACTTTTCAGGCTGCGGCATCTTGGTCGAGAGTTTTTCAATGAAACTCTTTATTTTGTCGCCTTCGGGGTCTTTTTCTTTGGCAACGAGAATATTTTGCCATGCGGTCATGTGGTCACCTTTGCGGGCGGCAATCACTGCACGCATGAATCTTCCACCACCATGATCGGGTTGCCGTTCAAAAACAAGCTCAAGTTCATCGATTGCCTTGGCATAGTTTTTTTTCATGAAATGGCGGTTGGCCAGTTTCATGTGAACGGTGATGTGGCGGGTGTCCTGCTCAGAAAGAAGCTTGGGAGAGGTGTCGATAAAGCGGCCGGTAGGGGTAGTTGGCAGGCTAAGATTAACCGAGCCTTCATTGCCCTGACCTCCGGAATTGGAACCGCTCGAAGACTGGCCGGTATACTGCTGGGCTTTTTTCTCCAGGGCGTCCCAGTCGATTTTTGCGGCTTCCAGCGAAGAAACCGAAATGGCCGCAAAAAATGCAGCCAGCATCAGGATTCTGGATTTGCGTTCAGGCATTTTCCGAAACAGCGCCGATTGCTTCAACTTCTGTGGGATAGGCATCACAGAGAGTCAAAACCCCGGTCATCTGCAAAGCGGTTTGGGTAAGCTTGGACAGGCCGGTAATCGCGACTTCGCCGTCGTTGTAATCGATGATCTGAACCATGACGTCGAGAAGGGTCGAGAGCCCGGTACTGTTAATTACCGGAGTTTTTTCAAGGTTGAAAACGAAAAGGTTGTTGCCCTTGTCGATCAATTCTGAGCACTTTTCCTTGAAGACTTTGCCTCCGGCGTCGTCAAGGTACCCTTCGGTTCTGACCACGAGAACTTTTCCAGATTGTACAATTTCAATGTTGAATTCTGCCATATACTGAATAATAGAGAGATTGCCGCAATCATGTCAAGAGATTTATGCGCCTCGAGATTGCATCGTTCTTTCAGGTTCGAATTGTTGAAAAGGCTTTTTCAAATTTTGCCTTTGCATTCAATCTTGAACAGAAGTTCCTTCCCGTGCGAAACCTGGTTTATGTTCAGAATCTGAAACTCTGTTAAGCCTTTAAAGTCGAGCAGCCATTTGCCGAGTTGGAAAAAATGATCCGGACTTTGTGCGTGGCCATTGATTAGCACCATTCCTTCCCGGGTGACTCTTATTGAATCCAGCCAGGCTGTGGTTGGCTGTTTTTCAGGCTGTCGATGGTATTTGAAGAACAGTCGCTCAAGAATTCCGGTGAAAAAAGTGAATACTTTCGCGCGTTTCATTTCCGAATCTTTTTGCTGGCAATTGGCAGACGAAATTATTTCCATTCCAAGGATTACCAGAATCGGGTTTAAAATACGGGTTTTGTAAGAGTGCCCAGATTCGAGGGTTATTTCGGTAAAGCTTAAGTGACAATTTTCAATGGTCATTCCAGAGGTAATTCTCAAGAGTTTTAATAGCTCTGACTGGTTGGCAAGAAATTTGGCGGTTAAATGAGTCTGAAAACCATTTTTTCTGGGCAACCAATAGCCAAAAGAAAGGTCAATCAGCTGATTGCCAGGTCTTTGCAGATGAGTGGTCAACTTTTCGGTAATCGTTTGCTGAATTTGAAGGTTGCGAGTTTCGCTGGAAATGCCTTGCGCGTAAGCATTTGTAGCCAAAAAGATTAACGATAGGACAATAAAGGCTCTAAAACCGGTCTTTTTCATCGTTTAACCCTCGTTCGGTTGTTTGTTTAAGAACTTTTGTACGGTTTGCCAATACCGACTTCAGTATACATTATACGGTACCGAAAAAAATGTTTGAAAATGTACAAAATTAAGATTGCTGGAATTTTAAAAAAGTGTTATACTGATTTCAGTACATTTAATAAGCATTATTCTCCGGAATAAAGATTAGTAAGTGGACAATATATTTATTCAGGAGAATTTTCTAATGAAAATCTACGTCGGAAACCTTCCCTATTCTGTAAGAGACAGCGAACTCGAAGAAATGTTCACCACTTTTGGTGAAGTTACCAGCGCCACCGTTATCATCGAACGTGAAACCAACCGCTCAAAAGGCTTTGGTTTTGTCGAAATGGAAAACAACGCTGAAGCAACTACTGCTATCAACGAAATGAACAACCGTGAAATGAATGGCCGCGGTCTCAAAGTAAGCGAAGCTAAACCTCGCGAAGATAAACCCCGCCGCCCCAGAGGCTTCAACAGCCGCTATTAATCGGTAAAAATTAAAAAGCTGCCTCAAATCGAGGCAGCTTTTTTTATTTTAGCATTTTAAGCAAGCTTTAGAGAAAGATCGAGAACAGAGCCAAAAAGAGATTTGGCTTTTAAATAGTCGGTTTTTAAAATTTTAAATACCTTCTAAATATGGTATTTCTATAAGTGACTAAAGATTGGAGTAGAAAGCTTGCATATTCTTGAGCTAAGTCTGCCTCTTAAGAATCCGGTGCTGATTTTTTCGCTGATTCTTTATATCACTTTGTTCTCTCCAATTTTGCTCGATCGTTTGAAAATTCCCCACCTGATCGGCATGATTCTGGCGGGAGCAATTGTCGGGCCACATGGACTAAATCTTATGACCCGCGATAGCAGTATAATCCTGTTTGGCACGGTTGGTTTGCTGTACATAATGTTCCTCGCCGGCCTCGAGATCGATCTTGCCGATTTTCGCAAAAATAGCGGCAAGAGTATGGTTTTTGGGCTGTTTACATTTTCGATTCCAATGGCAATGGGAACAGTGGCCGGAATTTACGTGCTCGGCTTTTCAACTGTTACATCGGTATTGCTGGCAAGTATGTTTGCATCGCATACTTTGATTGCCTATCCAATTGTCTCTCGCTTTGGAGTTACCCGAAATCGTGCTGCTAATATTGCTGTGGGTGGCACGATGATCACCGACACACTGGCGCTAATCGTTCTTGCCGCCGTGGTCGGCATGGTTACCGGAAAAGTAGAAGACGGTTTCTGGTTGAAGATGGGTGCTTCACTGCTTTTGTTCGGTGGCACCATCGTTTTGGTTTTTCCCGCGGTTGGTCGCTTTTTCTTTAAGAGATACGATAACAGCATTGTTCAATATAATTTTGTGCTTGCTATGGTTTTTCTTGGGGCATTTATAGCAGAAGCAGCTGGGTTTGAGCCAATTATCGGGGCATTTCTTGCCGGTCTGGCGCTTAACCGTCTGGTGCCGCGTACTTCACCATTAATGAATCGTATCGAATTTGTCGGCAACGCATTGTTTATCCCATTTTTTCTGATCGGTGTCGGCATGCTGATCGATTATCGGGCGTTTTTCAAAGATGGTGAAACTCTTCTGGTTGCTTTTACCATGACCATCATAGCTCTCGTTTCCAAATATCTGGCGGCACTGGCAACCCAAAAGGTTTACAGGTTTTCCAGGGATGAGCGCCGACTTATTTTCGGGTTGAGCAGTGCTCAGGCCGCAGCAACCCTTGCAGCAGTTCTTGTCGGCTACAATATTATCCTGGAAACTGGTGTGGATGGTCAACCGATAAGGCTTCTCAGTGAAAGTGTTTTGAACGGCACCATTTTGATGATTTTGGTAACCTGCACTGTTGCCTCTTTTTCGACACAACAAAGTGCCGAAGCGATTGCGCTGAAAGAAAACACCGATAGCCAAAGCGGTGGGGCAGTTTCTGAAGAGCGAATCCTCATTCCGGTTGGTTACCACGATACGGTTGAAGAACTTGTTCATCTTAGTTTGACGGTCAAATCGAAGCAGAATACCGAGGGTTTATATGCCTTAACGGTTATCGATCATCCCGGCTTCAATGAAAAGGCAGAGAAAAAGGCGCATAAAATGCTCGATCATGCCCAGCATGTTGCCGCTTCGGCAGAGGTAGATTTGAAGAAATTGATCCGCTACGATCTTAACCTCATCAATGGCATAAGCGGCATCGTAAAACAGCATAAAATTACTGATATCATCCTCGGGTTGCATCATCAAAAAGGTATAAGCGACACCTTTCTTGGAAATCTTACCGAGGGAATTCTTTGTCAGTGCAATGCTACGACCATGATTTATAAATCAACCCAGCCGCTTTCGACGATAAAAAGAGATATCGTCATCGTTCCCGAGCACGCAGAACGGGAAGTTGGTTTTCCCTTCTGGATGACAAAAATATGGAACATCGGTCGTAACACCGGTTCCAAGCTGGTATTTTTTGCCGGTGCAAGAACCAGCGAGTATTTGCGTGAACTATATCAGCGCTATCCAATCGATGCTGAATTTCATGTTTTCAACGATTGGGACGATTTTCTCGTGCTGTCCCGTGAGATAAAAGCGAATGACAATCTGCTGATCGTAATGAGTCGAAAAAACCAACTTTCCTACAACCGGGTCATGGAAAAGATTCCACGCTATTTAAACAAATATTTCAAGGGTAATAACTTCATTCTTGTTTATCCAATGCAGCTGGGCGTCGATTCTTCTGAAGAATTCGATCTGTGGAACCCCTCATTTCTCGAACCGCTTATGGACAACTTCGCGCGCCTCGACGATCTCGGTCGCACCATCGTTAAAATTTTCCGCCACATCGACCGCAAAGAGAAAAGTAAAGAAGATAAAAACTAAAAATCTTGCGTCTCATTTTTGTCGATGATAAATTGCATTTGAGAGTTGGCAAAATCTTTGAAGGAGAGTGTTATGAAGAGAGCGGCATTGTTAATTATTGGGGTTATTTTTCTTTTTTCCTGCCCGGTCCAGGCTGCTGAATTGGCAAAGGGTTATGTTGATGCTTTCGGATGGGGCGGAATTGCCGCTTCTGGAAAAGGATATCCGCCAAAAGCAGAATTTAAGGCGGATATGTTTGAGTTTAAAGATGGGAAATTTTTTATTAATGTCTCTGATGCCCAAAATCTTTCGATAAGAGCATTCGTTAAGGAAGGTAAGACCTTGGGCGAGCTGGTTGAAAAGGTTAAAAAGCAGGCCGGCAAAAAAATTGATACCAGAAATCGTGATGTCTCAAAGGTGATTTTCTGGGCCAGTCACAATAAAGATGGTGAAGCGATTGCAAAAACATGGCCGACCAGCCTTTCGCAAATGCCCGATTGGTATTCTATGGAAGAAAAGTCTTTCCTTTGTGCAGATGAGGTTAATGGTTGGAATTCCCTGGGCTGGAAACCTGAAAACGCAGAAGTTGAAATGAAGCTTTGGCTTAAGTCGGTAAAACCAGGCTGGAAACTCTATGTGGCTTTCTTTTCAGGATTCGAAAGAGAAATGCCTGAGGCGCGATATTTTGATGAAGCCGTTGGCGGTTATAAAAATCCGACTGAAGATGTAATTTCAGAACCTATTGCTGCCGGGACAATCGAATTTAAATAAAGGAACTATTTTCATACAAATTTAAAACCTGGCTTCAGTCACTTTAAAAAGTGGAAAAGCCAGGTTTTTTTTGCCAATTTTTGTTGCAGGTCAGATTTTAATGCTTGCTTTACTTTGCTGGATTTTCTTTTGGTGATTCTGTAAATTCAATCAGCTTGATTTCTCCGGAAGAAAATCCTTCTTCGTTTTCCTGCCCTGTGACATTAAATCTGACAGTCGGCAAAGTGTTATCGCTAAAGATCCGTCCCCATTTCAGCTCGTATGTTTTTCCAGATTTATCAACTACTGTGTGGACATGTTTGAGCAAATCATAACTAATTTTCAGAAGATCAGAAAAAAGAAGTTTAACTTTCTGTCCATTATGGCTGCCTTCTATGCCACCATTTGCAGGAAGCAGTGCGTTCTCAAAAACCTTGTCGGAATCAGTGCCGATTTGTTTTTTGTCGATAACTATTTTGGCAGAAATTACCTGGGCGCAGAGATTAGATGAAATCACAAACAAGAAAAAAACAGCAAAAAAAACAGTGAAGCGCTTCATAATCAATCCTCCTGAAATTATTTGAGACCAAGAATTTTCTTAGTCTGATCCACAATCTCGTTGCCTGGCTTGTCAGCATAGGTTGAACTGATAATCAAACGATAGGCATGATACTGGATTCCCATCGAAGTAGTCTTTTGTGAAGGTATTTCTTCAACATTTTTAAAGTAAAGTTCGACCCCCCCCTCAACAATTGCCTTTTTTCCATTTACTTCGACTGAAGATTCCTGGGTAAAAGTATTTATCTTTTCAAGCATTTTCGCTGGAATATCAAAGAGATTGTAGCGAAAACCGGTCCCGAATGAAATATTTTCACGGGTTATCCTAAGCATTATTGGCGGGGCAATCAGATACAAGAAACAATTAATGGTGATCAAGCCACCAAGCGCAGTGGAAAAGCCTACAAAAATCCATTTGATTACTGGTTTGTCCTGACCGACTTCCGGTCCGATAAGCGTATTGGTAAAGCCGATTTCAACCCCAGCCAGCAAAAATAACAGACCTACCAGGGTTAACACCAATAGAAGCTTGCGTGAAACTCTGACCTCAAAAGACTCTTCATTCATTTTATATTCCTCTGAGCAAAATTAAAAAGCCGACACGGCATTGTGCCGCGTCGGCTGGTTTTTTTAGATGCCTATTTCTGAAGACTTGTAGGGAATGCCTTTGTAGATTTTCCAGGTTGTGCCGTATTTCTTCCAGATCACCTTTTTGTCGTTAAGGGGAATACTGGCCGCAGAAACCGCGCCGGTAGCGCCTCGCTTTCTTGTGACGTCAATGAACATGTCGGTGGTGACTTCGATGGTTGTGGCGTTGACGACCAGGAAACTGCCGGGAGTAAAGGAATAGGAGTTGACCGTGTAGCGTTCAAGGCGACTTTCGGTTGAATCGAGAAGTTCCTGCTTTTTGTTGGCGTTTCCTGAGGTGTCGACGAAATCGTCCGCAATATGCACACCAAAAAGGGCGATACGGTCAGCTGCACTTTTATTGTTGTCTTGAAGAGCGGTTTGCATTGACTTGTAGGCATTGAAAAGTTCCGGATACGCGGTTTCGAGATTATTGCTGACGATGCCGGTCGCGTCTCCGGCGGCAAGATCAACCTGAAGAACAAGATTCTCAGCGCCATCAAAGGAAATTGCCGCGTCTTTGCTGCCATTGTAGGTGATCGAAAAATTGTAGGTCTGATCATCGATGACCATGGTGCCGGTTTCACTGCTGCCATTGGTCGGATAAGGAAAGCTGGCAGTGTCAACGGTAACTATACCGGTGCTGGTCCATTGAATTGAATGATAGGCATTGATCATACCCGATGCACTAAGCTTAACGGTTTCGACCGAAGAAACATTTTTGTCGTTCATGCCTGAAAGAATCAGCTTGCCATTGTAGGTCATGCTGTAATTGTCGCCACCGTCGACGAATTTGCACTTGAGATCATTATTTTCTATTTCAACGGCAACGACAAGGCTCTTATTGTCGGTCGGGTTGCCGGAAGCATCGAGATATCTGATTTTTTGGGAACCTGAGGTGTAAGTGTAGTTGACCCCGGCGACGCTGATTATATCTTCCGGACCATAAGTTACCGTTTTCTGGCCGACTCCGGTGGTGGTTTCGGTCAAAGCCCTAAGACCCATACTCAGTCTTTGGCTGGCATTGACTTCAGTATATCTGCTGCTGAGCATGCGGTATTTGTCTGAGAAGTCTCTTGCAATAAGATCTCTGACTGAAGCGGACTGGGAAATGGTCGTGCCGACCGGCTGATTGTTGACCGGGTCGGTAGCGCCGCCACCCCCTCCGCCGCCACAGCCGATAAGGGTTATGGAGAGAACGAATATACTCAGAATTACAACTAACTTTTTCATTTAAAACCTCTATTTAATTAAATTCCATTGAGCTCGGCGCTGGTATAGGGCAGGCCCTTGAATATTTTCCAACTGGTTCCGTAAAGCTTCCAGATGATTTTTGGATTGGGGGTTACATCGACGGTTACCCTGGACCCGGCGATTGTTTTTGACTCTGCGAGGATGCTCATTTCAGTTTCTACTTCGATGGTGGAGCTGTCAATCGCATTAATGTTTAACAGATCAAACTTGTACTGGGCTATGGTCCAGCGATTAAAGCGATCCAGAGTTACAGTTTCAAGGTCGCTTTTTTGATTGGCAGTGCCGTCGATTCTTTGGAAATCGTCGGCAATGTAGGTCATGAATTTCGCCACCCGCTGGGTTTCGGTCATGCTGGTGTCGGCATAAATGCTGCGCAATTCGGGATAATAGGCGGTGACGATCTGCAGCCCTTCAGCGACGGAACCTGGAACGAGAACTCTTGCGCCGGTGTTCAGATTCAAGCGGTATTCGACCCGATTAGCGGCGGCGTCTTTAAGAATGACGAAGGCATTTGTCTCATAGTCGGTAATCACCGCTTCGATGCTGTAGCCACTCAGATTGACAGCTACTTCAGAAAAATAGTTGAACCATTGCAGCCCGGAATCGGAGGGACCGCTGCCCTGACTGGAAAAGGTCGAGGCGTCGCCGGAGGCGTTCCAGCGGAAAATCACCGGAGCACTTTTTGCGTCATTGAATCCGGCTACAAGTAATGAACCGTCTTTAAGCAGAATGAAATGACTCAGCTTGCCGTAATTGCGGCAATAGGCAGTTCTGGTGCCGTCGGCGGTGTTTATTCGGGTAAGGCAGGAGTCTTTGCCGGTGGGGTGTTCCCAGTAGACAAGACCGAAGCCACCCAAACCCTGGCGTATGATGCCCTTAACGTTCATTGCTTCGGGGCTGGAGCTCCAAAGAATGCCGCCGGCAAGAATCTCGGCTGCAGTTTTGCTGAGCTCACCAATTTTCAGAGTTGAAGCATTGGTTGAATCCTTTTCCAACTTCACCAGGCCGTTTGGGGCTATTTGCGCTATAGCTGCGCTGAGCAGACCGGAAACATCGGTTTCGCCGTTAATTCCGGAAATAGTAGCTGTAAGCGTGTCATTTGCCACAGCCATAAGGCTGGGATTATTGAAAAACTCGAGGGCGACACGGGCGATCAGATCTGTTTTGCTGCCTGATCCGGCCCAGTCCGGGGTCAGGGTGCGGGTTTCTCCAGGTGCCAGGTCGGTTGCACCGTGAAAAAGACGGGCCCCGGCGATCGAGGCATTGTTGATGACAATTTGAACGACGACTGGCTTGGCGGGCAAACCCGAAAAGGAGGCCGCTGCTGATTTGGCGGTGGTGTTGATATCGATTTCTTTTACCAGTTTATGGTAAGGCGTGGTCGAGTTACGTGGGTTAGCCACGAGAATGGTAACTTTGACCGTGTAAACAGTGCTTGAGGCGCGGATGCCGCTAAGGGTTTCAGGTGCGAGAATGACATCTAGCCGTGCCGAGTCGGCTGGGGCAGGTAAATTTGCGAAATCGTTTCCGGTTGGATTATTGGCGCAGCCGGAATTAAAAAGCGCTGAGACAATCAAAATTGCGATGAATAATCGCGACAGCTTCATTTGGTACACTCCGATCAATAATTTCAGGCTGAATTATACCACAGTTCGAGAATTTGCCAAAACAGGACCGACCAGCAAAAGATTTGCCCAAATAAGCCTTTGTGTCCTCTGAGTCGCCTTGTTTGTGCCATAACAGCCTGCTATTTCTCTGGGATGCTTTAACGTGTTAAGATGATTTTTAATCAAACTATGGAGAAAATAATGAACTTAGTCGCAGGTTGTGTCGTAGAATTCTCTGCAAAAGGCAGTCAGCCAGGTTTTGCTGCTGTTTTGAGCAGCGCGGGTGGGAATGTAAGGTTGTTGCTACCCAATGGCAAGGAAACGACGATACATGAAAAGAAGATCCTGCATTCCACCAGTCGCCCGGTTTTGAGCACAGCCGATCGTGAGGCCTGCCGGACAGCTATTCATGAAATTGATCAGCGTCGCAGTGCTCTGGTTGAAGCGATCGATCTGGCCGAGGTTCATGAGCTTCTGGCTGAAGAAAACAAGAGTTTCAGCCTGGCTGATATTGCCGGGTATCTTTTTGCCGCTGAAGATGAAGACTCCGCTGCCGCACTTCTGCGGGCCTTGTCTGAAGACCGGTTGTATTTTCGCCAGAAGAACGATTTATATACGCCCATGAGTGCCGATGAAATTCGACAAATCAGGGTGCAGCTTGAGAAAAAGCAGGCTCAGGAAGAAGAAGAAAATCAGATTGTTGAAGCGCTGAACATATTGGGTAAAAAGCAAATTTTTCCGGAAGAGCTTCGTTCAAAACTTCATGATTTGAAAATGTTCGTAGCTTGTGGGGAAGAAGCGCAAATCAACAAGCGGCTGCTGTCGGCTCTAAGTCGTAGTGGCCTGCTTAACCAGCGCAAACTTATGACTGCTCTGGCCAATGCGGGGGTAATGAGTCCTGATGAAAATCTTCTGTTGATTAAATATCGGGTCCCGACTGATTTTTCAGATGAATTGCTCGATCTGGCAAAAAAACTGACGGAAAACGCTGACCTGGCCGAAAAGGCGGCGCGGCGAGAAGATTTTCGGCATCTGATTACCTGGGCAATCGACACGCCAGGCTCGAAAGATCGTGATGATGCCTTTTCATATGAAGTTTTAGACGATGGTCGGGTGCGTCTTTATGTGCATGTTGCCGATCCTGCCGAATTCATTTTGCCCGGATCAGAACTAGATCACGAGGCCGCCTGTCGCGGGAGTTCGATTTACATGCCTGATAATCGCATTCACATGCTGCCGCCGGAGATTTCTGAAAACTTTTTGAGCCTTGACCAAGGGCATGACCGCTTTGCGCTGACTTTTATTCTGGGTTTTGATGTGGAACTGAACCTGACTGGTCTGGAGATCAAGGAGAGCCTGATAAGTCTTGATCAGGCAACTGAATACGATGCGGCCGATGCGTTGCTGGGATCGAATCCCTGGCTCGACCAGGCCCATGTACTTGCTGAAAAGTTAAAAAAGAAGCGTGCAGCCAACGGTGCAGTGATGTTTCCCCGGCAACCGGAGCTTGAAGTAAAGGTTGTCGATAGCGATATTTTGGTTTCACAAAGAAGCCGGGATGATCTTACTGCCGGGATGATTGCCGAGTTCATGATTTGGGCCAATCATGCCGCCGCAGAATGGTGCCGGCGAAATTCAGTGCCCTGCCTGTATCGCATTCAGGAGATGGACGAGATAAAGCTGGAGTTTGGCGAAGTCTTTGATCCGGTAACATTCTTTGCGGCACTGAAATCGTTTCGAAAGACGGTAGTCAGTGCCAACGCCGGTCGACATGCCTCTCTGGGCCTGGAATCCTATACCCAGATAACTTCACCGTTGCGACGCTATGCCGACCTTTTGCTACATCGACAGATCAAAGCGGCAACAAGAGGGGAAACGCTGCCCTACACCCAGACCGAGCTTAACCAGACGATGATGATGGCCGACGAAGCAATCAGTCGAGCTGATGAAATTATGCGCGACCGGGAACGGTATTTTCTTTATAAGCATTTGAAAACGCTGCAGAAGAACGAAGCGCTTGTTTTTGCCGGTGTCGTCGTCGACCAGAGCATGAATGACGTTACTTTTTATTGCGACTATCTTTGTTCGTTCAGGCACTGTCGCAAGCCGGCTTTTGAACTGACCATCGGCCAGAAGGTCCAGGTAAAGGTCAATCAGATAGACCTTTTTGATGGAATAATCCGTTTTGATTTGCTGGAGACATGATTTTCCATAATGCCACGAGAAAAAAACAGCTGGCTGTCCCATAGGAGCCAACTTAGCAAACTTGTCTTGCCCCGACTTGGTCGGGTCATCTCAAGGTCGGCTTTAAATAATGATCGCCCGATCAGGTCGGGCGATGTCATTAAGTAAAAACGGGCCTTTAGACTATAAAGGTATCTTTTCGGTTCAGTAGTGGTATTGCAGCATGCCTTGCAGACGATAGTCATAGCCGAAGAACATGTCGTTGCTCAGCGCGATTGGCGCGGCAACAGTGAGTGACATGCCTTCTTTGACGTGATAGCGCATACCCAAAGTCAGATCGGTGCTTCTACCGCTATTGATGCGGTTGTAAAAATTCACTTCGCCCATAAATGTGAATGATTCGTTCGGGTCATATTCAAACCCGGCATTTACAAATATTCCTTCATGGTTGGTGTTGCCGTCGCCGGCCTGATATCCACCGTTTACGTGGAAATTTCCACCCTCTTTTTTCTTGCTTGAAATCCCGGCAAAAACTTCCCAGGCATTGTCGTTTTCGGTGTTACCGATTTCGATATCGCTGGTCGGGAAAATTGCGCCGAGGCCAAGACAGGAAGCCATGTCGTCGTTTTGCGAGGTGAATTTAAGGCGCAGAGCCGCATCGCCCATTCCTGAATCAGTTCCATCGCGGAAGTTGTAAGTGATTGGTGCAAAAACATCGTAAGACTCAAATGGCAGTTTGAATGCGACCTCGAAATTTTCGCCGGCATAGGTCATTAACATTGGGAATTCCCAATAATCGGCGTCTTCACCATTTTTCAGCCGGTCTCCTTCGCGTCTGGTGATTTTGTTCCAGATAACGCCAAAGGCAGTTGAAAAAAGATTTTCGCCCAGCGGATATGCGGCAAAAGTGTTAACCAAACCGGTTAAGCCATTGAAAGTCACGTGATGGTCACTGCCCTTACGGGTTCTTGGTTTTTCGCCCGGAAGTATGATCTGCGGAAGTCCTGCGTCTGAATACAACACGGCATCGTCGTTTGAGGTCACAGGAGGCAGGGGTAGCGCAGCAACCGGTGAGGAGCTCGGTGCAGGTGCAGTCTGGACCGTCGCTGGTGCTGCAATGTAGCGGGTGCGTTGGCGATAGACAACTCCCTGGCCGGGTTCAGAATCAGTCGTTGGTATTTCCAGCATTTGTCCGATTCTGATTTTGCCAGGGTCAGAAATGCCGTTGGCTTGAGCGATTTTTTTCCATTGTTTACTCGAACCAAAGAATTTTTTCGAAATTGAACCAAGCGTGTCACCTTTTTTGATGACATAGGTCTGGTAGCCGCTCGGCAGGCTGTCTTGTTCAACCCAGCTGCTGTCGGCCGAAGTTTCGCTATGGTAAAGATGGCTTTCCTGATACGGGGGGGCCATTGAATAGCCTTCCGGAGGCGCTACTTCGTAATAAGACTGGGCCATGGCTGCAGTTGACATTGCCAGGGCCAGCAGGCAAGTCAGAAGATATGAATTATGCCGTATATTCATGGAACTTCTGTTCCTTTCACTTAGTCAGGGGTTAACCCCGGTTTGATTCAGGAAATAATAGTTTCCCGGAATCTTATATCGGAAGACTTCGTCTGAAACTTTATCTTTTTGCTGAAATTTAGGCGTGAAAACATTTCAAGAAAAACATCTAGTCTTCATCTATTCTTTTAATTAGCCCGCAAAGTTTGACATGAAGTTTAGCCCTGTGCTAATTTCATCAGGTTATAGTCAATTTCATAGATAGGATGCCGCTTAATGAAAAAAACCTTCGTGGTTGATACAAACGTAATCTTGCATAGTCATCAGTCTCTTTTCTCTTTTAAAGACAATGACGTCGTAATTCCTCTGGGAGTTATCGAAGAACTCGACCGTTTCAAGGGTTTCAACGATGAGCGTGGTCGTGAGGCTCGCCAGGCGTCCCGCGAGCTCGATGAGCTCAGGCATCGCGGAAATTTGAGCCAAGGTGTTGAACTGGCTAATGGTGGCTCATTGCAAATCCTTCTGGATAGCGATATCGAATTGCCTTATGGTCTCGACGGCAATAAGGTCGACAATAGAA
Organism: uncultured bacterium; assembly: GCA_964613435.1. GTDB lineage: Bacteria > Muiribacteriota > Ozemobacteria > Ozemobacterales > Ozemobacteraceae > DYKG01. Next base: position 15,517 of record CAZTHA010000044.1, read on the forward strand.
TTCTCGCCTGTGCCCTGCATCTTAAAAAGCAAGGCCAGGACGTATATCTGATCAGCAAAGATATCAACTGTCGTATCAAAGCTGATGCTCTTGGTATTCCTACCGAGGATTTCGAAACAAATAAAGTTGATATCGACGAACTGTACCCCGGCTGGCGTGAATTGGTAATGCCGGTAAGTCGTATCGAAACATTTTTGCGCGATGAAGGTCTCGATTATCCTGAAAACGATCTTTTTCGCAATGAGTTCGTTCTGCTCAAAGCCGCCGAGAATGAAAACAAGACTGCTTTGGCAAAATACAACGGCGAAATGCAAAAGCTGCAGCCCCTTTATCACTTGAGCTCAAAGCCGTGGGGTGTTGAGCCGCTCAATCTGCAACAGAAATTTGCCATTGAACTGCTTCTCTGTAATGAAATCAAGCTGGTGACCCTGGTTGGGCGCGCCGGAACCGGTAAAACTCTGCTCGCTCTGGCCTGCGGACTTCAGAAAACAATCGATGAGCACCTTTTCCGAAAATTGCTGGTCAGCCGACCGATTATGCCATTAGGTAAAGATATTGGCTTCCTGCCTGGCTCAAAGGACGAAAAGCTCAGTCACTGGATGCAGCCGATTTTTGACAATCTTGAGTTCGTTATGGATCGTCTTTACAAGAATTCAGACGATGTTGACAAGAAAATCCGGTTTCTGATCGAATCGCAGAAAGTACAGATCGAGGCGATCACCTATATCAGAGGTCGCAGCATTCCCAAGCAGTTTTTGATTGTCGATGAAGCCCAGAACCTGACTCCACATGAGGTCAAAACTATCGTCAGCCGTGCCGGCGATGGAACCAAGGTTGTGCTGACCGGTGATCCTTATCAGATCGATAATCCCTATCTTGACAGTTCTTCGAATGGGCTCAACTTCGTTATTGAAAAATTCAAGGATCACGACCTGTTCGGGCATATAATTCTGCACAAATCAGAAAGGTCATCACTCTCGGCATTGGCCTCCGAGCTGTTGTAATCCAAAAAAAGAGGGTGCGCTTATGGTTGTTTGCAAGAGAAGAGCAATAACTTTTCTTGAAATTGTCATTGCCGTATCAATTCTGGTAGTGGCAATGATACCTATCTTTGGCCTGATGAGCAAAGAAACGGTCGAAACCGACAAAAACGCTTCTGAGGCTTTTGCGATCAATAAAGCCTCGGAAATACTCAATGCGGTTCTCGACAACATTCCCTTCGCCGCTCTTCGTCAGGGTAACCCGGCATTTTTGCGCATCGACGATATCAACAGCAAAACCTTCGAAAGTGGCAAATTCAGCGATGCGTGGGCCAAGGGGCTTATGAAAATGCTTTTTGGTCACAACAACAAAGAGTCGGCCGGGTATCCGTGCCGGGGTATAGTAACCGATTCTCGTGGAATCCATTATCTGATCCATTTACGGGTCGAAGATGTCGCTTCAGATATAAAACTGCCGACTCCGGAAAAGCTGCGTATCGGTCCGGATTTTCCGGCTGGTAAGCCCTCTGATTTCAAAGAAACCAAAGAATTTACCTTCACCTATTTGAAAAATCCGGCGTTGCTTTCCGATGGTAGCTGGATTGTCGATTATGCCGAAAATGAAGATGAAGCCGGCAAACCCTTGACTGAGCTGGACCTCGCGCCGGGCAGTCGCGGTATTGCCGAACCAAATTACAATATTTATCTCGACCAGGGAATGAATGGCGCCGACCCGGTTGCGCCGCGCTATATCAACCCAACTGCCGCGCGATATACGCAAAAGATGATTACCGAAAAAGTGCCCTATACCGCAGACGACAAATTCGCCTGGTGCACCATGAAAAAAGTTGTCGTTCAGATTCAGTGGAACCTTGAGCAGAAATATTTCAAGAACCCGGAACAAACCGAAGGTCGAGTGCAAAAGATTCATCTTATGACCATCAAGGGGGATATAGACTGATGTATAACCTTTTTAACCCCTCTAAGCGCCGTGGCGTTGCCATCGTCGTCGCCATATTTTTTGCATTCTGTATGTTGATTCTTTTTGTAAGTATGATTTTCAGGCGTACTTCCACTTCCGGGCACAATCGCCTGACGATTCAGGAAAGACAGGCTTTCTTTGCTTCCCGCGCCGCGATTCAGCACTTTTTGCTGAAAGCCAAGCTTTTTCCGACCGAGCTTTATGATGCCGTCGAATTTTCGCAGGGCAAGAACCCCCTTTGCAATTTCACCGAATTCGATGGAGATTATGCTGGTAACAGTGCCTTCGAACCTATGGCCAGCAAGCCTGAAGTTTATGTGCGGGTTTTGCCCAGCCGCGAGCTCGATATACAAAAGAAGCCGAAGTATTTTTATCTGCCATTGCAGAATATGAATGCTTTTGTGCAGCTAGGTAGTTTTCACAACCCGGATTACCGTTTTCTGGCTCCCGGTCTGTCAACCGATAATCCAGAGAACCGATACATCACGCCTAAAAAGCCCGATGCCAGTCTTAAACCCGATAAGTACCTGAAATATTTCACCAGAGACTGCACCAATATGCTGGTGGATGGCACCAGGCTGCAGCCGCCTCTTGAAATGGTCATCGACAAGAACATCAAAAAGATTACTGATTGGGACATTGCTACCAGTGAAGGTTACCCCTATACCATGAGTTATCGTGTCGACGACGTAAAGATTCAATCAATCAAGGGTTTGCGGAAATATGGTGAAGAAGCGATTGATATTCTGGTTGAAGGCCAGATTAAAGATTTTCAAGGTAAAATAACCTCACAGGTTCAGAAGAAAACCGAAAGAATTACCAGAAAAGGGGCTCTCTGAGAATGATGTTTAAAAAACTCAAGCGCCGGGTCAGAGCTTTTACGCTGGTTGAAGTCATGATTGCCTGCGTAATTATGGCGGTTTTTATGGGTGTGGTGTACAAGCTTTTCATCGGCGGCAGCAAGTCTGCCGGAAGAGCCCAGTGGATCAGCGGA
>CAZTHA010000045.1:0-18197 GCA_964613435.1 uncultured bacterium
CCGAGCATGAACATGGTTATCATCAACGATGCCTGTTCAAAAGAGAGCCCGGCAGCCATACCATAAATCGTTAGAAAAGATGGAAGCCCAAAAAAAGTTATGCCCCCTACCAGGGCACTGAACATTACGTATTTACCGGTACGAATTACAAACCATAATCTTGGCCGCTCATTTACCTCAAATTCAGGAATGCTTGATCTGACGAAAAAAACCGGGATCATCGCCACAATGGTTACTATGGCACTAAAAGTAAAGGCCAAGGCCCGGCTATTGCCGATAAACTGAAGAAGAACCGGGCCCAGTGCTACCCCTATCGCCAGAGAAGCACTGTAAAGACTTACAACAAAGCCCCTAACCCCGGGTAAACGGGTAAAATTAACCCAGGTTTGCAGAGAAATTCCGAGAATATTGGAGCAAACACCGAATAGAAAAATCAACAAAACCCACAAAAGAACGTTGTTAGTCTCGATAAGTGCCATCAAAACAGCAGCTCGGCCAATAGTTCCGATGATCGAAGCCTTAAAAATGCCCAATCGACCGATAATGCTGCTTATATACGGGCTGAGAAAGACAACTGACAAAACCTCAACTGAGAGAATAATGCCAATAAGACTGTTGCTTAAACCAAACGATTCAAGGGTAACCGGGAAAAGTACGGCATTAAGCCCAGCACAAACTTCAGCGGTTGCTGCCGCCAATATTACCAGCAAAATACCCGGCGGAATTCTTGGTTTCTTTTCCGGAAGGGTCATTTCATTCATGCGTTGGTATTTTCCTGGCTTTCATTTTCCGGCAAATTATCTTCGTCGGGATCGGATTCATCGTCTTCTTCAAGAGATTTCTGAAACATACTTGAAAACCCGATTTTAAATTCTTTGGCATCCATTTCAACGCTGATATCGCTGTTAAAAAGATAAACAAGTTCACGAAGTATCGAAATGGTCGCTGCTTCCGCCAGTTCAAGCTCGGTAAAGAAGTCCTCTTTGTCGGCTTCCTGACAAAGTTGTTGCAGAAGCTTCACCTTTTCTGGGTCAAGATTGCCGGTTTCAGCAGTCATGAATTGTTCCAGGGTTAAATCGCGAGCGTTTTCCACAAGCATTTTAATTGAGCAGTTAACTTTCCCTGAGAAAGTCTTTAAAAAGAAGCTGCTCATTTGGGCAAGCAATTCCTCAAAAGTTCGCGCCGAGCCATAAATTTCGTCTGGAATATGCGGGTCGATGGAAAATTCAAGTCTTGAAGCATCAAGGTCATTCTTCTGCAGGCCAAGGGAAATATTCTCCTGAACCTGGGTAATTTTAAAATTGATCAAATCGGCACTAAGTCGGCTTGATTTAAGTTCTCCGGCTTCGGCAACCTTTTCAGAAAAGGAAATCAATCTTTTGTATTCGGCCTTAAGAAGAGCTGCCTGGCTTTCATTATCATTTGTTTCGGCAATCTCTTTAATTCTCGAGGCTAAATTTCTAATAATCAAACTGATTCTTTGTAGCTGGCGACCGATTTTTATCGCAGTTTGGTCGGCAAATTCTGCTGCATCTTTCAAGTTGTCGAGAATTTCGAACCGACTTTGGTTTAGTTGCAGAGAAAACCTTCTGGCAAACCAGATCAAGGTGCCACACATAATTGCCAGAATGAAAGAAACGAAAAAAGCTCGTTTGGTGGCTTCTTCAATAGGTTTGCATCTGGCAAGCATATCATCGATACGCAAATCAGCCCCAAGAGTGCCAACAAAATTTTTGTTTTTGTCAAATATGGGAACGTAGGCACTGTAAAAAATGCCCCATTTATCCTGATATGGCTCTTCCGAAACGACCTTTTTCTGCTCGGTCAAGGCGGTTATCAGTTCCTGACTGGGCTCCTGATACTCGGTCAACGGAACTGAAGGCGCAAGATTCATTTCATCGGTGAAAAGAGGTTTGCCATTTTCATCGACAGGGGTTGGATCGAGAATGAAAACGACTTTTTTCCCGACCATCTTGTTAACATAAAGATAAGTACAATGTTTGGTCGCCAGGCGGGCATTTTGCAGCAGCTTAAGCGTTGCCTTATATTCAGGAAGATCTTTCTTCTCAGGAGCATCGAAACTTGCAATGATATCACCATCCAGACAGGCGGCAATCCCTGAGGCTGTTCTTAAAAGACCATCTTTTATCTCTGCTTTTATGGCTGCCAAAGCGTGATGGTAAATGAAAAAAGCAGTGACAGAAGTTAACAGAACTGCGACAACTGCCAAAACAACGCCCTCGGCAACCGGATAAATCAGATATTTCCGAATTTTCACCGGCTTTTTTCTATTTATCGAGTACATTTAAAACCCTTCTCAAAAAGTTTTTTTCGATTTTTCAGACAAGATCAGAAAGAGAGAGAAATCCCCATCCAGTATTCTCGGGCAACATCAGGATTAATGTCATCAAGCAAAGGCCAGGTTATGCCAAAAAATGGGGTTATTTTTCCTTCATTCAGTGGAATCGCAAGCTTTAGATTCACATCGCTAAAACCCGACCTGCTAATCCATTGCTTTTGGTTATATCCGATTGAAGAGCTTATTTCCAGGTTTTGTTTTTCGCTAAGCTTGATCTCTTTGCTTAAAGCCAGGCTTGCATAGAGACCGTTACCATTTTTACAGTCATGATAAATAGAAAGTTCGGGGTTGAGCTCCTGATTTTTCCAGGCCAGAGTAACAAAGTTCTCAATGGTTGTATTGTTTTCGGTATTGAAATCTTTCGCCCAATACCAACCGAAAAGAACTGACCCGATCGTAATGTCGAGATTCTCGTTACTGGATAAAATGTAGCTGATTGTCAGGTCGATCTCGTTAAGTTCATGATTCTCATTGGAATAGTTATACCAAAGATTGGCTGACCATGGACTGTCGCCAAAAGTAAAATCAACTGATGGTTGGACCACAAATTTATTATCAGGATTAAGATCAAAGCCGCGCCAGATATATCGGTTATAGAATTCAAATGTATAGTTGGTTTCGACTGCGCCAAAGGTATGCGAGCCCATGCACACAAACACTGAAACAAGAACGAAGAGAGAGAGTATTCCCCGAGTTTTCATGGTTTTTCCTTAAAGAGATCAAACTTTTACGCGTATTCTAACATGATGAATCAATAGCGCAAAACAGTTTGAAAAAAATAGCAAATCTTAAGAAAAAAGTTGCCTTAACTTAACCAAAAAAGGAAGCCAGGATCATGGGATTTCCGCTATTATAAGGCACAGAATAAGTTGATTAGAGAAAAAAACATTGCAATTTTTGAGTTTGATTGATATTTATTAACGAAGAAAAATTGTATCGATACGCGGGGGCTATTTTGTCATAAAAAAGCAAGAGAGGTGTTGTCTTTCAACTTCTTTCATTCAATATTCAGTTCCACTACAGAAAAAAGTATTTTTAGGGAGCAAATCCACAGCATGAAAAAATCTATCATAGTTTTATTTCTTCTAACTCTTCTTTTTTCAATTCAAATGCCAACCTGGGCTTCAACAAAAATGACTCCAGTTGCCTTTTTAGAATCAGATGGCGCTCTTTTTCCGCTGATTTATTCTAATGCGGCGGTCATGAATCCTGCTTCTTACCCGGTAATGGACGGATTAATTTATCCACCGCTGGATGTAAAACTAAAGCCCATTATTGTCGTTCCTGCAACAACTAAGCTTCGCGAATCAACCATAAATTTTTTGCGTGATAATAATCTTTCCCAAAAGATTTTTCCGGGGCTTTGGGCAGATAAATATATCTATGACTGCCTGGAAAATTTTGACGGCAACAAAAAATCGATTTTAAATAAATTCAATAAAGATTTTTCGGCAATCAAATCCTGGTCTACCAAGGATAATGCTGTCAGAGAAAAACTCATTGCCAAGTTAAACAACGATTTAGCCGTTGAGTTAAAAAAACTGCAATCGAACAAAGCTATTAAAACCTTTATGGCAAAAAAGAAAAAAGAGTTGGTCAATTTGCTAAAAAAAGAAAAGATAACCATCCTCGGTCTTGATTTAGAATTCTCTGTTGTGGTTAACAATTTTCTCATGCCCACCAATTCAAAGGCGAATCAGGGAAAAATGGCGGCCTTTTTTTCCAAAATACCCCGATTTCGTCTACAAATTGAGGATTCGGTAAAGACCCTTGATTTTCCATGTTCGGTTTATTTTTTCTATCCGACAGAATATATCGAATTCCCGGCATTCGCCGACTTCAGAGCCCTGATATCTTTGCCGACAACTCCTAATCAAAATTTAATTTACTGGATTCTGCAGCCAGTTGTATTAAGAGACTTCTGGGGTCGCTACCTCAAAGATCAAACAACTGTTTTAGAAAAGGCTTCAAGTGATTATGCCCAATTAATTTTTGATCAACTAAAAGCAGATGAAAAGAAAAAAGCAGCTTTTGAAAAGAAGTTCGCTGATTTGAATTATGAGTTGCAAAAGAATATCATCAGCCAGAAATCAGTGTTGAAAGAGGCTTTGATGAATCTATGGAACTCCGGCATTAAATTTATGGCCGCCAAGGTTAAGCCGACCTCAAATATTATTTTTATTGACGAATGGGACTTTGATAAAAAAACATCCAAGGAAAACGCATATCTTGAACCAACTCACGGCACAGGAATTCATTTTCGAAACCCTGCAGAAATTAATGTCGCCAGCCTGGTAGCAGATATTGACAACGTTGATTTCAAGAAGGAAGTTGCCGGTCTTTCAGGACTTGCCAAAAGTATCGATGTTCAAATAAACAAAATGGTTGAGCAACAAAGAGTCTGCGCTGAAAAGCTTAACAAATACCTTGAAACTGTAAAGCCGGTTGTCAATTCAAAATTTAAAAGTTTCATGCTCGAGCCTGAACTTAAAGCCGTTCTTGACCCAGTAATCAAGCTTGACCTGACCAGAGCGAAGGCCTTTTTAGGCTGCGAAAACTCAGTTAAACTAATGATTCATAGATTGAGAGCATTAAGAACGAAAGTTGATATGACAAACCTTGCAAGCAAAAATGAAAAGCAAAAAGCAATTGCCCTAGATGTTAATTCGATCCTTGAACACTCAAATCTCTTAATTCATAAATGGTTCACCGCAAGATTTCTGGTTTGGGAAATTAACGACCGGCTTGAACAGGAATTGGATGCGGTCGCCCGAAACAATTCCGAAACCGGCACCAATGCGTATGAAGCGTTGGTAAATTTTGCCGATAGTCTTTACCCATTATTGAAAGAAATTAATGCTTCGGTAAAAACCAACATGACTGCTCTTGAAAATTCTATTGCCAAGGTATCCAAGTAATCGAAGAGCCGGCATGTTTTCGGCTTTTTAGAAATAAAAAGGAGTTTGAGATGAAATTTAGGTTACGTTATTTACTCCCCATTTTACTTTTTTGTATGGTTGCGGTCATTGCTAATGCCCAACCAAGTCTTGATCCATCCGATCAATTTTTCCTGACTGAAAAAAATGAACACAATCGTGACGAAACATTCGTCATTATTAGAGATGGAAGGCCTGAAAAAAGAGATGTTTTTTACATCGTACCTTCCACTCCCCGTCTTGAGATAAGAGGAACCGGAAAAGATGCCTTGCCAGTTTTTCACCTGCTTAAATATCAGTATGAAGACAAAAAAGGCGACATTATCGAAGGCGGTATCCTGCAATTCTCGGTAAACTTTGGGGTACCCCAGAAAACCAGAGCCGATATTTTGAAATCCATCGAAAATAAATTCGATTTAAAAAAGGCTGAAATCGCACCATTTCCAGTTACCCGATCGCAGATCAAGTTTTATTCTCTCGAAGGCAAACAGTTGCCTACCGAAGAAGAAATCGATGAAGCAGCAAGCGAAGAAGCCGACGCAGCCGGCTCAGAGAGTTCTGCCAGTATCGGTCCAGCATTTGGTAATCAATCGATTCCTTTTCAGGTTAAGCTAACTGATTTGACCGCCGACCTTTACGACCACCTTTCCAAGGGGACAGGCGGCTTACCAATCATCGTCAGCATAACTTATCAGGGCTTGACTCCCCGGTTAGGTGCTCGTATTACCGCAAATTTCGAAAAAATTTATGAAACCCTTGACACTGCACTTACTTCAGGTGGTTCAGCGAACTGTCCGATCATGGAAGTTGGCTCACAGGGCGAATATGGCCTGAGCCTGGCCAAGATGGAAGAAACGAAAATGGTAAATATCGAAGCCTTTACCGGAGCTGGCTACAGTGACCAGGAGCATCAAACCATAACCGAAACAGTTTTGAGTAAAATTTATGAAGAAGTTTTTGCCAATGATGGCATGACCTTTCCGACTGAAATACCCAAAGCAGAAGCGGCTCAACTTAGTCAGGCCGATACAAACCCCAATCCAGGCGCTGAAATCGGCGAAGCAATCAGCGAAGTAGCATCTGGCGCAACCGCTCTTGGCAAACTGGCCGCGAACCTTCTGGCAATGACTGCAAAGGTAAACATTGGTTTTCAGCTCAAAGCCCGACACCATGTCAAAAAAGGCAACATTACCTTTGATTTGCGCAAACGCTCGGTGGTAAATCGCACCTGTGCCTTTGGTACCTGTCTGAGTATTCGTGATTATGTAAAAGACCATAAAGATGACCTGATAACCGTGGTAAAAGTCGGCGGTTGGGCAAAAACTTACTTCACCCTACCCTTTGTTTCCGACCTTGAAAGCCTTGGCATCAAGTACATTACCCTTACGGTCAAACCAACTCTCAAAGGGACTTCTATTGCCAACATGGGAACCAAATCGGCAACCTTCAAAGCTGGCGCCGAAGATTGGGTCGACAAAAATGGTGAAATGGTCAGGCGACTGGCTTTTCCAATGGCCGCCATATTCAAGAATCTAAAGTCTGATGAAAAGTTCGAATTTGAAGTTGGGGTCACGATTCAATTAAAACGTCAGGAGCTCAAATTTACCAGAACAATACCTCTTACAAACGGAGATGTGCCCGTTTCCGACCCGGCAAATTTCATCGATATCGTTTCAATTGATGGTACAATGCTCGACTACGTTGAAAAAGGTGAAGCCGGTCCGGTCTTCGTTAAAGCGACCCTTACTGCCAAACCTTTGAAAGGTAGAACTGTTACTCATTCGGCCATGATAAATTTCGAAACCTCAACCGCCGACTTCGTTATTCCACCAGATTCTGAAACAGTAGATCTTCAGCTGACCTTCAAACGCGGTGACGGCAAAATGGTTAAGAAAACCATAAAACTTAAGGAAAAGAATGGCAACTTGACCAAAATTTTCGAAATCGATAATGAGATGTGGCTCCTCCCCTCTGAAAAGTTGGAAGAAGTTGTCGAAAATCCCGACGAGCTGATCTATGACGATCTGGTCGAAACAGAACTCTAATTAAGATCTGGTTTTTACCAAAGCGGCCATTCGAACCTCTGGGTTTGAGTGGCCGCCTTTTATTTAGCTTTAAAAAGTTATCCGGGCTGTTTTATTTTCGGCAGGCATGCTCTTTTTACGGTCAATGTGAAATTTTTGAGTTTAATTTTGGAGCAATTTTTTCGCCAGATTTAAACAAGGAATAAACGCTCTGTGCTTGAATTAAAAACTCTGATATCATAATGGGAAAGTCTGTTGAAAGTCTGTTAACAGTTTATAATCATTTTTATGGTACGAGACAGTCAGAAGAGTTTACCTTTTACCCTGGCCTTCAGGGTGCCCCATGATTTCCGGAAATTCATATCTGCGTGCAACAGAAAGCTTTCTGAAGTTTGTCGAAGTTTTGAGCCAATTGAAACGGCCCATATTACCGTTAAATTTTTGGGCCATTCATCTGATCATCTTAATGAAGACAGCATCATTGATTATTTGCCGGCGATCTATGCTACAGCCAGAAAGTATTTGCCGCTAAGTATTTACGTTCGCGGTTTTTCGACCTTTCAATACGAAAAGAACAGAAATTCAGTGATTTTTCTGAAGGTTATGCCCAATGAAAAACTTAACCGGTTTCATCAAGAGATTTGCGAAGTTTTTTCTGACGCCTTTGATATTTTTCCCCATGCGGATCAGGAGAATTTTGAGCCCCATTTGACTTTAAGCAAAGACCTTTATCCGGGAAAAGACCAGCAAATTGCCCGACTAATCACCAGGTCTCACAAAATGGCCAAGCGCCTGCTCAAACTCGACGATCTTGTGGTTATGAGCCCGAACCGGTTTTTCCCGGTTCAGTCACAGATCAACAGGCCGCTTATCTGCCCTCCGGTAAGGTAATCAGGAAAACAGCCCGATTCCCCGGTTAAGCCATTCAATCTGATCGAGAATCCTCTGGTTATCAGCCATTTCAGGCGATTCGTCCAGGGTTGCCTGAAGCCGCTCTCTGGTTTTGATCATGTGCTTCAGCAAAGTGGAAAAGTTTGCCATTTTAAAAGCCTTCGGTTTCGGCTTTTTTTTATTCATGAGGATCCTGGAAAAGCCATCCAGATTGGTATTAACGCTAATAAGAAGATCTATTTTCTGACCGGTTTCTGCTTCATTCAAGTCTTCTAGGTGAAAATAGAATTCTTCATCAGACTTGTCGTCGGCCACGACGACCATTTCATCATCGATCTTAACAACGGTACCCTTGAGGCGCTGCATTCTTTTCATTATTTTCTCCCGATTGACCGTTTAACCTGTTCGCTATAATATGACATCATGAAAAATAATATTCCAGAATTTGTTAAAAAACCACTCAATGAACTTCCTTATGTCATTTTAGATATTGAGACCACTGGATTCAAGCCCCAGGAAGCAGGAATTACCGAGATTGCAATCATTTCGCTCAACAACGGTAAAGAGGAGCGCTTTGAAACCATGATCGACCCGGAATGCCCTATTCCGCCGAAAATAACTGAAATTACCGGAATAACCCAGGACATGGTAACCGGGCAACCGAAAATTGCTGAGGTTTTGCCAATTATTGAAGAATTGTTCAAGGACTCGATTTTCGTGGCGCACAATGTACCATTCGACTGGTCGTTTTTTGACTTCAATTTCCGTTTGCACATGAAACGCCCTTTGCGCATGCCATCTCTTTGTACATTGCGCCTTGCACGCAAATACCTGGGTCTTGATTCAAACAATCTCGGCAATGTAGCCAAACATTTTGGTATAAGCCTGATCAACGCGCACCGGGCCATGAACGACACGGTTGCCGTTCGTGACATTCTTTTCAATATGTTTGACCGACTTAGCCAGCATGGCATCAAAACTGGTGAAGATCTATACACCCATAACCTTATTTTCGCCGAATGTCCGCCGGCAAGGTAAAAACTGCGTCATAAAAGGCATTAATTAGTTTTTAAGGCGTCATTTTTGTCGCACCAATTTAAAACCAAGCAAGAGCAAAACTTCGTGCCAATGCTAATGGCCACGACTTATGCCATTTTCAAATTCTGGCATGAATAATGCTGTTTAATAATTCACCTTATCGCAACTAAGCCAGATTGAAATTATTGTTTTATATTATTCGGCCGGCGAAGGGCGATGGATGGGTAGACAAAAAAAGGAGAGCCAATATGAACCTTAGAAAAGCTTTAATGATCTGCTTGCTAGTTCTTTTTGCCGCTCAGCTGAATGCGGGTTATTTGATTTGTCAACGTGGCACCCTGCCTTTGATGTCACAAAAAATCAAAGTAACCATCAAAAATCAGGTAGCAGTAACATCTCTTGAGCAAATTTTCTACAACCCACATGATGAAACCATTCAGCCGAACATCAGATTTCCGGTTCATGAAAAAGCTTCGGTTCAGGCTTTCTCCCTCACCGATAGTCAGGGAAATGTCTATGCCGGCACGATTGAAGAAACCAATCAGGCTACCGCCCAGTTCAATGAAGCCAAAGCGCAGGGAATGATGCCAGCCCTTGCCGTTCAAAAGAAACCAGGAGTATTTGAAACGAGTATTGGCGCAATCGGCCCAAAATCAAGAGCCACGGTTATCATTGAATACAGCGAGATTCTCAATTATAAATCAGGCGCAATAACCTATTCACTGCCCTTCAATATTTCATCATGGCAACAGCAGGAACTTGAACAGGTTAGTCTACAGGTTGAAATAGCCGATCAGAAACCCATTACTTCGGTAGTATCTTCAAGTCACGATATTTATGCGAACAAGCTCAACGAAAACAGCTGGCAGGCAAATTTTGAACGCAACAATTTCCTGCCGAATGCTGACTTTTCGCTGCAATATGAAGTAAAAGCTGAAGAAATGGCGGTAAATTTCCTGTCGACCCGGCCAGACACTGAAAAGGACGGCTACTTCGTATTGATGCTGTCGCCACAGGAAGTTATCGAACAAACCGACATTGCCAATCGCGATATTGTCTTTATAATGGACACATCGGGCAGCATGGGTGGACACAAAATACAGCAGACCAAAGATTCTTTCGGTTTTTTCATCAACAAACTCAATGAAAATGACCGTTTTGCCATAATCGATTTCTCTGATATTGCCAGAATGTGGAAGCCGGAATTGATGCCTGCCACCGAAGAATATCGCCAGGAGGCCAAGCTTTACATTCAAAGCCTTAGAGCCCAGGGCGGCACAAACATTCACGAGTCTCTGTTGCGGGCTTTAAAAACCTTCGATGGTGACCAGAAAAGAACCAAGGCAATAATTTTTCTTACCGATGGTGAAGCCAGTGCCGGCATTACCTCAACGCCACAAATCGTTAGCGACTTCAAAAAACACAACGTTGAAAATATCCGCACCTTCACTCTTGGCGTTGGCCAAGGGGTTAACAAATCACTTTTGGGTAAAATCGCGATGGAGAATCGCGGCGAAGCACTTTATCTCGATGGACGCGAAAATCTTGAAACCGACCTTAAAGGATTTTATGAAGCGATCAGCACGCCACTTCTTGTCGACTTAAAACTTGATTTTGGCGAGATACAGGTCAGCGAAATGTACCCAGAGGTTTTACCAAACGTTTACAAGGGTACACAGATCGTGGTAACCGGCCGTTATAAAAGTAGCGGCGAAGCGGCAATAAAACTTACCGGTCTTCTTAACAAGGAAGTCAGAACCTTCCCAATCAGCGCAAATTTTGTCGGAGAATCTTCAGAGAATCCATTTGTGGCAAGATTCTGGGCGCGCACCAAGGCTGACGAGCTTTTGAAGCAGATCAAGGTTTATGGCGAAAAGCCTGAACTGAAAAATCAGGTCATTGCACTTAGCAAAGAATACCAGTTTGCGACGCCATATACCTCTTTCATCGCGGTAAGTGCCGAACAGGTCCCCCAGGTTAAGCCGCAGGCCAAAACGGCCGCCCATTCGGCGGCTTATGCGAACATCAAAGCTTCAGTTGCTCCCAAAAGAGTTGTCGTTCAAAAGACCAAGGCCAAAAGCGTTTCTTTGTGGGGTGCGGCAGGTTTTGTGCCCTTTGCCGTAGCTGTGCCGAACTTTAGAAAAGCCCGGGAACAGGCGAGAGACAAGGCCTGTTACGCGAACATGCGCGTGCTTCAGGGCGCGGTTGAAATGTATAACATGGATCATGAAGAAATGATCACAGTTTTGACCGAGCGGGAAATACAGATTCTTGTTCAGGAAAAATATCTTAAAGGCGATATAGTCCGCCCCGAACAGGATTGTGTTTACGGCACAATTGGCGACTTAACCCAGGACGGAGTAATTTCCTGCTCGGTTCACGGCCCGATCGGAGAGAGCAATTCTTCAGGTAAAGCGGTTTATGCGGATGGAGCAAATGGTTATGTGACTTACGAACAGGTTGTTGCCCAGACTCCCTGGACGACCCGAATCTGGAACGACTACCTGGCAGATGCGGTCAGCCTTTTGATCAATGTTCCTCTTTTCATTCTTGGACTGGCATTCAGCCTCTATCTGTTTTATCATATTCTTGCCCTGCCCTTTAAAATATTCAGTGCTCTTTTCGGCACAGGCTCAGCCGGGAACAATGAATAATGCAAGAAGTCCTAATTTGGAGAGATACAGATGAATCAAGCTGACAAGCAATTGCAGAAAATTCCGCAAGCTCGCGCCGAAATAACCCATAGGGCAAACCCGCATTCGAAGCTTCATCGAACTTTGGCTTCATTCTCAGCTTTGCTGGTAAACACCTACATAATCATCGCCCTGAAAATTTCTCCGCCAAGCGTTGAATTATCGCTGCTTTTCTGGCTCCTGTTCTTCATAAGCATGATCATTGCCGGGAAAGAGCGCGACGCCAGCTACTGCTTCGCCCCTATGGCTCTTGCAACCACCCCTTTTGTCGTCTGGGGTGCCGGCATGGGTGTCTGGTCAGCAGTTTCGCTGGTCGGAGCCGCAGTTACGGTTGGTTTTCAGCGTGGAGTAACCATGTCTTCGCTTGCTTCCGGGGCTTCCGAAATAGCCGAAAGTCTCAGCCAAAGCAATATTAAACGGAAGATTATCAAGCTTTCAGAAAGCGATATAGAAGCTCAGGCCCTGCTCGATGAAGACCTGAAAGAATTTACCGAGGTAGAAGCCGAGTTGATCAAGGTTAAAAAGGTTTTTGACCGCGCCAACAGTAACATGCAGCGGATGCTCAAGCAAACGATCGCCAAAGTTGAACAACTGCAAAAAGACCATGCCCGGGTTTTGGCTCGCGGCGCCGGACTTGGTTCATTCCTGAACACTCTCGATTTTGACAAGATTCGCAAGGAAACAGAGAAATTGAAAAATCAGGCCGATCAAACCAGCGATGAAGTGGCGAAACAACAGCTTCTGGCGACAGTAAAAATGAAAGAAAAAAGATTGTCGGAACTTAATGAACTTGAGACCTGTCTAAACAGAGTGAAGATTCAAAAAATGCAGATCTATGAAATGTTTTCGAGCCTGATGGACAAAATGCACGCACTAAGATTCGCTGATATCAAAACAATGCAGGCATCTTCCGATGCCATGGTCAAAGAAGTTGAGGATATCAGAACCGGGCTCGACGATATTGAAAAAGGTCTTATCGCTGCTGAAAACCTCAGCAAATTTTGATGTGAACCGGACCATAGGTTCGCAGTTATCAGGAGGAACAAGACTATGAGCAGATTTACCAGAAGCTCCAACCCAACCCTGCGCCCAGAAATTTTCGAACGCTTTCAAGCGACAGCGGGCGGCCGCACCATGACTGTCAATGGCGCAACCAACAAAACTTTCTTTCTGCTTTTGCTGGCATTTGTCGCCGCGAGCTTCACCTGGCGCATGACCCATGCCAATCCTGGTATTGCGATGAGTTTGATGATGCTTGGTATGATTGGCGGTTTCATCACTGCGCTGGTCACCGTTTTTTCGGTTGGCTCAGCCCGGTTTACCGCACCGCTCTACGCAGTTTTCGAAGGTCTGTTTCTTGGCGCGATATCGGCGGTTTACAACCAGTTTGATGTTAATCCGGCCTACGGTGGAATCGTTACTCAGGCCTTGCTGCTGACCTTCATCACCGCGGGTGGAATGCTGTTTTTATATCGCACTGGAATGATCAAGGCAACCGAAAGATTCAGGGCTGGTCTGATATCAGCAATGATCGGTCTGATTTTTACTTATCTTTTTTCCTTTATTCTCAGTTTGTTTGGCCTGGTACCACCAATCTTTTCAAGTGGGCCAATTGGCATAGGTTTCAGCCTCATAGTCGTTGCCATTGCCGCTCTTAATCTCGTTCTCGACTTCGATGTCATTGTCAAAGGGGAACAGGCCGGTGCCCCAGAGCACTTTGAGTGGTATGCCGCTTTCGGTCTTCTGGTAACATTGGTATGGTTGTATATTGAAATTCTGCATCTTCTGGCCAAACTACAACGGCGCGATTGATCCGTTAAACCAATGAGACAGCTCGCCAGAACCTTGCTTTTGCTGGTTCTGGCGTTTTTTTATGTCTTTTTCCCTTACGATTTGCTACCGGATAGCCTTGGCCGAATTGGCCGTATCGACGATATTCTGCTGATTTTTGTGCTCGTTTTCTGGTATTTTATCAAACCATTTGTCGATGAACTCAGGGCGAATAAACGGTCGGCGAATTCAAACGCTTACAGGAAAACATGCTGCGACGAGGCTGAGATCCATGACCCCTATGAAATCCTGGGGGTAGATCGAAACGCTGACATGGCGACAATTCGGCGGGCATATCAGGAAAAAATCAGGCAATACCACCCTGACCTTGTGGCCAAAATGGGACCGGAAATCCAGGAACTGGCCAGAGAGAAGTCGCAAAGAATCAATAGCGCCTATGATGAGCTACGCAAGCAAAAGACCTGAAAGCAGGGCTCATTTTCTGGAAAAGAGATATTGGCCGACAATCCAGCATTGGCCGCGATTGTAACCGAACATTTCACTTAGTGCAATCAGGTGAAGGCGCCAGCGCTGAAACCAGGTCCAGGCCATTCTTTTGCCATAGGCTTTTTCAAAATGGGGCAAAATAGCGAGGCGGTTGAAATAAAAACGACGCAGCCATTTTTCAGCTGTCGACTTGTAATTCTCGCCACTTATTTTCCAGTGATCTTCGAGGAAAAACAGCTTTTGGAACAGCATGGGCATATCAGAGGAAAGCATAAGCCGATTTCGAGAAACCACGTTTCCAGGAAGATCGTCGAGTCCGACCGAGTCTAAATAAAATGCGGCATCGGCATGCACTGGCATTTGCAGAAAAAACTTTCCTTCAGGTTTGAGCCAATCAGCTACCTTTTTCTGCCAGCTGGCGTCTGCAGCAAAAAGATCGAATCTTTCAACCGTAATAATCCGGTCAAAACTGGCGGGCAAATCAAGATCAGCAAACTCGGAAGTGATAATGCGAACATTGTTTAAATCAAGTTCATGGGCTTTTTTGCGCAGGTAAATTCCCTGGCTGACTGAATCGGTAACTGCTGTAATCCTGATTTCGGGGTATTGCCTGGCGAGCCAGAAAGTCATCGCCCCCCAACCACAGCCAAGTTCAAGAATGTTCATTCCGTCCCTGATTCTGGCGCGATCTGCGGTCATCCAGAGCATGGTTTCTTCTGCTTCTTCAAGGTCTTCGGCACCGGTCGGGAAATAACAGCATGTCATAGACATGCGTTTGCCGAGGTATAGAGAGAAGAATTCGCTATCCATTTCAACCATC
Source organism: uncultured bacterium (assembly GCA_964613435.1). Lineage (GTDB taxonomy): Bacteria > Muiribacteriota > Ozemobacteria > Ozemobacterales > Ozemobacteraceae > DYKG01. The sequence continues at coordinate 15,039 of CAZTHA010000045.1, forward strand.
TGCTCGTTGAGCAGATCTTTCTGCCTGACGTTAACGCCGGTTTTCAGGTCTTTGACAATCTGTCGATAAACTGAATGTCTGGCTTCAATATCGCCAAGCGATGCACGTTCACAGGCGCTATGGCAAAGCCGGCGAATCCAGGCCCGGGTAATCTTTTCTGGTATCAGGCCAGTTTCGAGAACTTTCAGTAATATTTTTCCGGTCAGGCTCATTTTTTATCCCTCAAAATTTGACGATGGCTATTAGAATAGCTTTTAGGCGGAAAATCTTCAACATCAATTAAAAATTTCTTTACAGAAGGCCCCTTAGAAGTTAAGTTAGTCAGGTATTTTAAAGGAAAAACCCTTTGCAAAAAATAATCGACAAGAAATCAGGATTTACATTAATCGAGCTGATGATCGTTGTTTTGATCATTTCAGTTCTCATGGCGATGGCCGCCTACAGCTACCGCGGCATCAGAAACCGGATTCGTCGCACCAGTTGTCGGGAAAACATGAGGTTGATCAGGCAGGCATATTTTCTGGCCCAGACCGAGCATCCAGAAATCGACAACAAAAATCTGACGGTTCCGATGCTGGTAAAAATGGGCTATTTGAAAAAAAAACCGGTATGCCCTTCCGGAGGCAGTTACTGGATAACGGAAGAGGAAGAAAATACCCGGGTTTCCTGCGTCAAAACGCCTGACGGTCAGGACCACGGATACATCGAGTAAGCTATGCCAGAAAATGTCTTTGATTTTTACCTTAAACAGATCAGTAATCTCTTACAGAAAAAGAAATTCGACACCGCTTTTGAACTAACCAAAGAAATGAAGGCGAGGCTTCTGGCCACTCCACCCGTCGATCCGCTCATGCTGGGCTGGCAACGTTTTTATCAGTTCATTATCATGGTGCAATTGAATATGGATAACGAGGCGCTCAATCTTTTTCTAAGCAATGAAGAGCACCCCTATTCTCTTGATCTGCATCAGATAACCTACATGACCTCGGTCGCTTCAGAACTTGCCTGCAATCTTAAAAATGTTAAGCAGGCGCTTAAACTGTCACGACTGGCCTGGGCTCTCTCATTTCGCGACAAGGAAATAATTACCCGAATTCAAAAAGCACAAAATGCCTGCATTTATTTCGAAAGATTGAAATGCAACCATTTAAATTTCGGCTTTGCCCGTTTTTTAACGGGGTTTGGTAAAAGCAATGATGTTCCGGTTTTGTATATTCAGGGCCTGGAATGCTTACTGGCGAATTTCAGGCAGAGTCAGAGCCGCATAATTCAGACCCTGTTGCAGGATAGCCTGAGCACCTTACAGGACTATTTTGAAGTGCCACCGGAACACCTGGAAAAGCCAAGAATCCTTGAATTGATCGAGGCGATCAAGAAACAGCGCAAAGCCTACCAACTGAGCGGGTTGTATGCAAAAGCAGCTGCTTTCGTTGAAGAAGACAAGATCAGTGAGCTGATGGGATTGCTGAAAGAATTCCCCGACCTGGTCTATGAAAATGACGAAGACGGTTCGACGCTTCTTTTCGAAGCGGTAAGAAATGGTAATTTTGCCGCGGTCGAACTGTTGCTTGCCAACAACGCTGATGTTCACAGCATCGAGGATATTCAGGGCAGCACTCCTTTATTGATGGCAGTAAATCTTGGGCATCTTGAAATAGGTCGGGCTTTGCTCGATGCCGGAGCCGACCCTGAAATCAAGGGGATATTTGGGCAAACGCCTTTGATTCGAGCTGTAATCGAAGGTCACCACGACCTTTTGGCGCTTTTACTCGAATATGGTGCGATCACCGATCGCCGCGATGAGTCTGGCAACACCGCGATAATGCATGCAGTTGAAGACAATCAGATCGAAATGGTAAAAAGCCTTATTTATGCCGGTGCAGATACGAGTCTGAAGAATGCCGGCGAAATGAGCTTGTTGCAGATTGCCGAAAGTATGAGCCATCACGAGCTTATCGCTTTTCTCAAAGAGGTGAATCCTGGCTGAGTTCTTTTAATTATCCAGGACTTCTCTGACGCGGTTCAATAAAACGTCCTTTTAAAAGCTCGACAAGCAAATATCTTTACTTGTTAACTTCCATGCTTTGTACGCTTCCAAAAAGGCAATTTAAAAACGGTCTCAGCTTTGGCGCCAGGCCGTTAAAAACTGAGACCGTCATTGTAAGAGCAGGTTAAAGGCTGAGTTTCACCAGCTGGGCATGGACATCATCGAGCAATTCAAGTTTTCTTGAAAGCTCCTGAATTTTTTCTTCTTCACCAACGAGTTCAAGAATGATCAAACCAGATTCAGTGCAGTTTTCAAGAGTGCCATCATGCAGACCAAGGCGGGTTTTAATCAAACAACCCCAGGCGGTAAGAATTTTCTGCACGTTTACAGCAGTTTCTTTTCTTTTTCCAACTAAAATACAAAGAATGTTTCGAGCCATTTTCAGTCCTCCCGATTAAATTGCTAAAAGCATTTTACAACAAAAAAATGGGAAAACACAAAAAAAAGAATGAATCCTGGTTAATCAAAATAACCCAGTTTAATCAGGCCATCATTTAACCAGGGATTGCAAATCAGCTGATCTGGCCTGGTCAAAAGAAAGCGACCTGCCGCTTTTTCGGGCTTCGATCAGCATATCGACAACCAGGTCGTTTCGGCCACCGGCAAGAAAATGTGCTTCAAGGTTATGAATAAGGCTTTTTCTTTCATATTCGCTGAGCTCGAAACCGGAACTAACAAGGCGGATCGCAGGAAAAACGATCTTGTCAGGTGCAACCGATCTAAGTCGCATGGCGAACAGATCTAATGGGGTTATCTCAATACCGGTTTTCCAGGCCTGAATCAAGAGAATAATCGGGCAAAACCAGAAAAAGACGAGCAAAACACATATAGTAAGCACGACCAGAAAAACAAGAAATTCTACGCTCAAAAAATTTACTCCCGCTTATAGTTGCTCGTTGAAAAAATTTTCGGCCATGCCGGTAAGAACCGAGATTTTGCCGCGCAAAACCGGCAATTCGGGCAATGATTCAAGAAAAAATCTTCCGTAGCTTTTGGTGATGATTCTTTTATCCAAAATCCAAATAGTACCGTGGTCAGTTTTCTTTCTGATCAGTCGGCCAAACCCCTGCTTCAACTTTATTGCCGCCATCGGAAGCTGATATTCATTGAAA
>CAZTHA010000046.1:0-5798 GCA_964613435.1 uncultured bacterium
TTGGCGATATCACTAAGTCTGATAGGCTTGCCAGCGACTTCGGCGATAATAACGTCTTTGATCTGGTCGACTTCGGAAAATTCGCCGGGCGTGCGCAGGCGAAACTCGTAGTTGCCTGATTCAATGGTTCCGGCCGGCATGTTAACGTTTTCGGCCCGGAGTCGTGAGATTATCTGGTCGGTGGAAATATTCAGAGCTTTAACTTTTGCGATATTGAGGTCGACATGAATTTCTCTTTTGTTGCCGCCACGCACGTCAAGAGAAGCGACGCCAGGTATACGTTCGATACGGTATTTAACCTGATTCTCGATGATATTGAGCAGTTGCACGGGGTCAAGGTCAGCGGCTGCGCCCAACACCAGAATCGGAAAAGCCGCGGCATCGAATTTACGCAGCATCGGTCGGTCCATATCTTCAGGTAACCGGCCAATGATACGGTCAACGCGGTCGCGAATGTCGTTAGAGGCTGCGTCAAGATCGGTTCCCCAGGCAAAAGAGACTCTGACCCGGCTGCTGCCCTCAGAGGAGTCGGAAGAAATTTCCTCGACGCCGGGCACGGCAGAGATTGCCTGCTCGATTGGGCGGGTGATCAGGGTTTCCATTTCAATGGGGCTGGCGTTTGAGTAAGAGGCGGAGATGGTGATGCGCGGGTAGGTGATGTCGGGCATCAGATCGATTGGCAGGTGTGTCAGCGAGACTATGCCGAAGATAACCACGATGAGGGTGATCATCGTGATACCGATCGGGCGTTTAACTGAGTATTGAGGCAGAATCATCTGACGCCTCCTGAATTGGTGCCTTTGCCATTCTGTTTGCTGAAATTGCCGACTTTGATTGGTGCGCCGTCCTGGAGCAGATGGTGCCCGAGCGAGACGACCTGACCGGATAAGGTGGGCGAGGCGATTTCTACACTTTCAGGATTGCTGAAATCAATTTCAATGGGAACGAATTTGGCAGTCATACTGGCGAGATCGGCCACGAAGATGCCGGTGCGGTTTTGTCGGCGCACAAGCGATGAGGTCGGCACTATGGTTGCCGATTCGTGAGTTTCGAAAATGATTCGGGCGGTTACAAACATTCCAGGTTTAAGGGTTTTGTCAATGTTGGCGATTTCTAGTTCTACCCGGGCCAGCCTCGAGGTGTTATCCAGAATCGGGGCAATTCTTGCTACTCTGGCTGGGAATATGCAGTTGGCGATTGCCGAGGTTTCGATTTCGGCGTGCTGGCCAATTTTGATTTTGAAATAGTCCTTTTCAACAACGTCGATTACCGCAGTTAGAGTAGCGATATCGATGACTGAAACGATCGGGGTGTTGGTGTTAACCGAAGAGCCTTCGTCGAGAAACTTTTCAGCGACGAAGCGCTTGTTGGCACCCCCGCTCCAGGTTGCATCGACTTTGGCGTAAGAAAGCCTTATTTGCGCCGATTCCAGGGCTGCCTGGCGGTTGGCCAGCTGAGATCGATTGACCTGGTGTTTTGCCTGGCTGGTTTTAAATGCGGCCTGGGCTTTTTCGAGGTCGACGTCTGAGGCTACTTTCTGTTTGCGCATGGTTTCGGTGCGCTCGAGTTCTTTTTTGGCGATTTCGAGAAGGCCTGCCGACTCATTGAAGTTGGCGCGGGCGATTTCCAGATCGGCTTCGGCCTGTTTCACGGCCAGTTGCAGTTCTTCATCGTCAAGCTCGGCCACGACATGGCCATTGGCGATTTCGTCACCGATATCGACGAGCAGTTTTCTGACACGCCCGGAAATTTTAGGAGTAACCGAAAACTTTGCCTGAGCGATCAATGAGCCGGTAAACAGGCCCTGATCGATAAGTCGTCCAAGCTTTATCGGAACAGTCTCTACGGCGACCGCAGCCATGCCGCCCCGGTTGCGCGGGCCTTTGGCGGCCTGCTTTTCAGAGCTTTTTAGAAAGAAGTGGTTGAAGGCCAATACCAGGGCTATCCCGGCAATTGCAGCAAAAATTAGTTTCTTCATAGGGTTACTCCTGGTTCTGGTAAGTGAAATTATGATCTTTAACCGCAGCGATGGCGTTCATCGCCATTTTTTCGATAGATTTTTCGATTAAAGCTTTTGATTCTTCGGGCAATTGTTCAAGATGTTTGTCATGCCAAGCTTCGAGAAGCTTTCTTACCCTTAAGCGAATCTTTCTGCCTTTTTCGGTAAGATTTACCTCATTTCGGCGATGATCCTTGCTTGATACAGTACGGGTAATGAATCCGGCATCTTCAAGTTTTTTTAGGGCTCGGGCAGTGGTACCTTTGTCGAAACAAAGGTGGCGGGCAATTTCATCCTGGGAACAGCCGCCGCAGCGCCCGATAAAAAGCAGAAAAGGATATTGGCCGGCGCCGACACCCTCTTTGCCAAAATGGGAGTTAACATGCATGTGAGTCGCACGATTGAGCATTGCGACCCATTTCCCGAGCAGTGGCTTTTCCATCAATTTGCTCCTGAAAAAAATAGTTGCGTATGCAACTATATCTGTCGGTCGTAAAAATTACAAGTGAGTTGAATGTTAATTTTTGTTTGTCGGCTATTGTTGTATAATGGGTCACACAAAATTCAGGAGGAAGACAATGTCGCGATTGATTCGTTGTGTTTTGTTGATCAGTGCAATGCTGATCACAGTCTGCGCGTCAGCAAAAGTTGATCGTAAGCTGATTTCTGCAGAAGTTATGTTCAAGAAACCTGAAAAAGTCGCTTTTCAGATTTCTCGCGAAGGCAATTTCCTTGCCTGGCTGGCACCCTGGAAAAAACGTCTGAACGTTTTCGTCAAAGACCTTCAGACCGGTCGGGAAAAACGCCTAACATCAGAAACGGCCAGAGATATCGGTGGATTTTACTTCATCAATGAAGAAGTGATTTCATTCAGCCTCGACAAGGGCGGAGACGAAAACTTTCGTTTGTATGGGGTGAACATCAGGACGGGCAAAGAGATTTGCTATACCCCTTTCGATGGTGTGCGCACCTACATCGTCGATGATCTTGAAGATGACCCCGAGCACGTACTTATTGCGATGAACAAACGCGATAAGCGGGTTATGGACGTTTATCGCCTGACTCTGGCAGATGGCAAGCTTGAAGAGATTGCGCAGAATGACGGAACGATCGTTGGCTGGATGACTGATCATGACGGCAAGCTGCGCGGTGCTTTTTCCAAGCTCAACAATCGTGATCTGATCTCGCTTAGACCCGATGAAAAGTCTGAATTCAAGCCCTTCTATCTTGCACCGGAGGGTGACAAGGCTTCGCCGGTAATGTTTGATTTCGATAATCAGCATGTCATTGTTTCGACCAACGTAAACCGTGACAAAGCGGCTTATGTCAAGCTTAGTCCGGGTGGTAACGAAGTTGAAACCCTGTTTGAGCACCCCGAAGTCGACGTTGGAGCGATGATTGTCAATCGCGAGATGAAGAAAATTCAAGGTTTTGGTTATGTGACCGACAAATTGCATCATAAGATCATCGACCCTGAATTTGCCGAAATCATCGATTCGGTTAAAGCCCGCTTTGCCGGTCAGAGTGTCTCATACCGGGATGCTGATAAATTGCAGAACAAGCTGCTGTTTCTCGTTTTTTCTGACGTAAACCCGGGTGAATATTATCTCTATGAAAAGGCTGGGAAAAAGCTGACGAAACTCGTTGATACCCAGCCTTGGATCAAAAAGGAATTGTTGAGCCACTGTAAACCGGTAAAATTCATGAGCCGTGATGGCAAAACAGAGTTAAATGCATATTTGACTTTGCCGAAAGATTTTTCACGGCCGCTCGGCGCGATTATTAACCCGCATGGTGGCCCGGCTGCCCGCGATCATTGGGGTTTCAACCCCGAAGTTCAGTATCTTGCCAATCGTGGCTACGCGATTTTGCAGATCAATTACCGTGGCTCGACCGGTTACGGAAAAAACTTCCAGGATCTGGGCATTAAGCAATGGGGCAAGGGCTACATGCAGCATGACCTTAGCGATGGCGCTGAATGGCTGGTAAAACAGGGCATCGTTGCCAAAGACAAGGTTGCCATCTATGGCGGATCTTATGGCGGTTACGCAACTCTGGCGGGTATGACCTTTACACCCGAACTCTACTGCTGTGGCGTTGACAATGTTGGCCCATCGAGCCTGCTAACCCTGCTTAGTTCGATTCCGCCTTATTGGGAACCTCTCAAGCGCGATCTGTATCGAAGAGTCGGCCATCTTGAGACCGAAGCAGAATTTCTAAAAAGCATCTCCCCGCTTTTCTACGTGGAAAATATCAAAAAGCCACTGATGGTGGTGCAGGGTGCGAATGACCCGCGGGTGAAAAAACAGGAGGCGGACCAGATCGTTGCTGCAATGAAGGCAAAGAATATCCCGGTTTACTATTTGCTGAAAGAGAACGAAGGCCATGGCTTTCATAACGAAGAAAACCAGATCGAGTTTTACAAGTATCTCGAAGCATTCTTCGCCAGATATTTGGGCGGAAAAAGTCTGACACCAGAAAATACCATCGATCGCCTCAAGCATTGATTTTATCTGAATAAAAAAGGGGCTGTGGAAACAGCCCCCTTTTTTTTGTGAAAACCTTATTTCAACCCGAGCTCGCGCTGGTCGAGCACTTCATCCCATTTGTAGTCTTTGGATATTGAAAGGGCCTTGTAGAAATTGCGGAATTTTTTGTATTCGTCTTTGCCTGGCCAAACCAGACTGATGGTGCCATTTCTGGTTAGGCGGGCACTTTCAATGGTCGCCAGGAGTTCCTTGGCAAGCTGTTTTATTGCCGGAGCATTGCTCGCGTCATTGAGTTTGGAATTTTCTCGTGCGAAAGAATCGGCAATCTTTAGCAGATCCCAGTAACGTTCCTGACCGCCGAAGGCACTAATAGAGCTTAATCCGAAAGATTTGCCGGTTTCGTTCATGGCTTCGAGAAGTTGCATTGAAAGATTGTTCAGCGCGAAAGCTATTTGCTGGGCATCGGCGACACGCCATGCACCAATTCGCCGATCATTGAGGTCTTCAGCCATCTTAACGGCAAATTCTTCTGGTGAAACCTTGCCGTTGCGCGCAAGCATGCGGGCCATGGCTTCGTAGCCAAAACCATTGATTGGCGTGGTTTCAGGACTGCCAACCATATAGGTGCAGGCATCTTTCAACTCATAAAGAACTTCAATTGAACCGGGCATGCAGGCATCGAAGCCGACCAGGTCGATTTTGTGGTTGTGGCGCAGACTGAAAGTTTCAAGAACTTTTGCCACTTCAAACACGGTAAGGGCATCCTTATCTGTAGTGTCGTAAGCCACAAACCTGCCGTTGTTTCTCGCGGCATTCTGCAAATTGGCGGTGCGGTTGCCCATTAATCGGCTGAGAATTTTGTTTCTTTTTTCCTCTTTGTTGCGATCGGGGTTGAAAATTACTTCACCCGGATTGCTGCTGCTGGTTGAACCGGTGCCATACCAGGTAAAAACGCCGCTGCCGTGGCTGTTGATTATCAAGGCATAGTGTTTTGCCGGATGCTTCTGGCGTGCCCATTCGAGGCACTCCCAGAGGGTGTGTGGGTCGCCCATGTTTTTTTCGCCAAGCACGCCTTCGTCGATAATCTTGTCTTTTTCGATGCGCAGGCGACTTACGCCTTTGTAGTTCAGTTTCTGTTCATCGGAAGAGCCGTCGGCCATGCCATCCATCTGCACGATTATTTCAGCTTGATTGCCGGCACCATAATACTTCATGCGCGACAGATTTTTGAAGTTTGCCTGTTCGAGCGCATCTCCGGATTTACCGTCATTGACCATGTAGATGATGACTGTCCATTCATTTATGGCCAG